>DATINX010000142.1:0-13557 GCA_035473835.1 Candidatus Dormiibacterota bacterium | reverse complement strand
CGTCGGCGGTTCGGAAGGCCGCGTCGACGCCCCCGGCCGCGGCGCCACCTACCTGACCATCGAGGCCATCAAGTACCTGCATGTCGAGGACGAGCCACCCACCGTTGCGGTTCAAGGCTACGGCCAGGTCGGCCGGTCGGCGGCCCGGCTGCTGGCCGAGGCGGGGCTCAAGATCGTCGCGGTCAGCGACTCGAAGGGCGGCATCTACAATCCCGCGGGCCTCGACCTCGCCGCGCTCGAGGAGCATCGTCGCGTCCGCGGCGGCGTGACAGGCTTCAAGAAGGCGGACAGCATCACCAACGAGGATCTGCTCGAGCTCCCCGTGACCGTGCTCGTGCCGGCGGCCGTGCAGGACGTCATCACGGCTGAAAACGCCCCTCGCATCCGCGCCAAGCTGATCACCGAGGGCGCCAACGCCGCGGTCGCGCCCGAGGCGGACCCGATCCTCCACGATCGGGGCATCTTCGTGATCCCCGACATCATCGCCAACGCCGGTGGCGTGATCGTGTCGTACTTCGAGTGGGTGCAGGACCTACAGGCCTTCTTCTGGGAGGAGGAGGAGATCAACACCAAGCTGCACCACGTGATCACACGGGCCTTCTACGAGATCCTCCATACGTCCGTGAACAAGCGCATCGACATGCGCCTGGCGGCCTACGCGCTCGCCGTGCAGCGAGTCGCCAACGCAACGATGGTCAGGGGTATATATCCATAATCTGGCGGTGACCCCAGCCTCGGCTTCGGCGTTCCCTGGGCGAGTGCTCATCACGGGTGTGTCCAATCCGCTCGGCGCGGAGGTGGCCAGGCGGCTGGCGGGCCAGGTTCCTTCGCTCTTCGGCTGCGACATCGCCGACCCCGTCAGCGCCATCGAGGAGATGGACTTCGTCCACGCGGACACCCGGCAGTCGGTGATCGGCAAGCTCGTGCGGCAGCTCCGGATCGACACCGTGGTCCATATGGCCGTGAGGATCGATTCGGCGAGCGAGGATCGGGCGGCGCACGAGACCAACGTGATCGGGACGATGAACGTGCTCACGGGCTGCGCGTCGCCGTCGAGCCCGGTACGCCGCCTCGTGGTCAAATCGAGCCAGGCCGTGTACGGAGCCGCGCCTGGCGAGCCATCGTTCGTCACCGAGGAATCGATTCGGGCGGATCGCCCGGCATATGGCCTCAAGCGCGACCTGCTGGAGATGGAGCAGCTGGTCCAGGAGTTCTCTTTGCGCACCGCCGGCTGCCGCGTGTCGCTGCTGCGCATGGGTTTTCGCGTGAGCGAGGGCACCTCGCTCGGCCGCTACCTATCTCTCCCCATCGTCCCCACCTTCGCGGGCTTCGACCCGCGCCTGCAGCTCCTGCACGAGGACGACGCCGCGGAAGCGATCGTCCGCGCGGCGATGCAGGGCCATGAAGGGGTGTTCAACGTGGCCGCCGACGGCATCGTCCTGGTGAGCCAGGCCATCGGGATCATGGGCGGCACGCCGCTACCCATGCTGCCTCCTTATGGACGCTGGCTCGGTCGTATGGCGCTGCGTGCGACCGGCATCGACCTCCCGGCCCATCTTGGAGACGTGCTCGCATACGGCTCGGTCGCCGACTGCTCGCGACTTGCGGAGACTTTTGGCTGGAAGCCCGCATTCAACACGAGGGCGGTGATGGACAGCCTTGCGATGGGCAAGGACGTCGAGGTCATCGAAGCGCCGTCGCGGCCGCAGGAGTACGAGCTGCAGGTCTACTTGCAGCGACGCCGGCGCCGGCAGGGAAATGGGCTCGCGGGCATCGTGACGGCGGTGCGGCCCTGATGGCCCTTGAGACCCAAGACCTGCGACGCCGAAGCCGGAAGGCAAAGGTGGTATCGCCTCCACCCGGCCCCCGCTTTCGCTTGCCGAAACAGGTGCGCCGCCTGCAGCGTCAGGCGCCCATGTACGCGCTCCAGGGCATAAGCGGGCTGTCGGCCCGCCTGCGGGAGGTCACGGGCAGCGAGATCATAGACATGAACCGCGTCATGGGAGCGGTCCAGTTCCTGTATCAGCAGCGCTCGCTCGCCCAGCGCGGCCCGAACTACGCGGTCGACGATTTCGGTTTCGATGCCGAATGGACCGAGTCGTTCCTCTCACTCTTCAGCGCGCTGTATCGCGACTACTGGCGGGTCGAGACCACGGGCATCGAGAACGTCCCGTCCACCGGTCGTGCTCTTCTCGTCGCCAACCATGCGGGCGTGCTGCCCTGGGACGGCACGATGATCAAGACGGCGATGTTCGCCGAGCATCCGCACCCGCGGCATGTGCGCGCACTGGTGGCCAGCCTCTTCATGGGCATGCCTGTCCTCAGCTGGTTCTTACGCAGAACTGGACAGACCGTGGGGCATCCCGACGACACCCGCCGGCTGC
The DNA here is from genome assembly GCA_035473835.1 of Candidatus Dormiibacterota bacterium. Taxonomy (GTDB): domain Bacteria; phylum Chloroflexota; class Dormibacteria; order Dormibacterales; family Dormibacteraceae; genus UBA10449. Next base: position 11,173 of record DATINX010000142.1, on the reverse strand, counting down.
TGGAGCGAGACGAGCTGGTGCTCGTCTTCCCTGAGGGCGTGAAGGGCACGGGAAAGCCGTTCAAAGATCGCTACCGCCTCCGCCGGTTCGGCCGCGGCGGGTTCGTCTCGATCGCCATCCGGTCCGGGGCGCCGATCATCCCGGTCTCGATCGTCGGCTCGGAGGAGATCTATCCGATGATCGGCGATGCCACGCCGATGGCGAGGCTTTTCGGCCTTCCCTACTTCCCGATCACGCCGACGTGGCCGTGGCTGGGTGCGCTGGGAATGATCCCCTTACCCTCGAAGTGGCGAATCCAGTTCCATCCGCCGGTGCACACCGAGGCGCAGCCGCCGGAGGCCGCCGAGGATCAGCACCTCGTGATGGGCATCTCGGACGAGGTGCGGAAAACGATCCAGAAAGGGGTCTACGACAACCTGAAGCTTCGCCGCGGAGTGTTCGTCTGAGAGCAAGCGGAAGCTACGTCACGACCGGTAGGGGCGGCGTAGGTTCGGGTTCCTCGATGATGTCCAGTGCAGTCGCCTGGCTGATCCAGTACTGAACATCTGACCGGCTGGGCGAGCCCGCGAGGCCGATCGCGTCGACGAGCTTCGAGTGCAGCTCTTCGGCATCCTGCGCTCGGAGGTCCTTCATCGTCTCGACGCCGAATCTCCTGACCGTTTGCAGGTGCCGCTCCATGCCTGAGACCTCCATGAGCGTGCATTGATGCGCGAACCCGAGCAGGCGCTCCGTCGTGATCCCGGTGCGCTTGGACAGGCGCTTGCGATCGATGTCGAGCGAAGTTCGGTGCAGCAGGTGATTGGTGTGGTGGATCCCCGCGCTGCGCAGGCGGCGGACGTCGGAGTCGGAGATCCCTCGCAGATATTCGAGCGTCCGGTACACACATCTAAGGATATTGCGTCGCCCCACCTGCCTGGCCCGCTGCGCGAGCGAGGCGTCCTCTCCAGGGTGTGGGGAGGTGAAAGGGGAGGTGAACATCTCTTATAATTCAACGAACCCCGCCGCCATTGGAGTAAGCACACCCTGAATCAGAGCCGTCTCGCAACCCGTGACGAGGTGACGCGGGAGCAGTCTGGCCTCGAGATCGGGATCGGGCGGCGCGCGCGACGCGCCTACGGTTTCGACGAGGTCGCGCTCGTACCCGGCGGTGTCACGCTCAATCCCGACGAGGTCGAAATCACTTTTGCGATGGGCGACACCTTCCACCTCGACATCCCCGTCTGGGGCGCGGCCATGGACGGAGTCGTCGATGCCGAATTCGCGATCGCGATGGGCAGGCTCGGCGGAATCGCCGTGCTCAACCTCGATGGCGTCCACACGCGCTACGCCGATTCGCGGCCGATTATCGAGCGGATCGCCGCGGCCGACAAGGCGACGGTGAACGCCATCCTTAAAGACGTCTACCGCGAACCGGTCAAGCCGCAGCTGATCAGCGAGCGCATCAAAGCGATCAAGGCAGCCGGAGTTCCATGTGCCGTATCGACCGTGCCGGCCAGAGCGGGCGAGCGCGCCGAGCTCGTGCAGGCGGCCGGCGCCGACGTCCTGGTCGTCCAGGGCACGGTCCTCACCGCACGGCATTCGTCGAGGTCGTATCACCAGCTCTCCTTCGAAGACCTGGTGAGGACCTGCGACATCCCCGTCGTCGTCGGCAACTGCGTCCACTACGAGACGGCGCTGGAGCTGATGGAGACAGGCATCGCCGGCATCCTCGTCGGCGTAGGACCCGGCGCCGCATGCACGACGCGCGGAGTGTTGGGGGTGGGCGTGCCGCAGGTCACGGCCACAGCCGACGTCGCCGCCGCGCGAGACGAGCACATGCGCCGGGGCGGCATGCGGGTCGCGGTCATCACCGATGGCGGCATGCGCATCGGAGCCGACGTCTGCAAGGCGTTCGCGTCAGGCGCGGACGCGGTCATGATCGGTACCCCGCTTGCGGGCGCAGAGGAATCCGCCTCGAAGGGCTACAACTGGGGCATGGCGACGCCCGATCCCAACCTTCCACGCGGCACGCGGATCCATGTCGGCACCAAGGCGACCCTGAAAGAGATCCTTCTAGGCCCGGCACGCGTCGACGACGGCAGCCAGAACTTCGCGGGTGCGCTGCGCTCGGCCCTTGGCGTTTGCGGCGCGCATGACATCGCCGAGTTCCAACACGTCGAGATGGTCATCGCGCCATCGATAACGTCGGAAGGCAAATCCCTCCAGCAGTCGCAGCACGTTGGCATGGGGAAGGGCTGAGCTGAGCCGGACCGCCACGGCTGCCGGGCCAAACCTTAAGGAGGCGAGCCCTGCGATGCGCCAGCAGACGGTCCTCATCCTGGATTTCGGATCGCAGTTCAGCCAGCTGATCGCGCGGCGCGTGCGCGAGGCCAAGGTTTACTGCGAGCTCGTGCCCGGGACGACCCCCTGGTCGAAGCTGAAGGAACGGGCGCCGGCCGGCCTGATCCTCAGTGGCGGCCCGTCTAGCGTCTACGACAAGGATGCGCCCCAGGTCGATCCTGAGGCGCTGCGGGCCGGGATCCCGGTGCTCGGCATCTGCTACGGCATGCAGCTCATCGCCCACCATCTCGGCGGCAAGGTCGACCCCGGCCGGGCGAGAGAGTACGGCCCGGCGCTGCTCGCTGTGCGTGAGCCGGGCCCGCTGTTCGAAGGGCTGAACGTCGAGCTGCCGGTGTGGATGAGCCACGGCGACGCAGTGACCGAGATGCCGCCGGGCTTCCACGCTCTGGCCTCCAGCGGCAATTCGCCGCTCGCCGCCTTCACGGATGGCAAGGGGATCTTCGGGATCCAGTTCCATCCGGAGGTCGTGCACACCCCCAGCGGGCGCGAGGTGCTGCGAAACTTCCTATTCCGCGTCTGCCGCTGCGATCCCTCCTGGACCGCCGGCTCGTTCATCGCCGAGGCGGTGGAGAGCATCCGCGCCCAGGTCGGGGACGGTCGCGTGATCTGCGCGCTGTCGGGTGGCGTGGACTCGGCAGTCGCGGCCACGCTGGTCCATCGCGCTGTCGGCGACCAGCTCACCTGCGTCTTTGTGAACAACGGGCTCTTGCGCAAGGAGGAGCCCGAGCGCGTGCTGGCCGTCATGCACGGCAACCTCGACATGAACATCCGCTACGTCGACGCCACGGCGCGGTTCCTCGACGCGCTGCGCGGCGTCATCGATCCCGAGGAGAAGAGGCGAATCGTCGGCCGCGAGTTCATCTCGGTTTTCGAGGCCGAAGCCTCGAAGCTCGGCCGTATCGATTTCCTCGCGCAGGGAACCCTGTACCCGGATGTGATCGAGTCCACCGCACCAGACGTCTCGACGACCGCGGTCAAGATCAAGACCCACCACAACGTCGGCGGGCTGCCGCCCGGCCTGCGCTTCCAGCTCATCGAGCCGCTTCGCTATCTCTTTAAGGACGAGGTGCGGGCCGTCGGCACGGAGCTCGGCATGCCAGAGGAGATGGTGTACCGGCAGCCGTTCCCCGGTCCGGGCCTGTCGATCAGGTGCCTGGGCGAGGTCACGGCCGAGCGTCTCGAAATCCTGCGAAACGCGGATTGGGTCGTGGTCGACGAGATCAAGAATTTCGGCCTGTACCGCCAGGTCTGGCAGTCGTTCGCGGTGCTGACCCCGCTCGAGACTGTCGGGGTGATGGGTGATTACCGAACTTACGCGAACGTCGTCGCGATCCGTGTCGTCACGAGCGAGGACGCGATGACCGCCGACTGGGCTCGTGTGCCCTACGAGGTGCTGGGCCGGATCAGCAACAGGATCGTGAACGAGGTGAAGGGGGTCAACCGCGTCGTATTCGACATCACGTCGAAGCCGCCGGGCACGATCGAGTGGGAGTGAAAGCCGGTCCATCGCGTTCGTGATCCAATAACGCCGCATTGAGGGTCCTGGTGGTCGGGTCGGGCGCCCGCGAGCATGCGCTCGTTTGGAAATGTGTGCAGTCGGACCTCGTGGAGCGTGTCTACTGCGCGCCCGGTAACGGAGGCACCGGCGGGATGGCTCGCAACATCGCGATCGGCGCCGCCGACGTGGTCCGCCTCGTTGACTTCGCCAAGCGCGAGCGTCTCGGCCTCATCGTGCTCGGCCCAGAGGCCGCGGTCGATGCTGGGGTCGGCGACGCGCTGCGTAGCGCCGGCTTCAACGTCTTCGGGCCGAACCGCAGCGCTGGTCGCATCGAGTCGAGCAAGCTCTTCGCGAAAGAGCTGATGGTCCGCGCCGGTATCGCCACCGCCGACTTCGCAACCTTCACGTCCCCGGAGCCGGCTCGCGAGTGGGCTCGCAAGCGTGACGGCCGCGTCGCTGTAAAGGCCGATGGGCTGGCGCGAGGCAAAGGCGTCATCGTGTGCTCGACCATCGTTGAAGCCGACGCCGCCATCGACGCGATCCTCGTCCAGGGCCGGTTTGGCCGCAGCGGCGCCGCCATCGTGATCGAGGAGAAGCTGGAGGGTCCTGAGGTGTCCGTGCTCGGCGTCACCGATGGCACGGACGTGATCGCGCTCGAACCCGCGCGCGACTTCAAGCGGGCGCACGAAGGCGACCGCGGACCCAACACTGGAGGCATGGGCGCGTATTCGCCGCCGGTTGGCGTGGACGGCGCGCTGCTGGACGATGTGCTGGAAAACGTGCTTCGGCCTGCGGTTCGCGAGCTGGCGGCTTCCGGTGACGAGTTTCGGGGCGTCCTCTATGCCGGGCTGATGCTCACGCCGTCCGGCCTCCGCACCCTCGAGTTCAACGCGCGCTTCGGCGACCCCGAGGCTCAGGTCGTCCTGCCCCGGCTCGAGTCAGACTTCGTGGCCCTCGCCCTGGCCGCGGCCAAGGGCACGTTGGCGAGCTTGCCCGACCCGAGATGGAGCCCGCGAGCTTCGGTCGGGGTGGTCGTGGCATCGGCGAACTATCCCGATGACGCGCTCGTCAAGGTGGGCCTGCCGATCAGCGGGCTCGCCGAGATGCCTCGCGGTGTCCAGGTGTTCCACGGCGGCACGCGCTTCGAGCCCGGCCGCGGGCTGGTCACCGACGGCGGGCGTGTGGTCACTTCGGTGGCGCTGGGCGACACTGTGGCGGACGCACGCGAGAAGGCGCTTGCAGGGGCCCGGCAGGTACGATTCCAGGGGGCTTTTTACCGAACCGATATTGCCCAGGAGGCCGTTGGTTGAATCCAGTAGTCGGCATCATCCTCGGCTCCAAGTCAGACCTGCCGCTGATGGAGTCGTGCGTCAAAGTTCTCGAGGAGCTGGAATTGACGCACGAGGTCAAAGTCTGCTCGGCGCACCGCAACCCGCGCGGCGTGATGGAGTGGGCGAGTTCGGCGCGCGAGCGCGGGCTCCAGGTCGTTATCGCGGCTGCGGGCGGAGCCGCCCATCTTCCCGGCGTGGTCGCGGCGTGGACTGACCTACCCGTGATCGGCGTGCCGGTGCCGACCCAGCACCTTGGCGGCGTCGACTCGCTGTACTCGATCGTGCAGATGCCGGCGGGCATCCCGGTCGCGACCGTAGCCATCGGCGAAGCGGGCGCCAAGAACGCCGCGTGGCTGGCGGCACGGATCATCGGTCTCAGCGACAGCGCTGTGGCCAAGCGCCATCTAGAGAAACGAGCGGCCCTCGCGACGTGACGGCGAAAAAATCGCCGCGCCTGCGGCTTCTCGATACGACGTTTCGTGACGCGCAGCAGTCGCTGCTGGGCGGCAACCTGCGCGGGGACGAGATCGTGCCGGTCGCGGCCAAGATGGACCGCATCGGCTTTTTCGCGATGGAGGCTTTCGGCGGCGCCACGTTCGAGACTCAGGTGAGGCGCCGCGAAGATCCCTGGGCTTACCTGCGCAAGTTGAGCAAGGCGACGCCGAACACGCCGACACAAGCATTGATCCGCGGCCAGAACCTGGTCGCCAATCGCAACTTCGCCGACGACGTCGTCGAGCTCTTCATCAAGCACACTGCCAAGAACGGCATCGACGTGTTCCGCATCTTCGATCCGCTGAACGACCTGCGCAACATGGAGGCCGCGATCGGTGCGGCCCTGAAGGCCAGGAAGACGGTGCAGGGCACGCTGTGCTACGCGGTCTCACCCGCCCATAGCCTCGAGCTCTGGTGCTCGCTGGCCAAGGGCCTGGTCGACATGGGCTGCCACGACGTCGTCATCAAAGACACCTCCGGCCTGCTCAGCCCGCAGGCGACATGGGAGCTTGTGACCGCGCTCAAACAGGTGGTCAAGGTGCCGATCGACGTCCACTCGCACTGTTCGAGCGGCATGGCGCCGATGGCCTACATGGCCGCGGTGGAGGCGGGTGCGGAGATCCTCGACGTCGCGATGTCGCCGCTCGCGTGGGGCACCTCGCAGCCGGCCGCCGAAAGCGTCATCGCAGCTCTGCAAGGGGGCGAGTACGACACCGGCCTCGACCTGGACAACATGTGGGACGTACAGCAGGATGTCGCCGCCCTGAGGCGAGAGCACATCGACGACCTGAGCCCGGTGGCCGACCGCGTCGACGCCAGCATTCTTCGGTACCACATGCCGGGTGCGATGCTCGAGGACATCCATCACCAGCTCGACGCGCACGGCGCGGAGGTCCGCTTGCCCGAGGTGCTCGACGAGGTCAACAGGGTCCGGAAGGAGCTCGGCTATCCGCCGCTGGTGGCGCCGATCCGGCAGATGATCGCCACGCAGGCCGTCTATAACACCATCGGCGGCCAGCGGTACGCGACTGTGACCCAGGAGTTGAAGGACTATCTGCAGGGTCTGTACGGACGGCCGCCGGTCCCGGCCGATCCTGAGCTCCGGCGCCTGGTCCTCGGGCGCGAGGAGCCGATCACGATCCGGCCCGCGGACCTGCTCGAGCCGCAGGTGGAGGCGGCGCGGCAGCAGCTCAGGAAGATGAGCCTGGACGCGAGCGATGACTCGGTGCTCATCCAGCTGCTGTTTCCCAACCTCGCGATCGACTATCTGCGCGAGCCGGCCACGGCCGTCCCCGAAAAGAAGCACCCCGTCGCGGTCGGCAACCCAACTCCTCCGGTCGCGCCACCGGCATCGCCCGCTCACCCATCGCCGGCGCCACCGGCCGAGCCGCCTGCCACGCCCTCGGCGGAGTTCGAGGTCGAGGTCGAAGGCGAGACGTTCAAGGTCCGGGTGAGCGGGGCGGGAATGACCGTGATGCCCGCTACGCCGGGCGGTGGCGGGTCCGCGGCGCCGGCGGCGAGCGCGCCCCCACCCAGAACCGGCGAAGGCACCGTGATCGCGCCCATGCAGGGCCTCATCGTCAAGATCCCGGTCAAGCCCGGCGATGTGGTCAAGCTCGGCGACGTGGTGGCCGTGCTGGAGGCGATGAAGATGCAGAACGACATCGTCACCACGGTGGCCGGAACCGTGCGCGACGTCTACGTAAGGGAGGGCGAGGTCGTCAGTCCTTCGCAGGCGCTGCTGGCGGTCGGATGAAGGATTGAAGAACAAACTCTTCACGAAAATCCTGATCGCCAACCGGGGCGAGATCGCGATCCGCGTCATGCGCGCATGCCGGGAGCTGGGGATCGAGACGGCCGCGATTTATTCGGACGCGGATCGCGGCGCGATCCACATGCGATATGCGGACGAGGCCCATCACATCGGCGGCGCGCCGCCGTCGGAGTCATACCTGCAGCTCGAGCGCATCGTCAAGGTCGCCCACGATTGCGGCGCCGAGGCCATCCACCCCGGCTACGGCTTCCTTTCGGAGAAGGCGGCGTTTCCTGACGCCTGCGAGGCGGCCGGCATCAAGTTCATCGGCCCGCCCGGCTCGGCGATGCGTGCCCTCGGCTCCAAGCGCGCGGCGCGCCAGCTGGCGGTGGCCAACGGGGTGCCGGTCACACCCGGAAGCGGCGCCATCTCAGATGGCAAAGCCGCGGTCGCGGCGGCGAAGGAGATCGGGCTGCCTGTGATGGTCAAGCCATCCGGCGGCGGCGGCGGCATCGGCATGAAGGTCGTCGAGAAGGAGGAGGACCTGGAGGCGGCGATCGCAAGCAGCGCGCAGGCGGCGCGCTCGGCGTTCGGCGACCCGACGATCTACATCGAGCGCTACGTGCGCAAGCCGCGGCACATCGAGATCCAGGTCATCTGCGACAGCCATGGCAACGCGGTGCACCTTGGGGAACGCGAGTGCTCGATCCAGCGCCGCCATCAAAAGATCATGGAAGAGACACCATCACCCGCCGTCACACCGGAGATCCGCTCGGCGATGGGCGAGGCGGCGATCACGGCCGCGCGGGCCGCCGGGTACGTCAACGCCGGCACGGTGGAGTTCATCTTCAGCGATGGCGATTTCTACTTCCTCGAGGTCAATGCCCGGCTTCAGGTGGAGCATCCGATCACTGAGGCCGTCACCGGCATCGACCTGGTCAAGGAGCAGATCCGCGTCGCGGCCGGACTGTCTCTGAGCTTCACGCAGCAAGACGTGACTTGGACTGGGCACTCGATCGAGATGCGCATCAACGCCGAGGACCCGGTTCGAAAGTTCATGCCCAACCCGAAGCGAATCAACCGCTGGGTCGCGCCGGCCGGCCCTGGCGTCCGCGTCGACTCCGGGTTCGGGCCCGGCTCTGAGGTACCACCCAACTACGACTCTCTCGTCGCCAAGCTCATCGTCCATGGCGCCGACCGGGCCGAAGCGATCGCCCGAGCCGGCCGCGCGCTGCGCGAGTTCGTCGTCGTCGGTCCCGCGACCACGATCAGTTACCACCGCGCGATTCTCGATAGTCCGGATTTTCGTTCCGGCAATCTGAGCACTCGTTTCATCGACGATCACCCTGAGCTCGTGGAAAAGGCGAAGCAGCTTGCCGGCGAGGTATCACCGTTCGATTACGGCCCCGATCCCCGTCACGTCGCTGCGGCCGCCGCGGCTGTGGCCGCCGTGGTCAACAGAACCTGAACCGGCTCTCGCATCCCGCGGGCGGCCGGCCCTTCGAAGTAGTGCGCTCGGCCATCGTTGGCCGTTCGGGTTCGTTCGTCCTCCGAGAGGACGTGATCAGGTTTCCGGATGGCTCTGAGGCGACGTACACGGTCGTCGCCAATCCCGACTCTGCGTTCGTCGTCCCCTACTTCGACAACGCCGACACGATGCTCGTGCGCCAGTGGCGCCACGCCTGGGACGAGTCGTCGTGGGAGGTGCCGGCGGGGACCGTCGACGCAGGCGAGGATGCGATGACGTGCGCGCGCCGCGAGCTCGCCGAGGAAGCTGGGCTGGTCGCCTCACGGTACACCTCGCTCGGAGTGATGCATGGCGCCGCCTTTCTGACAGGACGTGCGCACATGTACTTGGCGCAGGGCATCACGTCGTCAGACCGTAACCCCGAGACGTACGAGCAGGACATGGAGGTGCTGCGGCTGCCGTTTGTCGAGGCGCTCCAGGCCGGGCTCGGCGGCAGCATTTCCCATACGGGTTCTGTGACCGCCCTTGTGCGCGCCGCGCGCGCGCTCAAGCTCCTCTAGCTGGAAGGAGTCGCGCCCGGCGAAGCCTGCGGGCTCGGCGACGGGCTTTGGGTCCTGCGCCTGTCGTCACCATGCAAATCTGAAGGACCGGAGAACGTGAGGTCGTACTCGGAGGCGATATTGTTGCCCCCCACGTCCTTGACCGTCGACAGCACAACCAGCTTGTAGGTGGAGTGCGATTTGAGGTCCAGGCCCATGATGGTGACGGTGCGGTTGGCGTAGACGGGCGTCGCTCCCACCTGCTTGCCCTTGGCGTCGAGGATGATCACCCCTGCCGGCACGGTGTCCGGCTGCAGGTCGCTGTCGAACGTCACCTTGACGCTGGCTGACGCGACGTCGACGCTGACGACTGCTGCACCTTTGCCCAGGCTCAGCACGGGGCCGGACGAGGCCTGGTCGATCAGGAATTGCTGGCTGCCCTGGGAGCGTACGAGGGTCAAGGTCTCCTCGAACGTGCTGACGTCCAGCTTCTCGTGGGAGAGCACGATGCGAACCACGAACTGTGCCGTGTCGGGCTGCGTTCCGGTGATCTCCTGTGTGAGCACATAGGAGCGGGAGAAGCTCGGGTCGCCGGTCACCAGCAGGTTGAGGCCGCCGTTGGTCCCGGAATAGGCCTTCTTGCCGTTGTCGTCGAGGTACGACGTCGCCTTGTCGACCAGCTTGGCGCTCCGCGCATCCATGAAGGCCTTGACGACTGCGGCCGCCGCATCGATGGCGGATGCCCTCGCCGGCGCGGCGGGAGCGGAGGCGACGAAAAGGGCGCCGCCGCGAACGTAGGTGAACGCGACGCCGTTGGGCGCCCACACGGGCGCGTGGTACGTGCCCTCCGCAAGCTTCACCGGCTGGCCGGTTCCGTCCGGACGAACCTCCCAGATGTCGGTGTCGCTGCCAAGGAGGACCTCGTCCTGGTTCGACCAGCTCGGGTCGCCCGCCGGCAGGGTGGCGGTGGTCCGGCCGGCAACATCGGCCACGATGACGCCCTGCGCGCCCGAGTACATGACGCCGGTGCTGTCGGGCGACCAGCCCAAGAACTGTGCGCCCGCCAGCCCGAGCGTGCTGCTTTTGCCGGTCGCGAGGTCGAGTACCTGCAGATTCTGGTCCTGCGCGTAGGCCAGGTGCGTGCCGTCCGGTGAGAACGAGATAGCCGTGATCGTGCCGCTTGTCGGCAGCGAGCTCACCTTCGCCGGGCCGCCGGCGCTCGACGTGAAGACGCTGTCCGCCGTGGTCCACTCGACCGCATCCTTGGCCCAGCCGACGATCACGGGGGTGGCGTCGCTGATGATCTCCGTGGTCGTGCTGGATCTGAGGGTCAGGACCTGGATCTTGCCGTTGCGGACGTAAGCGATGCGATCACCCGCCGACACGAGCCCCGCCGCCGTGACCCCGTCCGGGGCGATCACTGTGACGCTGCCGCCTGCGGCCGGCACGGACTCGAGGCCTCCCTTGGCAGTCACGAAGTAGACCGTCGACGAATCGGGTGACCACTGCACGCGGGAGACGCCTCCAGGCACGGTGGCGAGCTGCTGCTGTCCGGTGAGCGCACTACTTCGCGGCGAAGGTGTCACCACCGGGGTCGGTGATGGGGATGGCGCCGGAGGCGGCTGCGTGACGAACGTGATGGTCTTCGGCGTGCTGAGGAGCTGGCCGGACGCCGTCTTGGCGTTGGGCCCGATCGTCACCTGGTACTGCGTGTTGGGCGCGAGGTTGCCGGTGGTGGGCTGAACCGCC
>DATINX010000141.1:0-7327 GCA_035473835.1 Candidatus Dormiibacterota bacterium | reverse complement strand
TGACATCTTCTTCGCGGCGACGGGTATCACCACGGGTGAGCTGCTCAAGGGCGTCCGCTACGAAGACATTTACGCGTACACGCAGTCGATGGTCCTGCGGTCGGCATCCGGCACGATGCGCATCGTGGACGCCTACCATCCAATCGAGAAGCTCCGCGCCAAGGGCCTGCTCCCCGAGCAGGTCGCGATCCCCTGAGCGCGAGCGAAGCGGGGCAGTTCCTCGCTGCGGCGGTCAAGGCCTTCGGCAGGGCGCAATGGGAGTGGGTCGCCGCCGCGCGCATGCTGTCGCGGCAACGCCCCTCGACCGCTGAGGTCGAGCAGGTGCTGGACGGGCTGCTGTCCAGCGCCGACCAGGCCATGGTGAACGCGTTCACGGGCGGGTTCCGGGTGACGCAGACCAAGCTCGCGATCACCAGGGTGGTGTCTGAGGAGGTGGCCGCGGTCGCCCTCGAGTCGGCGCAGATAGTGGCCCTCGCCGTCCTCGTGCGCGAGCAGCTGCACGACGCCCAATTCGCTGCTCTGTACCGCCCGTTCGCGACCGTCCTACCCGGACCCGGCTATCAGCCGCCGGCTCCGGTCGACCGCCAGATCGCCGCTTTCCTGGCTCGCCTACCGACCCTTTCGGGCCCAACCGAGGCCGAGGCGGCGGCCGTGGCCAAGGTCCTCAGCGAGCCACCCAGGCCGGCCACACTTTCCGTGGCGGGCGCACCGGCGGCGACCCCATCGACCTCGCCCGCGCTTGATCCCGCGGCTCATTACCAGGCGGCCTGGAAAGCGGTGATAGAGGCGGCCAACAAGTCCGGCCGCACGATGGCGTTCCGCGCCGCCCAGGACGGGGCGGAGATGGCGGCGCCGCACGACGGCTCGGGGATCGTGGGCCACGCCGGCGTCGCGGCCGGGGGCATCTTCATGCGCGACCTGTTACCGGTCGAGCAGGTCCTGCTGCTGTACGAGCCCTTCGCCGCCGCCTTTCCTTACGAATCGCTGCAGTAGCGCTTTACGCGGTTCGGACGCGCGCGGCTTTCGCCAGGCCCAGCTCCTCCACCGCGGTCTCGCGCATCTTGAACTTCTGGACCTTCCCAGTGACCGTCATCGGGAACGAGTCCACGAACTTCCAGTGGCGCGGGATCTTGTAGGACGCGATCTTGCCCTTGCACCAGGCCGCCAGCTCATCGCCCGTCGTCTCGGCCCCATCGCGCAACTTGACCCACGCCATCACCTCTTCGCCGTATTTCTCAGACGGCACGCCGATCACCTGCACGTCGGCAACCGCCGGATGGCTGTACATAAACTCCTCGACCTCGCGTGGATAGATGTTCTCGCCGCCGCGAATGATCATGTCCTTGATGCGGCCGACGATGTTGACGTAGCCGAGCTCGTCCATCGTCGCCAGGTCGCCTGTGTGCATCCAGCGCGCTGCGTCGATGGCCTGCCGGGTAGCCGTCTCGTTGTTCCAGTAGCCGAGCATGACCATGTACCCGCGGCTGCACAGCTCGCCTGATTCGCCGCGAGGGACGACTGCGCCCGACGCTGGGTCGATGATCTTGATCTCGACGTGCGGGTGAACCCGGCCCACCGTCGAGACGCGCTTGTCGAGCGGATCGTCGGTCGCGCATTGAGTCGAGACCGGAGAGGTCTCGGTCATGCCGTAGGCGATCGTCATCTCCGGGATGTGCATCTCGGTCTGCACCTTCTTCATCACCTCGACCGGGCACGGCGAGCCCGCCATGATGCCGGTGCGGAGCGAGCTGAAGTCCATTTCCTGGAAGCGCGGGTGCTCCAGCTCGCCGATGAACATGGTCGGCACTCCGTACAGAGAGGTGCAACGCTCCTTCTGCACGGTTTCCATGACTGCGAGTGGGTCGTAAGCCTCCGCGGGCACGACCATCGTCGCGCCGTGGGTCGTGCACGCGAGGTTACCGAGGACCATTCCGAAGCAGTGATAGAAAGGCACCGGGATGCAGACGCGATCCTGCTCGCTGTAATGAAGGGCCTCGCCGATGAAGAAGCCGTTGTTGAGGATGTTGTGGTGGGTGAGGGTGGCGCCCTTCGGGAAGCCGGTCGTGCCGGAGGTGTACTGGATGTTGATCGGGTCGTCGAACTGCAGCGAAGCGTCCAGCTCCCGCAATGCGCCTTCGGTCGTGCGCGCCCCATCCCGCTGGAGCGCGTCCCATCCGTCCTCGAGCACGAGGGCTTCGCGCAGCTCGGGACAGCGGCCCTTGACCTCGGCGAGCATCGCGCGATAGTCAGCCTGGCGAAAGCACGCGGCCAGGATGAGGAAGCTGATGCCGGATTGGTTGAGGACGTACTCCAGCTCGGATGTGCGATACGCCGGATTGATGTTGACGAGGATCGCGCCCATCGCCGCGGTCGCGTACTGGGTGATCACCCACTCGAAGCGATTCGGCGACCAGATGCCAACGCGGTCGCCCCGCCGCACTCCTCGCGCGAGCAGGCCGCGTGCAACGAGCTCGCATTGCTCCACCAATTGGCGATAGGTGGACCGGTGATTCTGGTGGGCTACGACGAGCGCATCGCGGTCGCCGAATCGCTCAGCGGTGCGGCGAAGGTTCGAGAAGATCGTCTCGCCCAGGAGAGGAGTGTCGCTGGCGCCCTGAACGTAGCTGAGCTTGGCCACTCTCGCCCCTCCTCGAGTCTGAAACTCAATTGTGCTCTTCTGGCCGTGCATAACCAAGTCTTGACACTCCAAACAGAACCGCGCAAGCTGGGTTCAAGTCGTTCGGCGTCGGGTCCACCGCAGTTCGCGCAAAGGTTGGCCTCCATAAGTAGGCAACGGCCGTAAAGCGGCGCAGAAACCGAAGGCGTGTCACCCGATGGAACCCGGCCGAGGCGGTGTCCCACGCAGGCGCCGCCTCGTTTTTGTTGTCCGGGGCCATACACTCCGCCGGGTGTTCTCGTGGCTTAGTGCGCGGCCCCACCCCCGCTTCGCGGGACCTCCCCACGGTGTGGGGAGGGTGTTTGCCAATAGGCGTTTCACCGGTTTGCTTCTCGTCCTGGCCGGAGTGCCGATCGTCCTGCTCTACCTCTGGCAGGCCCTGGTGCTGCCGCTCGCTTTCGGGGCCTATCTGGGCGACTTCCAGGAGAGCTACATGCGGGCCGCTACCCGGCTTGCCTCCGGCCAGGATCCATACGACCTCTGCCAGACGATAGGCTGCCTCGAGCCGACCGGTCCGCAGTACGCCACACCGCTGCCGCTGGCGTGGATGCTGCAGCCGGTAGTGGGCGTCAACCCAAACCTCCTCGATGCTGCCGCGATCCTCTTCCTCAACGCCTCGCTGGTGGTTTTTCTGTTCTGCATGCTGCGGGCTTTGCGCGTGGACGACTGGCAGCTGGCGGCGCTCGTCGTGCTGATGGCGCTTGCGTTCGAGCCCACGAGCGCAAACATCGTGGAAGGGCAGATCAACCTCGTCCTGCTCGCGTTGTCCGGTGTGTGGTTGGTGGCGTGGGTCGCCGACCGCTGGTGGGGAGGAGCGGCCCTAGGGGTGGCCGTTGCCCTGAAGCTGATCCAGGCGCCGGTAGGGTTGCTCGTGCTGTGGGGCAGACGCTGGCGGATGCTGGGCGCCGCCATCGTCGCGGGCCTGGGTCTGTGGCTGCTGGCGGCTCCGCAATATCTGCTCGAGTACCTGTTCAAGGTCGTGCCCGCAATCAGCGCAGGCACCGGTTTTTTCGAGAACCACTCGCCTGGCGGCACCATCGCGCGACTGCTCGCGCCGGACACCTTCTTCGGAGCGACGCTAGGTTCGCCTCTCGCCGCGCGCGTCATCACCGCGCTGATCGCCGTCGCCGCGATCGTTTTCACGTTCCTTGTCCTCCGTTCACCATCTCGCACCGCCACCGCCAGGGCGCTCGAGGCCGCGGCAGTCGTGGCGGTTACACCGATCGTGGCCAGCTACTCATGGGGAACCCACCTGGTACTGCTCCTCCTGCCGATGTCGGTCCTCGTCGTCTGGGGGGTTCATCGGCGGGACTGGACCGTCCTGGGCCTGGTCGCGCTGGGCTGGGCGCTCATCGGCCCCGGCCATCACGCGTTCCAGACCCTCCTCGTTACCGGGTATTCGAACCTGGTCGTGCTCAGGCTGCTGGCCGAGGTCGGGGTCATCGGCATCTCGGCCGTGTGGATCGCGAGCCTGGTCGCGGTCCGCAGAGAGCGGGTCAGCGAACGGACTTGATTCGGCTCACCAGCACGGTGCCGAGGAAGAGGAACACGACCGCGCTCGAGAAGACCACGCGGTAGCCGGCGTTCGCGGCAACGTGACGGTTGAGATAGTCGATCAGCACGCCCCCGAAAAGCGGCAACAGCGCTTGCGGAAGCGTGAGGGCGATGTGGAACAGGCCCATGTCCTTGGCCGACTTGGTCCTATCGGGCAGGGTGTCGCAGGCAAGAGCCCAGTCGACCGCGAAATACAGCCCGTAGCCGATCCCGTAAGCCACTCCCAGCCCGAATATCAGAGGAATCGATTTCGGATAGAACGCGATGAATACGATCGCCACGAATGCCTGAGCGGCGCCGGCCAGATACACGAATATCTTTCGCCGCCGGATCCGGTCGGAGATCTGACCCCCGAAGAAGCCGAACGGGAGCGCGGTGACAACCACCACCAGGAGCCAGTTGTCCGTGAACTTGGCGGCGTCTTCTTTGGGGCTCAGGACAACGTCACCGAAGAAGTTGACCAGGAAATACAGCACCACGGTGATCCCGGAAGAGACCATGAGCCGGGTGAATACGACCCAGGCGAAATCGCCCTCGTGCAGGGGCCGCAGGAATTCGCGCACCGATTCGGCGAACGGGCGTGGCGATGGCGGGTCGACGTGCACCATTCCCTCGGTGCGCGCCGCCCATACGGTGGGGATGAGGGTGAGCGCCGCCACAACGCCCATGACCAGGTAGATCACGCGGTTGTGCGCGAGGAAGCTCGTCACTGCGAGACCACCGCCGATCCCCAACTGGGTCATCGTGGCCAGAAACCCGCTGGCTTTGCCCACCTGCTGGGCGGGCACGACGTCGGGGATGATCCCGGCGTAGGCGGCCCCGGCGGCGTTGAAAAAGAACTGGATGATCGCGTACCCGATCACGATCTCGGGGTAGTTGTTGGCCGCCATCAGGACCAGCAGCCCAGGGATCGTGAGGAGGGTGCCGGCCACCATGATCGGTCTCCGGCGGCCAAACCGGGTGTTCAGGCGGTCCGACCACGCGCCCACCAGCGGGGGTACGGTCATGGCCAGCAGGCCGCCCAGCCCGAGCGCGACTCCGATGGCGGTGTTCTGCGAACCTTTCGGGACCACCTGGTCGACCTGAGCCTGGATCAGGACCGTGGTCAGAGGGATCCACAGAAAGTTGCTGCCGAACCAGAAAGCGCTGAGCGCGGTGTGCTGCAGGTTGCCGTAATGTGCGGGCGCGCGCGTGGCGACGACGGCTGTTGCCATGGCGGCAAGGCTAAGTTAAGTAGGCTGACTTTGCAGGCCGAAAAGCGATAGGCTTTGTCGGCCCCCATGCATCCTGTACTTTCGCGTGCCAAAGAGGTCCTTGTCGAAGTGCCGCGGCACGGCAAGCTCGCGTATTGCCTGCTGCGCGATCCACGTGTGCCCGCCGCGCCCAAGGCTGCGGTGCTGGGCGCCCTGGCGCTGATCGTGAGCCCGATCGACTTCCCGGCGTGGGTCCCGGTGCTCGGGGAGCTGGACATGCTCGCCCTGACCGTACTCGCGGTCAAGACGTTCATAGAAGCGTGTCCGGAGGACGTTCGCCGCGAGCACGAAGAGGCGTTGAAGGCTGGGGAAAGCATCTTCGACCGCGACCTCCATGACTCGATGGTGGCGGCGCGGGAAGGGACAGGCAAACTCGCCAACCGGATCCGGGCGCGCGTGACGCGCCGGGACCCGTATCAATCCGTATCGGAGGGCTAGGAACAAAGTGCGCGTGATGTTGACCAAGGATGTCGTGAACGTCGGCAAGGCCGGCGATGTGAAGGAGGTCACGGACGGATACGGACGCAACTTCCTTCTGCCGAGGAAGCTGGCGGTAATTGCTCACAAAGGCGTCGACGCCGAGGCCAAGCGGCTTCGCGATGCGGTGGTCAAGCGCGAGACCAAAGATCGTGTCGAAGCGCAGGCGCTGGCGGACGAGATCGACAACAAGACGGTCGTGGTGCGGCTCAAGGTCGGCGCGGAGGACAAGGCGTTCGGCTCGATCACGAACCAGGACATCGCGACCGCGCTCAAGGCGCAGCACCGGGTCGACATCGATCGGCACAAGATCGATATGAAGGAGCCCATCAGGACACTGGGCGAGCATGAGGTGTCGTTGAAGCTGCACCGCGACGTGGCCGCCCACGTCAATGTGATCGTCACCCAGGACCGCTAGAAACTGGTGGCGACGATTGCGCTCACACCCGGGAGGGTGCCGCCCCACGACCTGGACGCCGAGATGTCGGTGCTGGGGTCGATCCTTCTCGACCCGCTTTCGATCGCCAAGGTGCTGCAGTTCCTCCATCCCGAGGACTTCTATCGCGAGAACAACGGCCAGGTCTACCGCGCGGCGCTGGACCTCTTCGCCGCGGGCGAGCCGATCGACAACGTCACCGTCGCCGCGCAGCTGCAGACGATGGGGATGCTCGATCGCATCGGCGGGCGCACGCAGCTGGCTTCGATGCAGAGCGTGGTGCCGACCGCAGCCAACATCGAGTACTACGGCCGGATCATCCAGGAGAAGGCGTACAAGCGGCGGCTGATCTCGGCCGGCGCGAACATCGCGGGCTTCGGCTACGACGACGGGGTGGAGGCCGAGGAGGCGATCAACCAGGCTCAGTCGCTGGTCTTCGGCGTCGCCGACGATCGTGACCAGCGAGACCTGGCCAAGCTTTACGACCTCCTCGGGCCGGCAATGGAGCGGATCTCCATGCAGATGGAGAGCGGGCATGGAGTCACTGGCATCCCGTCAGGTTTTCATGACCTGGACCGGATGACAGGTGGGTTCAAGGACTCAGACCTGGTCATCGTGGCGGGGCGCCCGTCGATGGGAAAGTGCGGGCGTGCTTTTATATCATTGCCAGTACTAACATTATAAATATGGATCTCCACTTTTGAATTGTCTTCTCCTGCCTTTGGATATTTATAACGATACTCCCTATTATAGCTGTCGTCATAAAACGTAATACTGTATTCCTTTACATTGGTTTCATCAAACCGATAATAGGCGATATAGTTACCTTTTGGACTCCAGTCATATGCCCTGGTAAACTCAAACTCTTCTTCATACACCCAATCACAATTACCATTGATAATTGCATTCCATTTTCCGTCAGTTGTTACC
>DATINX010000140.1:0-2191 GCA_035473835.1 Candidatus Dormiibacterota bacterium | reverse complement strand
ACGGCACGAAATCCACCTGGCGTTTCGATCGGAAACCGGATTGGTGCCTCCACCGCCGTCAGAGCTTAACGAGGCGGTTCGCGGTTGAAGATGCCGTAGACCGTCTCCCACTCGGGAAGGGTGAGCGTCTGAGGCCGCCGCTCGGGGTCGATCCCGGCTTCGCGGAGGCTGGCACCCGCGCTGGTGCTCCCGAGGTCGCTGATGCGACCCAGGGCGCCGCCGAGCTGCTTGCGGCGGAACTGGAACACGGCTTCGACGAGGCGGAAGAATGAGTCGAGGTCCGGGACGTCGACGGCCGGTCGCTCGCGCACGTCGAGCACGACACACGCCGAATCGACACGCGGCGGCGGCGTGAATGCGGTGGCCGGGATCGTGAATAGAAGGTGCGGCACCGCGAACACCTGAACCGCGACCGTGGCCAGGCTGGCGCCGCCGGGCGCCGTCCAACGCTCGGCGACCTCCTTTTGCACGACCAGCGAGAGCCGGCGCGGTCGAGGAGCGTCATCGAGCAGCTTGCGGACAAGGGCCCCGGTGAGGTTGTAGGGAATGTTGCCCGCCACGATGTGGCCGCCTTGCGGAAACACCGTCGCCTGGTCGAGCTTGAGGATGTCTGATTCCACGACCTCGACGTTCGCTATTGCGCCTACGACCTCGCGCAGCACAGGGATCATGCGGCGGTCGAGCTCGACTGCGACCACCCGGCGGGCGCGCTCGGCAAGCGCCACCGTCAACGCTCCCGCCCCAGCGCCCACCTCCATCACGTCATCGTCCTCGTTGAGGCCGGCCGCATCCGCAATGCGGTCTCGCATCGCGGGGTCGATCAGGAAGTTCTGGCCGAGGGAATGCTTGAGGTCGATGCGATGGCGCTGGAGCAGCTTTGTGAGCTGGTCCGGATCCGCGGGGTCGATCACCTCATCTTGCTGAACAGCGCGAAGGCGTTGGCGCTCTCGATCGTGCCCAGCTCGTCCAGGCTGATCCCACGCAGCTCGGCCACCAGCGTTGCGGTATCGAGCAGGTATGCGGGCCGGTTCGGCACTCCCATGCGCTTGTGCGCCTGGCCATATGGAGAGTCGGTCTCCAGGAGAAGGCGATCCGCCGGGATGCGCTTAACCACTTCGCGAAGGGCGTTCCGGCTCGGCCTCGTGACCAGGCCCGCGAACGACAGGTAGAAGCCGAGATCGAGGAACCGCTCGGCCCAGTCCCACTCGAGCGCGAAGTAATGCATCACACCGCGCAGTCCGGGGTGGCTCGTGATGGCCGCCTCGACCTCTGGCGCCGCCTCGCGATTGTGTATCGACACTGGCAGGCCAACCTCGACGGCGAGCGCGAAGAGCTCATCGAGGCGCGCGATCTGCACGTCACGCGCGGGGCCGCTTGCGTCCTGGAAGTCAAGGCCCACCTCTCCGATCGCCACCACCCGCTCGTCGCTCGCCAGAGCGCGTAGAGCAGCTAGATCCGGGGACTCTGGATTGGTTGGGTAGTGCCCGACGCCGGCCACCACCTCGGGGAGCTCGTGAGCAAGACCGAGCGACTTGTGGCTCGCCTCGAGGTCGACTCCCATCGCGATCATGCGGGTGACACCTGCGCTCACCGCTGCCTCGACCACCTGGCGCTCATCGCCCAGCTGCTCGAGGTGGAGGTGCGTGTCTACGAAGATGCGATCTACTCCTCTTCGACCACGTCATCGAGGCGCTTGAAGAGAGCCTCCGGCTGAGGCAGGGTGCGACCGGGCTCGAGCCGGGACGGCCGCCAGCGGTCGACGCTCTCGTACGTGCCGGTGATCACCAGGTGCGAATCTCCATCTTCGACGAACTCACGCACGTCGGGCTGCGGCGCGATCACGTCCTCGTAACCCAGCATGCGATGGAGCCGCTGCGACGAGAACGGCAGGAAAGGAGCCAGCATCGTTTTGAGGTTGTCGACGCAGCGAAGCGCGACATAGAGCACGGTGCCGGCGCGAGCGCGGTCCGTCTTGATCGTGTGCCAGGGCTGCTCGGTGCCTAGATAGACGTTGACCTTCGCGGCCATCGCCATCACGTGCTTGAGAGCGGTCTGAAAGCGTGCCGTGCCGAGGTGCTCGGCGACCTGCTCCAGTGCCGCCTCGACCTCGGCGATGAGCTTCTGGTCGGCATCGGTGAGCTGCTGCGGTTCGGGCACGGCGCCAAAGTTGCGATGCGCGTTGACCAGCGTC
>DATINX010000139.1:0-3564 GCA_035473835.1 Candidatus Dormiibacterota bacterium | reverse complement strand
GGCCGCGGCCACCGTCCGTTGAGTCGAATGCGATGGAATTGGAATCCTCTCGACCTCCGAGGTTGCGGCTCGTCGCTGGTTCGCGGAATGGGATCAGCTGGTGGGCCGCGGTGGACTCGAACCACCTACCTCCGCGGTAGAACAGCTTGAGCGCTGTGCAGACAAGAGCTCTGAGATCAAGATCGCTGAGCGTGGGGCGGGGTGGTATCAGGCGTGGCCCGTGTTTCGCATCAGCGTCGGGCTTTATCCGTCCCCCGGTTGTGGACTGGCCGGCTCGAGCTGGCGCGAGCCTGATAGCGCTCCCCTAGCCGGGTTGCGGATGGATCGTTTCGCCCCGCGCGAGCATGTCGACGAACTGCTTGATTCGCTTGGCCTTTGTCTCTTCGCGCCGGGCCGTGGTGATTCTGTACAGGATCGCGTAGCGATTCTGGCTATTCAACTTCTGGAACATCGCGCGGGCCTTAGAGTTGGCTTTCAGCGCTGCTGCGAGGTCCGGCGGGACCTCGATGGTTGCAGGCCCGGAGTACGCGGCCATATATCTTCCGTCGGCCTTCGCACGCTCGAGCTCGGCTATGCCTGCAGGATCCATGCGACCCTCGGCCAGCAGCCTCTCCACGTGCTCGACATTGCGTTTCGACCAGAGGCTGCGCCGGCGCCTCGGGGTGAAGAGGACGGTCCACGTGCGTTCATCACGGCTCGCGCCCTGGCCGTCGATCCAGCCAAAACAGAGCGCCTCGTCGAGGGCCTCGCTGTGGATCAGCGTTGTTGGCCCGCCGCCTGCCTTCTTGGCCAGTACGAGCCGGACGCCATCCGACTCGCGGTGGTCTGACAGCCACGTCCGCCACGCTTTGGCGTCGGCTACGACGAGCTCGGGCCGCGCCGGGCGCTCAGGCGCCACGACGACCCGCGCGGGGAGGTCCGGACCTGGCGAGCTTGGGAGAAGCGCACGCGTACCAGGCCTCGACGATAGCCGCCTTGAGGGTTCGACCGCTGACGAGTGGGAGCTGGATCAGAACGGCTGGGTAGCCACTGAAGTGCTCGATATCGAAGAATCCATTAGGAGGATTCAACATGAGGATCTCCTTCTCGTCCATGTTCGCTACCCGGACTGCAAGCAATGGTCCCTCTGGAGCGGATTGACTTCCGAGCCGCTTCACATCCGCCTTGCTGAGGGGCCGTTCCCAAGCGAAACCCTTGCCCTCGACGAGCCATGTGCGGTTCCGAAATCGCACCCCTTCGGTGACACTGGGCAAAGCGAGGGCGATCTTGGCGGCGTCTGCAACGGTCAATCTGGGCATGCCCGGCAGTGAAGTAGTGTCGAACATTGCTGACTTTCGCGAAATCTCGCTGCGAGCACGGGTGGTGGGCCGCGGTGGACTCGAACCACCTACCTCCGCGTTATCAGCACGGCGCTCTGCCAGTTGAGCTAGCGGCCCATGGTCTCGGCAAGGGCTGGCCCGCATCGAAAAGGGCGAACCGGAACTCTACCATGGCACGAATCCGTGCTCAGAATGGCCGCCAACCGGGGTGGGCGGAGTCCGACGCGACCCCACCCACGCCCGGCGCCGGCTACATCGCCGGGAAGGTTTCGTAGACCGAGATCTTGGCCCCCGACTTCAGAACCGGGCACTCCTTGGCGAGCGCTACTGCCTGGTTGAGGGAGTCGGCCTTGAGGATCGAGTAGCCGTTCGCCTGAGTGCCGACGGCGCCGTCATGCACAGAACCGTCGCTCGAGATGCTCTGTGCCTTCGGTGTGAACGGGTTGCCGGGGTCGACCACCGCCGGTCCGAGCTTGCCGAACCATGCTCCCCAGTCATCCATCACCTCCTTGCGCTCCGCATCCGTCGCGGGCATCCCGTTGCCGCCGGTGTAAACGAGTAGGAAATTCGCCATCGCCGTCTCCTTGTGTCGGTGATTTCTCGGCCGGCAGCACGCGCCGGCACCTGTCAAGACGACGAACGAAGACAGTCGAATTCGACACGTGAGCGCCAAATGCGCTCAGGCGGCGTTCGGATTCCTGCCGGTCAGACCCAGGAGGCGGTCCTGCAGCGACGCGTCGTCCGGAACCTCCACCCGCGGCGGAAACGCGCCGTATTGCCTCCACTCCTCGGCGACCGGACTGAGCTCGTCCCACAGCCCTTCGACCAGGTCAGCCGGTAGAGTCGGATCGATCCCGATCACGAGGGTGATGTCGTGTGCGCGCAGGCCTCGGAAGCTCGTGATCTGGATCAGGTAGTCACGTGCCGAGTAGTCGCCGAATGACGTGTGGACGGTGAGCTGCAGGTCGTCGAAGTCGCTCACGGCAGCGCAGGCCCTGTCCACCATCGCCGCGAACGCGTGCTTTGGGTCGTTGCCCAAAAGGTCGCCCTTGTACTTGTCGCTGCCGACCTCCGCCATCGTGTTGCCGGCGAGCATGTCGGGGACCCAGGCGTCGTCGTAGGCGTGGTACTCGATGATCTGTCGAAGCGTCGGGGGCTCGCCCGACGGGCGCCGAGCAAAGGTGGCAGGCATACGCATATCCCATTGGCCGTTGGAAATTCTTGCGACCACGCTCTCCAGGGTCCGATCGGCGAGAACGAAGGTCTCTTGCTCGGTCATGCCGCCGAGAAGAGTATGGACCCGCTAGCAGCCCACCCAGCCGATGAGCTGTTGGACCTTGATCTGGTCCAGACCTCTGACGATCCCAACGCTGCCAAGCCGGAACATCGGCAGGCTCTCGCCGTCCAGGTCTTCCCACTCCCGCCTGGCGGCGGGATCCCGATTGATCGAGCGATACTCGAATTCCACGCCCATCTCGCTCAAGAGCTCAGCCATCGCGGCCGATTCGTGAGAGCCGTCAGCGCCATACAGGACGGCGTCCTCAGCACCGCGACCCTTCGACCTTCCCTTCATCCCATCCACGCTAGTCGCGAAGGATCTATAAAGCAAATCGATTGTTTTGATCGCACTCATAAAGAGAGTCGATAGCGGCGCTCACGTCGCCATCGGCGGCCGGGTCACCACGACGGTGGAGTCATCTGGCCCCCCAATCGCGTAAGCAATCATGCCGACGATCCCCAGGCCGATCAGATGAAGGACTAGCACCGCGATGAACCATCCCCACGAGTGCAACTGTCCGAGGCGGATGAGGGCGCCGACCCAGAAAACGAGCATGACGATGGCCGCGGCCACCAGAACCAGGTACATGAGGATCGCCACCGGCGGCGGCGAGGTGACGCTCGGGGTGTTGCGGATTTCCAGGACGAGGGCGATCGCCGCGAGGACGTAGACGACCCAGGCGCCTATGTATCCACGTGTCGTCGTTCGCTTGTTCATGGCGGATCTCCCCTGCCCAACCTGGGAATTTGGCTCTGATCAAGAAACGGCGCCCCGAGAACCAGTACTCAGGGTGCGAGCGGAGGCGGGGAACAGCTAAGGAGGAGATGGCAGGGGCGGAAGGATTCGAACCCTCGGCCCTCGGTTTTGGAGACCGATGCTCTGACCAGACTGAGCTACGCCCCTATCGGCCGAAGGCAAGGTTAGCATCGTCCAGTGGCTGCCTTCTTCGCCAACCGGAGCTGGTGA
>DATINX010000138.1:0-10690 GCA_035473835.1 Candidatus Dormiibacterota bacterium | reverse complement strand
CGTGATCCAACAACCGCTCGACGCGATCCACGTTCCAGGCGCCTCTGAGCGGGATGCAGCGCAGCTCGCCGCCGGAGGCGCCTTCGATCGCCGTGACCAGAGCGCCGGCCGATGTGCCTGACCGCGCGACCGGAGCAGTTGGCAGCGCATAGCGATAGGTGGCGTAGCCGACCGCGCCGGGCGGCACATCGGCTCCCGCGTGCGGATCCGGCAGCACCGTGCCCGCGCGCATTGCGATCAGGTCCTGATCGATGGGCTCGCCGTCCCAGGCTGAGAACCCGAGATCGTTCAGCACCCGCGCCGCCCAATACGGCCCGCACAGGTTGTCCTTCTGCTGGTCGCTTCCGCGCGGGGCCATCACCGAGAGCACTAGACGGTCCTCATGTAGCGGTCGCGCTCCCAGTCGGTCACGGTCTCGCGGAACGCCTTGACCTCCCAGGTCCGCGAGGTGACGAAGTACTCGCTGAATCTCTCGTCCAGCGCCTCCCGCAGCACGGAGTCCGACTGGAACGCTCGGATCGCGCTCTCCAACGAGCCCGGCAGCTCGGGCAGCTCAGCTCTTGAGTACGCATCCCCTTCGACGGCTGCGGGTGGCGTGAGCCTTCGCTTGATGCCGTCAGAGGCCGACGCCGCGACGGCGGCGATCGCGAGATAAGGGTTCGTGTCCGCGCCGGGACGGCGGCACTCGAGGCGGCATAGCTCCGGGTGGTCCTTGCGCACGATCGCACGCACCGCGCAGGAGCGGTTCTCCACGCCCCAGCTCGCATTGACAGGAGCGAACCACCCCGGCACGAGGCGCTTGTACGAGTTGATGGTCGGGTTGAGGAGCAGTGACGCGGCCGGCAGGTGTTCGAGCACGCCTGCGATCGCCCAACGCAACGGCTGGGGCAGCGTCCGGGCGTCTGCGGTTCGAAACGCGTTTGCCCCGTCGCTCCAGCAGGAGAGATGGACATGGCCGCTGGAGCCTTCCTCGCCCGTGTTGGTCTTGGCAAGGAAGCTGGCGCGCAGGCCCATCGTGGCCGCGAGGTCCTTCACCGCCATCTTCGTCAGCGCGGCGTCGTCGGCGGCGCGCAGAGCCGGGCGGGCGCCGAGATTGAGCTCCAGCAGGCCTGGGCCCGCCTCCGTGTGGACGGCGGACAGCTCAACGCCAAGTGCTTCGAGCGCCGGCGCCAGCGCATGGATGAAGGCGTCGAAACCGCCCAGCTCGCCAAGGCTGTAGCTCAGCCCGCTCGAGAGCGGCTTTGACTCGGCATCCCACAGCCGAAGCTCGTATTCGACGGCCGCGACGGCCTCGAATCCCAGCTCTGACAGGCCGGCCAGTACCCGCCGCAGCACCTCGCGCGATGCGAGCTCGCACGGGCTTCCATCTGGCCAGCTCGGCGTGGCGAGACAGATCTTCCAGCCTGGCCTCCAGGTCAGATCGTGCAGAGTGCTCGGCTCGGGCCGGACGATCAGGTCGCCGGCACCGGAGCGGATGCCGAACTTCGTGTAGTCGCTGATCGGGGTGTCGGTGGGGTCGAGCGCGAGCAGCAGGTCAGTCATCACGGTGCCGTGCCGGAGCGCGGATTCGAACGCCGCCGGGCGCAGCGCCTTGCCTCGGATCGAGCCGTTGACATCGGGCATGCCGAGGAGGATGAACGCCCCGCCATCGCCGGCAGGCGTCGTCTCAGCCGCCATGCGCCTCGCCGGTTTCGCCCCGGCATCGATCGTGCTCACAACTTCTTCTTCACCGCCTGCTCGACGGCCGAAATCGTGTCGTTGAACCGCTCGACCATCTCCTGGAGCTCTTCCTCCGTGGTCGTGTAAGCGGGTGCGAGCAGGACTTCGTCGCCCGCGTAGCCGTCGGGTGTCGAGTGTGTCGAGCTGATCAGCAGGCCCATGTCGAAGGCGGTGTCGTCGACCAGCGTGGCGACATCGAGCTCGTGCGGGAGAAAGGACTTCCCATCGCGCGGGTCCACCAGGGATACGCCCAGCAGGAATCCGCGGCCCCGCACCTCGCCCACGA
The DNA here is from genome assembly GCA_035473835.1 of Candidatus Dormiibacterota bacterium. Classification (GTDB taxonomy): domain Bacteria; phylum Chloroflexota; class Dormibacteria; order Dormibacterales; family Dormibacteraceae; genus UBA10449. The sequence goes on along the minus strand of DATINX010000138.1, from coordinate 8,685 downwards.
TGTCAGAGCCCTTGACGGCCGCCTCCACCTGGGCCAGCAGCTCAGGTCCCCGCTCGCGCACGCGATCCACGAGTTTGTGTCGCTGGATGTAGTCGAGCACTGCCAGCCCCACGGCGCACGGGAGCGGCGCCCCGTCCCACGTGTGCCCCAGGTCGAACTCAGCCGAGCCTTCCGCCAGCGCGTCGTAGATGTGCTCGCGGCACACCACAGCGGCGAGCGGCGTGTAGCCCGCCCCCAGGCCCTTGCCGATCGTAACTATGTCGGGCTCGATGGGCAGGTCGTGCGCGGCAAGCCAGGTACCCACGCGGCCCATACCGGTGACGATCTCGTCGAAGCAAACGACAAAGCCGTATTTCTCGCGGCGCTCTGCCAGTCCCTCCCAGAAGCGAGCGGGCGGGGAGTAGCCCGGCAGCGCGGCGGCGCTCACCGGCTCGCAGAAGAAGGCCGAGACCGTTTCGGGGCCTGCCTCTTTCAGCGCCTGGTCGAGCGCCTCGAGAGCCGCCTCGCCCGTGGGGTCGAAACGCGGGGTCGACGGCGGGATGTGCAGGTAGGCCGGCATGTATTCGGAGTAGGGGTCCTGCAGGGAGCGGCGGCGCCCGCTCAACGCGAGCGTGCCGAGCGTCGAGCCGTGATAAGCCTGGGCCGGCGAGATGATCCGCCATCGCTCGCGCCTGCCCCGATCGACATGGTAGGTGCGGGCGAGACGCACGGCGGTCTCGTTGGCCTCCGAACCTCCGGACGCGAATTTGACCCGCGCCATCTCCGGCATCACCTCGATCACCCGGTCGGCGAGCTCCTCCTGGGGGCGGCTCGTGAAGTGATGGTTGTAGAAGTACGCGATCTTCTCCGCCTGGGCCGCGGCCGCCTCGGCGATCTCGGTCACGCCGTGGCCGAGGCACGCCACCATGGCGCCGCCCGAGCTCGCGTCGAGAATCCGGTGCCCGTCGGTCGTCTCGAGCCACACTCCCTTGCCGCGCTCGATGTTCGGGTAGGCGAGATCGAGGAAACGAGGAAAGACATTCGTCTCGTCGGCTCGGACGGTTGCTTGCATCAAACCTTCTCTACTTCCACACGCCACGTCGCCGGATGGCGGCCAGCACCGCGCGCAGACCCTGCTCGCTGATGGCCACGTGCTCGTGCATGAGCGTCTCGGCTTTGTCGGCGTCGCCGTTCTCGATCGCCTTCAGCAGCGCCTCGTGCTCGCCGGACAGCCGCTGGTGCCACGCCTCCGACTCGGGAAGCAACGTCATCGCGTCGTTGAGGCGCATCCGGATCTCCTCGATCGCCCGGGTCAGAAACGAGTTGTCCGTGGCGCGGGCGACGGCGATGTGGAAGTCCGTGTCGTGCCGCATGTAGTCTGGCTCGGTCGTCGCGGCTGCCATGCCGCGGATGGCCCGCCGCATCGACGCGAGGTCGGCGCCCCGGCGAGTCCTCGCCGCGACGTTTGCCACCGCGGGCTCGATCAGCCGCCTGTAGACGAGCAGGTCTTCCAGCTCCTTGCGCTGGCGCATGACGCGCACGATCATGTCGTCCGCCGCGGGCGAGTCCTGGTCGTGGCGCGTGATGAACGTGCCGCCGCTGCGACCGCGACGCGCTTCCACCAGGCCCGCGGCCTCGAGTAGCCGCAGCGCGTGCTGGATCGTCGGGCGGCCGACTCCGAACATGCCGGCCAGCTCTCGCTCGGCGGGCAGAGCCTCTCCTGGTTTGATCAAACGGAGCGAGATGTGCCGGCGGATCTGCTCGGCCACGTACTCGTGCGCGCGCAGCTGGTGGATGCGTTCGAAACGGACGGATGAACCGGCTCCGTTGGTGCGGCGCGCCTCCTTAACGGCCACGGGCACCCTCCGGCGCCAGCCGAGCGACCCTGGTCAGAAAGGCGTTGAAGAGCCGCCCGCTTCTGCGGCGCACCTCTGGCGCGAGACGGTGCGTCTGCTCGAGCAGCGCGTCGGGATCGACCCCATCGCCGTCGAGCTCATGGCGGTAGGCCTTGACCCAGCTCTCCATGATCTCGGGCGTCACCTCGGGGTGGAACTGCAGTCCCAGGCTGCGTCCGACCACATATGCCTGCGGGGCGATGGCGGTCCGGGCGATGAGCTTGGCGCCGGGCGGAAGCGTGAAGCTGTCGAAGTGCCAGTTGAACCAGGGGCCCTCCGACACCATGTCAGGGTCATCGGTGAGAACTGGCAGCCAGCCGATCTCCGAGTGATCCGAGCGGAATGACTTACCGCCGAGCACACGCGCCAGGAGCTGTCCTCCGAAGCAGAGTCCGAGCACCGGGACATCGGCCTGTGTCGCCAGCCGCAGCAGGTCCGCCTCGCGCGGTATGAACGGCTTGGAATCGTCGAAGGCCGCGAACTCGGAACCGAGCGACGCGACGAAGTCATAGTCGCGAGGGTCGTGAGTCCGTTCGTGAAGGTCGATTCGGTGAACGTCGACGTCCGCCCGTTGCTCATCGAGCCACTCTGCGAGATATCCCGGGGGCGTGGGCTCTTCGTGTTGGAGGATGAGGACCTTGAGCTTGCGGGTCATCGCACGGGCCTCGGCTCGAGCTTGCTCTCAAGCTCCTCGCCGACGTGCTTCACGGCCGAGGCGAAGCGCGCAACCATCTCATCCAGCTCGGCGTCGGTGCTCGTGAACGGTGGCGCGAACAGCGTCTGGTCGCCCGCGAACCCGTCGCGCGTAGGCATCGTCGAGTACGTGATCAGGCCTTCCTCGAACGCCACCTCATCGACTCGCCCGGCCGTTCTAAGGTCGGGTGGCAGGAACGATTTGCCGTCGCGCGGATCGACATACTCGACCCCCAGGAGAAAGCCCCGACCACGGACCTCGTGTACGAAGGGCACCCCCTTCAACGCGGCCGCCAGCTGGTCGCGGAGGCGAGTGCCGCGCTCGCGAACGCGCTCGACGAGGCCTTCCTTCTTCAACACCTCGATGACCTTGAGCCCCACCGCGCACGAGAGCGGCGCGCCGTCCCACGTGTGGCCCAGCGTGAACTTCCTTGATCCGGTGGCGAACGCTTCGTAAACGTGCTCGCCGCACAGCACCGCTCCGATGGCGGCGTAGCCGGCGCCGAGCCCCTTTGCGGTGGCGATGATGTCGGGGACGATCGGAAGGCGTTCCGCAGCGAACCAGTGACCGGTCCGACCGACGCCGGTCACGATCTCGTCAAAACAGATCAGAAAACCGTGCTGCTCGCGGCGCTCGGCGAGGCCTTTCCAGAATCGCCTGGGCGGGCTGTACGCCGGCAGGGCGGCGGCGCTGATCGGCTCACAGAAATAAGCGGACACATTGTCCGGACCGGCAGCCTCCAGCGCGCGGTCCAGAGCGTTCAGCGCCTCCTCGCCAGTCGGGTCGAGGCGCCAGGTGCTGGGCGGGATGTGAGGATGCGTCGACATGTACGGCTCGAACGGCCGCTGCAGCCCGGGCCTCCCGGTCAGGGCAAGTGTGGCCATCGTCGGGCCGTGATAGGCCTGCGCCGGTGAGATGACCTGCCACCGCTTTGTGTCCCCGCGGTCGACGTGATACCGGCGAGCGATCTGGATCGCCATCTCGTTCGCCTCGGCTCCGCCCGTGACGAAGCGCACTCGCGTGAAGCCCTGGGGCGCAACCCCGACCAGCTCGCTGGCGAGCTGCTCCTGGGCCGGGTTGGTCAGGCGCTCGTTGTGCACGTAGGCGAGCTTTTGCGCCTGAGCTCGCGCCGCGGCGATGATGTCCCGCCTTGCGTGACCGAGCGTGGCGGCCATCGAACCGCCGCTCATGGCGTCCAGGTACCGCTTGCCGGATGCATCCTCCACCCAGACGCCTTCGGCGCGGACGATAACCGGGTAGTGCCGGTTGAACTCCAGCGGGAGGACGTGCGTCGATTGACTGACGACTACGGCTTCCCCAGCTCCGGCCATCGCGCCTACCCCTCACATGCGAAATGGGCGATAAAGACTCGAAGTGGCTCGATACTATCATTGCAAAGGACCACATACAGGCCCATTCGCCGAAGCAGCAATGGAGGAGGGGGTATGGCGACCAAGACCGGGACGTTGCGAGTGATCGAGCCCGCGACCGAGCAGGTTCTCGCAGAGCTCAACGAGGCGACGGTCGAAGAGGCCGACCAGGCGGTCGCACGGGCCAAGGCGGCCTATCCCGCGTGGAAAGCCTTGAACCCCAAGGACCGCGGCAACCTTCTCCGCCGCATCGCGTCGGCGATCGACAGGCACTCCGAAGAGCTGGCGCGGCTGGAGGCGCGCAACGTAGGCAAGCCGATCAGCGACGCCCGCGGCGAGGTCGGCATGGTTCGCGACGTCTTCAACTACTACGCCGGCGCGCCCGAGCGGCTGTTCGGCAAGACGATCCCGGTCGCCGGCGGTGTCGACATGACATTTCGTGAGCCGCTCGGCGTGGTCGCGCTCATCGTGCCCTGGAACTTTCCACTGCCGATCGCCTCGTGGAAGGTGGCGCCGGCCCTGGCTGCCGGAAACACCATCGTCTTGAAGCCCGCCGGGCTGACGCCGCTCACCGCGGTCGAGCTCGGCCGGATCGCGCTCGAAGCCGGGCTGCCCGAAGGTGTGCTGAACGTGGTGGTGGGCGCGGGCCGGGTCGTGGGGGAGAGGCTGGTCGAGCACCCCGATGTCGCCAAGGTCGCGTTCACCGGGTCGACCGAGGTGGGCAAGCGGATCGGGGCGCTGGCAGCGCAGTCGATCAAGCGCGTGACGCTCGAGCTCGGAGGCAAATCCGCCAACATCGTCTTTGCCGACGCCGACCTCGAGCAGGCAGCCGCGTCCGCGCCTATGGCGGTGTTCGGCAACGCCGGCCAGGACTGCTGCGCGCGGTCTCGCATCCTGGTCGAGCGCTCCGCGATCGATCGCTTCATGCAGCTGTTCGAGAAATCGATCCTGGCGCTGAAGGTCGGCGATCCCCTGGACGACCGGACCGAGATGGGCCCGCTGATCTCCGCGGACCACCGCGCCAAGGTCGCGGCCTATCTGGAGGATGGGGGGCGTGTGGCGATCCGCGGGTCGGCGCCGCAGGGCGCCGGCTACTGGTTCCCACCCACCGTCCTCGCCCCGGTCTCCAACACGGACCGCGCAGCGCGAGAGGAGATCTTCGGTCCCATCGCGGCGGTCATCCCTTTCAATGACGAGGACGAGGCCATCCGCATCGCAAATGACACCGTCTACGGCTTGTCCGGCTCCATCTGGACCACCAACGCCGCTCGCGCGATGCGCGTCGCCCGCGCACTGGAGACCGGGACGATCTCGATCAACTCCAACAACTCCGTCCGCGTCACAACGCCGTTCGGCGGCTTCAAGCAATCCGGCATCGGTCGCGAGCTGGGCCCGGACGCGCTCGACTACTACACAGAGCTCAAGAACGTCTTCTTAGCGACGGGCTGAGCGCTTGATGACCGACGTCCACAGCCAGTCCGCACACACCTCGTCAAACGGAGCGGGGTCGGCTCCGCTCACGCTCGAGGCGCTCGAGCGAGCGGTGGCGAGCCGCAGCCTCGACACGGTCGTGCTCGCGCTGGTGGACATGGAGGGTCGCCTGGTCGGCAAGCGGCTGACGGCTCGCCATTTCCTTGAATCGGCTGTTCCCCACGGCGCCGAGTCGTGCGAATACCTGCTTGCCACAGACGTGGACATGTCGCCGATGCAGGGCTATGGGCTCGCGGGGTGGAACCGCGGCTTCGGCGACTTCCAACTGAAGCCCGACCTCGCCTCGCTTCGCATGCTGCCCTGGCAGCCGGGCGCGGCGCTCGTGATCGCCGACGCATACGCGGAGGGCGGCGAACCGATTTCCGTATCCCCACGCCAGATCCTGCGCCGGCAGCTGGACCGCCTGGCCGCGCGAGGCCTGACGGCAAACGTGGGCACCGAGCTCGAATTCATGATCTTTCGGACCACCTACCGCGAGGCGTGGGAGGCGGGTTATCGCAACCTCACCAAGGCGACGCCCTACAGCGTCGACTACGCGCTCCTGGACACCACCGGAATCGAGCCGCTGATCAGGCGCATCCGCAACGCGATGGAAGAAGCGGGCATGAGCGTCGAGAGCTCGAAGGGCGAATGCAACCTGGGCCAGCATGAGATCAACTTCCGCTACGGCGGCGCGGTCAGCGTCTGTGACGACCACTCGGTCTACAAGTTCGGGGCCAGGGAGATCGCAGCCCAGGAAGGCATGGCGATCACCTTCATGGCCAAGTTCGACCAGCGCGAAGGCAGCTCGTGCCACGTCCATGTCTCGCTGGCCGGTTCGGATGGCTCGAACGCCTTCACCGCGGATCCGGGGCTGTTCGACCGATTCGTGGCCGGCCAGTTGGCGTGCCTACCCGAGCTGACACTGTTGTTCGCGCCGCAGATCAACTCTTATAAGAGGTATGTGCCGGGGATGTTCGCGCCGACTGCCGTCGCCTGGGGCCATGACAACCGCACCTGCTCGATGCGTGTGATCGGACACGGACAGGGCCTCCATATCGAGAACCGGCTTCCGGGCGCCGACGTCAACCCGTACCTTGCGGTGGCCGCCATGATCGCCGCGGGGCTGCACGGCCTGGATGCCAAGCTGGAGTTGGAGCCGGCGACTGTCGGCAGCGCTTACGAAGGCACACATCCGCATGTGCCCCACACGATGCGCGCCGCGCGCGACCTGTTCGCCGCCGGCAAAGTTGCGCGACAGGCCTTCGGCGTGGACGTTGTCGATCACTACGTACATCGGGCGGACCTCGAGCTGGCGGCCTTCGAGTCGTCGATCACGGATTGGGAGCGCTTCCGGGGCTTTGAGCGGCTCTGAACAATTGAGCGTTATCGGAGTCCCGTTGCGTCCGTTTGCGGGTGCGGACCTTCCGCCCAAGCTGGCGCTGAATCGGGCATATTTCGAAGCGCTCGAAGCCGCCGGCGCGACGCCGCTGCCCATCCCCGTGGTGAATCACGTGGACCGCCTGCGTTTCTACTACGACCTCCTCGACGGACTCGTTCTGCCCGGGGGCGCGGACGTCGAGCCGCGGCGTTACGGTGGGGTCGCGCGCGCGGACTGCAGGCTCACCGTCATGCCCGAGCTCGATGATGTGGAGCTCACGCTCGCGAGCTGGGCCATTGCGGACGGCCTGCCCGTGCTCGCCATCTGCCGGGGCATCCAGGTCTTGAACGTCGCATGCGGCGGCACGTTGTGGCAGGACATTCGGGTCGAAGGCGCCTCGTCCCTTTCCCACTATCAGGAACCCCGAGATGAGGCCGTGCATGGGCTCGACATCGATCCGGGGAGCCTGCTCGCCCGCACGGTCGGTGCCGCCTCACTGCATGTCAATAGCCTCCACCACCAGGCGATCCGCGACCTTGGCGGATCGCTGCGTGCGGTCGCGCACTCGCCGGATGGCCTGATCGAGGGCGTGGAGATGCAGTCTCATGATTTCGTGATCGGTATCCAGTGCCATCCCGAGGAGCTGAGCCGCAAAGAACCGTGGGCGGCCGGCCTCTTCGCGGGGCTGGTGGCGGCCGCGGGCGCTCGCCGCGAAGCACGCGAGCCGGTGGCGCGACGCGCATGAGGATCGCGGTCGGGCAGTTCGCCGCGGGAATGGACAAGGCCGCCAACCTCGATCGCATAGCCGACCTGACGCGGCGCGCGTCAGATGCCGGGGCGAGGATGGTCGTGTTCCCCGAGGGCGCGATGTGCGATTTCGGCACCCCGACCGACGACCTCCACGAGGTGGCCGAGCCCCTCGATGGCCGGTTCGTCGATGCGCTGGCGGAGCTCGCGGGCAGGTTCAAGTTGACCGTGGTGGCCGGGATGTTCGAGGCCATCCCCGGCGACCACCTCATCTACAACTCGGCGGTTGTGGTGGATTCCGCCTCCGGCCTGGTAGGTGTCTTCCACAAACGCCATCTGTTCGACGCCTTCGGGGAGACGGAATCAGAGCGGTTCCGATCCGGAACCGAGGACCCGCTCATCGTCCAGGTCGACGGTTTCGCCGTGGCGGTGGTGATCTGCTATGACATCCGGTTCGCGAGCTTCATCGAGCGGGCGGCCGACGGCGGCGCTGATGTGCTGGTGGCGCCGGCCGCCTGGGTGGCGGGCCCGCTCAAGGAGGAGCACCTGAGCGTCCTCGCGCGTGCGCGAGCGATCGACAACACCGTCTACGTCGCGGTTGGCGGGCAGACGGGCCGGATGTACACCGGCCGGAGCGTGGTCGTCGACCCGCTCGGGGCGACCCTTGCCGGGCTGGGCGACGACGAAGGCGTCGCGGTCGCGGAGGTTACCCGTGAGCGCTTGCGATCGGCGCGAGCCAGGTTGCCCGTATTGGTGCAGCGAAAAGCCGTACAGAGCGCCGCTGCCGGCAAGTACCGCTCAGACGCCTGAAGTTCCCGACGTGCTTGCACACAGCAGAGCCGGCAACTATCGGTTCCTGGGCGCGGACGGGCGGCCGTTTTCCGATGGGGTGGTGGCCGACGCTGGGTTCGACATCGCACGAGCAAGGTTTGAGCATCCTGTCGCTCTCGGGCAGGGCCTCGAGGCGGCCGTACGCCATGTCGTCGCGGGGGGCCGACAGGTGCACGCCATCACAGGGATCGAGCTCCGCATTCCCGCGCCACTGACCCAGGTGGACTTCGGCAGCTTCAACCGTGACTACGTCTTCAGATTGAGGAGCCTTGGTCTGGAGTCCGATGGGCTCATGCCGGCAGCGCGAACGAACGTCGC
>DATINX010000137.1:0-3907 GCA_035473835.1 Candidatus Dormiibacterota bacterium | reverse complement strand
CATCACGGACTGGCTGTGCGTGAACTGGGACCGTCCTGACGAGGGGATATGGGAGACGCGCGGCGGGCGCCAGAACTTCACCTACGGGCGGCTCATGTCTTGGGTCGCACTCGACCGCGTCGTGCGCATCGCCCGCGACCTGGGTCTTCCCGCCGACCTGACGAGGCTCATCACGGAGCGCGACCATATCTACGACCAGCTGACTACACGGGCATGGAACGAAAAGAAGCAGGCCTTCGTCCAGCATTACGAGACTGACGTACTCGACGCGTCGGTGCTGCTGATGCCGACGGTGGGGTTCGTCGCCCCAACGGATCCGATGTGGCAGTCGACGCTGCGCGCGATCGACCGCGAGCTGGTGTCGGACAGCCTCGTCTACAGATACGACCCGGCCGCTTCGCCCGACGGGCTGCGCGGCAGTGAGGGAACGTTCTCGATATGCACCTTCTGGTACGTGGACGCGCTGACGCGGTCGGGACGCCTCAATGACGCGCGCCTTGTCTTCGACAGGATGATGACCTACGCAAATCACCTCGGGCTTTTCTCTGAGGAGATCGGCCTGACCGGGGAGCAGCTGGGTAACTTCCCGCAGGCCTTCAGCCACCTGGCGCTGATCAACGCCGCGATCAACCTCAACCGCAGCCTGGATCAGAAGGAAGCACGGAGCGTGGCGAGCTGAGATAAGGCTTGTGCCGGCGGTGAGCACCATCCGCTTACCGCCGAGCCAAAGCCGACTATCTATTTGAGGCGGGAGCCAAAGGCGATGGATGCTTCGGCTGATAGAGACTGACTTGGCTTCCACCAGGAAGCGTGATCCTGGTCACCGAACCCCACCTTAATTCCTCCAACTCCGAACAACGGACATGCTTTTGTTCAAGCGCTGCGATATCGAAGTTCAGATCGTCAGACATCAAATAGAGTTCTTGCCCAACGTACTCTTCGGCGGGATGAATGGCCATTTCTGCAGGAGGCAGCGCAAAGATGAGCCAATCGTGACCAGCATCCACCGCTGAGAACCCGAGGACATCTCGGAAGAAGGCGCGATCAGCCGCCGCATCCTTGCTGTAGACGATTACATGGGCCCCAAAGATCATGAAACCTGCTCCCCATCTTTCCGATTTTCATCCTTGGCCATATGCGGGATTGGGTGATGCTTCGGCCCCGCACTGTTGTTGACATATTAAGGACGCGCGAGGCTACTTTGATCGGGCTGACGATAGCCAGGAAATCATCGCCGGCAACCGCAACTGTCGCTTGAATGAAGAAATCATTACGTTCACGATCCTGCAGCGAACCAATCGCGCACGACGCCGCCCGTCCGCCTCGACGGGGAATCGTTCGCCGCTCCAGCACTTCCGCACCAACGCACGCAGTTGGCGATCACACGCTGGATCTCAGGCTGGTGGTACACGGGGAATTCCTGATCGCCAGGGCTGAAGTACACGGCGCGTCCTGCCCCGCGGTAGTAGCAACAGCCACTGCGAAAGACCTCACCACCCTCGAAGGAGCTGATGAAGACGAGCTCATCCGGCGGAGGGATGTCGAAGAACTCGCCGTACATCTCCTGGTGGGGGATGACGATCGGCTGTGGCACACCTTCGGCGATCGGGTGGGCAGGATTCACCGTCCAGACCAACTCACGCTCGCCGCCCACCGCAGAACGCCACCTGAGTGCGCAGGTGGTTCCCATCAGTCGCCGAAAGATCTTGGAGTAATGGGCAGAGTGCAGTACAACGATTCCCATTCCTTCTAGTACGCGAGCGTGCACCCGGCTCACGACCTCGTCGGTCACCTTATCGTGAGCAGCGTGTCCCCACCAGGTGAGGACGTCCGTTTCTGACAACACGTCGTCGGTGAGGCCGTGCTCGGGTTCCTCCAGGGTCGCGTAGCGGATGCTGGTGGCTGGGCCCAGCTCGCGACGTAGGCCGGCCGCGATCGCCTCGTGAATGCCATCCGGATAAATCCGCATGACCGATTTGTCCCTGCGCTCGTGAAGGTGCTCGTTCCAGATCGTCACGCGAAGCTGACGACCGACTCCCATTAGATCGCCATTGCTTCTTCGGTCCCAGAGATGGCCACAGAATGGCGCCGCGTGGCGGACTCAACGGCGGCCGTCATCAAGGCGATGCTGCCAAGGTTGTCGCGGCCCGAGGACTCCGGTTGGCGGCCAGTTTGAACTGCCGTCGCGAACTCCGTCAGTGTTCCCCATGTCCCTGCGCGGGGCAGGACAGGCAGTGCCGCAGTGCGCGCTTCGCCATGCCGCGGCCGAATTACGACGCAGTCTTGCGTCATGTCGCTGTCGGCGGCGCTCGTCCAGACGATCTCGCCGTGCTCGAACTCCATTCTCCAATCGCCGGCCCAGGGCGTGACAGGGCCGGCGCTGACCCAGCTTCCGCGATAGCTGGCCACCACGCCGCCCTCGAAGACGATCGATGCCACGGCGACCGATGGACCGCTGAATCCGCTCCAGTCTGGGTTCCAGGCTTCGCAGTAAATGCGCTCCGGCTCACGGTTGAGGATCATCCGCAGCAGGTCGAAGTGGTGGATCGACATGTCGACCAGAAGGGGCTGTTCTTCGAGATGATGCCGGCCTCGACCGATCGGTCCGGCGGGCGAGTAGCGCCGAAAGTCAATTGCAACCTCGTGCAGCTTTCCAAGTGCCGCGTCATTTACGAGTGAGGCAACAGCGCGGGGGGCAGGGAAGAACCGGTAGTTCTGACTCACCATGAGCACCAGGCCGCCGGCGGCCGCCTGGTCAACGAGCAGTTGTGCGGACCTTAGGTTCGGCGCGAACGGCTTCTCGACGAGCACATGCAGGCCAAGATCGAGCGCAGCCCTCGTCACGGGTACGTGAGCCGCAAGGGCCGTGGTGTTGAGCACTGCATGCGGTTGTGTCGCCATAACCGCTTCCTTCAGCGATTCGAAACACCGGTCTGCCGGCACGTTCAGCACGTTACGTAGGGCGTCAAGCGCGGTTGGGTCGGAATCGACGAATGCGACCAGCTCCACTTCCTCGATGTCGGGAATCACGCGCTGGGCCCAGGCACGACCATGCGGACCAAGTCCAACCTGGAGGAGACGTAGAGGGCTCACGGCCGTCAATCATGCGGGAGCCGAACTTGATTTGATCCCCGTTACCCGTTGCTGCCGATCCTGGATGCAGCGCCGGCACTGTCGTCGAGTCGCGCGGTCGGTGGTGAGGGCATGTCCTTTACCGGTCGGGGCGAGTCGAAACAGATGAGAGAGCTCGTCTCACGGTGTCCGCGAGGGTCTCGGTCAGGTGCCGACGTAGGCCGCGAGGTGTTCGCCGGTGAGGGTGGCGCGGGCAGCGACGAGGTCGGCGGGCGTGCCCTCGAAGACGATTCGGCCGCCATCGTGGCCGGCGCCCGGGCCGAGGTCGATGATCCAGTCGGCGTGCGCCATGACCGCCTGATGGTGCTCGATGACGATGACCGACTTGCCGGAGTCGACGAGCCGGTCGAGCAGGCCAAGCAGCTGCTCGACGTCGGCGAGGTGGAGGCCGGTCGTCGGCTCGTCGAGGACGTAGACGCCGCCCTTGTCAGCCATGTGGGTGGCCAGCTTGAGCCGCTGCCGCTCGCCGCCGGACAGGGTGGTGAGCGGCTGGCCGATGCTGAGGTAGCCGAGCCCGACGTCGGCGAGCCGCTCGAGGATGGCGTGCGCGGCCGGAGTGCGCCCGTCGCCGGCGCCGAAGAACGCCGCCGCCTCGGTCACCGACATCGCAAGCACCTCACTGATGTCGCGGCCACCGAGGTGGTGGTCCAGCACGGATGCCTCGAACCGCTTCCCCTCGCACTCCTCGCAGATGGTTGCGACGCCGGCCATCATCGCCAGGTCGGTGTAGATGACGCCGGCGCCGTTGCAGTTGGGGCAGGCGCCCTCGGAGTTG
>DATINX010000136.1:0-2731 GCA_035473835.1 Candidatus Dormiibacterota bacterium | reverse complement strand
CAAGTGGAACTCGTCGATCTACCTAGTCCGCGTTGCGCCGGATGGTGGCGAGCCAGGCCTGAACATCGGACGGTTCGAGCGCCACCGCGAAGACCGCAGGCTCAATCGACTCGATCGAGAAGCCGTCCGAGAACGCCTCCCTTAGTTCGGCTTGGCTGACCCGGCGCGGTCCCCATGTGCCGGGCTGGCGATCGCTGAAGCACATCAGAAAACACGTCCCCCGCACCCGCAGGACGCGGGCCATGCTCTCAACGTAGCGTGGGCGATCGTGGTCATCGAAGACGTGGAAGAGGCCGCTGTCGATGATGACGTCGAACTCCATGCGGAGCCGGTCGAGGTGGAGCGCATCCCCAACCTGGAAGTGCGCGGTCAGGCCGCGCTCGGCGGCCTTGGTCCGAGCGATCTCGATGGCGCGCGTGGAGATGTCCATGCCGTACGCGTTGCAGCCGTGCCGGGCGGCCAGCAGCGCGTGTTCGCCGGTGCCGCAGCCGACGTCCAGCACCCGTCCGACGATCTTGTCGGCCTCAGCCAGCGCGACGATGCACGGTTGGGGGCGACCGATATCCCAGGGTGGCGAACCCAGATAACTGTCGTCCCAGGGCGGGTACTGAGCCACCTGTAAGTTATGTCACAGCGGGCCGGGTGCGTCAGGAGTCGCGCGCGACATAGTCAAGTGTTTCGCGACGGCCAAAACGCCTCGACTGGATCCAGGTGTTCGTTGAGGGTCGACACCGGGGCGTCTGCGTCTATTCGAGCAGCTCGGCTTATCGCAGGCGCAACGAAATTGCCGACGGTTATGACCAAGTGCCGGCGAACGGCGGTGTAAAGCGCGCTGCGCGTCGTCTTTGCGCGGTTTTACCGCTCGGGCATCAGGCGCGGCAGTGCCGCGTAATCTACTTATCAGACGCGGCAGTTAAGTTCAATCTGGGCACCGACGATAGCGCAGATTGCTCTGGATCAGAAGGTTGAAGGTTCGAATCCTTCCTCCCCAGCCAACTATATGTGGTATCCCATACCGTCTACATCTACTACATATGGGATGATGGATGTAATTCCGCGCAAGGAATCAGACGTGCCGCTACCGCGTGATCCGTGGATCAGACGCGCTACCAGCCGATCACACAGTGGCGGGATGATGGTTATTCTCGAGGGAGCGAGGGGCCACCAAGTGTGGAGATTGCGAAAGCACCTACTCGATCGAAGGATTGCGAGGGTCTCGCAAGCGGTTCGCGATGGCTTTGGCCTAAATGACGCACGGGTTAGGACCGCGAGGCAATTGTTGCGCCCAGTGCCACGAATTGGCTCAAGATGTCAGCGCCGATGTGAAACTCCTCAGATAGCGCCGGTTTGAAATTCCCTTGGCCGGCCAGAAAGAGTTCGGGTACGTCCACGACGCTGCGATCCGCAAGGCCAGATCTTCTCCTGATGCCCAATCGGACAAGGTTGGCTCAGTAGATTCCAGGGATCAGACGGGCAGTACGCGCGGCGTAGCTGCGGTACTCGTCGCCCAACGACTCCCTGAGCATGGTTTCCTCTCTCATGATTCTGTACCCGTGCGCCGCGATCATCGGGCCGGCGGCTATCGCCACTGAGATCGTGTTCATCCAAGACAGACCGAACCCGAGCCACATCAAGAGGTCAGCCGCGTAGCCTGGATGGCGGACCACTGCATATGGGCCGGAGTCGACAACGCGCTGTCCAGGCCGAGTTCGGAGCGTACGCGTATAGCTTTCCCCCAGGGTCCTGGCCGCCCACCACCGGAGTCCAATCCCGACCGCCATCATGGCGTTGCCGACCGCACCAACGGCGGTCGGGAGCCGGCCTCGCTTCGAGAGCGCGGCCGGCGGAGCCAGCATGAGCGCCGAGCTAAAGGCGGCGCCTATGGCGAGAGTGCTGCCCTGGTCATCGCGACCCCGCTCCAGGCTGGCGGCAGTCGCTCCTCGGCGCAGCCTCCTCTCCATGAGCAGAAACGCTGTGACGCCCGCCAGCGCCAGGAGTGGTGGCCAGCGCCGGTTCACCAGGCTAGGCTACGACCCACCATTGCCGGGCGTCAGCACACCCGGACTCGGCGATCGCACGAGGAGTGCGATAGGAATCAGGTCGCGGCAGGATCGGCACGTTGGAGACAAAGATGCGAGTAACAAGGGTCTTCGCGAACCTTTCTGTGTCGGACATCGGAAAGGCAAGAGAGTTCTACGTCGACTACCTTGGAATGAGCTCGGAGTCGCTCAACCTCGGTTGGGTGGCTCGCTTCGAGACGCCGGATGGCAAAGGGGCCATCCAGCTTGTTACCAGAGATGCGACCGCGCCGGAGGGCCCGGCGATCTCAGTCGCGGTCGGCGCCGACATCGACGAGGCTTATGCTGAGGCGAGACGTCGCGGATACGAGATCGTCCATCCACTTACCGCCGAGCCGTGGGGGATTAGGCGATTTCTAGTGCGCGCACCGGACGGCACCGTAATCAATATGACAAGCCACTCAGACGAATAGCTCAACAAAACCCGCCAACCTTCATGTAGTAATTGAGCCCGTAAAGGCGGAGGGACGCTGGCGCAGCGACCGGACTCACGGCATCGCGTCGTCCGCTATGTGCGTTTTTCGATCCAACAGCGCGTCCACGGCGGTGGTCGCGCTCGCCCGGGCGGCCGCGAGGATTTCAGCATCTGGAAAGCGGTCGTTGGCAGCCGCGTCGATGGCCGCGTTGATGCTCAACAGCGCCATGCGTAGTCG
>DATINX010000135.1:0-12548 GCA_035473835.1 Candidatus Dormiibacterota bacterium | reverse complement strand
CGAGAGAATCCGCTCGTTTACACGCGTGACGGTGACCATTACGTGGTGGTCGCGTCAAAAGGCGGCGCGCCGACCCATCCATCCTGGTACCACAACCTTGTCAAGCACTCAGACGTGACGGTCGAGGTCCTCGGCGAGAAGTTCAAGGCCCACGCCCACGTTCCCGAAGGGGAGGAATACGAGCGGCTGTACCAGAAGCACGCCGGCATCAACCCGCAGTTCAACGAATACCGGAGCAGGACCACGCGCCAGATCCCGGTGGTCGTCCTGGAGCGAAAGCGCTAAAGACTCAGTCGATCAGGCCGAGCTCTCGCGCCTTGACGGTGGCCTCGATCTTGGAGTGGACGTCGAGCTTGTAGCCGAGGCTGCGAATGTGGGTGCGCACCGTGGTGTAGCTGATCCCCAGCTGCTTCGCGATCTCGCGGCTGGAGATGCCCGTGGCCACCATGCGCAGCACCTGACGCTCCCGGGATGTGAGCGTCTGGAGCTGCGAGGTCATGGCGCGGCGCCGGTTCAGCAGCTCCGCGATCAGCGCTGGGGTGATCAGGTTGCCGCCGCGCGCCACGATGCGGATGGCTTCGACGACCTCGGCGGCCGCACGCGATTTGTGCAAGAACGCGCTGGCCCCAGCCTCCATGGCCGCTATGCGCGCGACGTCGCTGTCGTCGCGCGAGAGGAAGATGAGCTTGGTGTTCGGGCGCAGCCGGCGGACGCGAGCTCCGGCCTCGGCGCCGGTGCCGTCGGGCAGCCGGAAGTCAATCAGGACCACGTCCGGCCGCGTCCGCTCGGCACCGTTCACCGACTCCGCCACAGAGCCAGCGGTGCTGACGACCGTCATGTCGGGCTGGTCGTTCAGGAGGGCCGCCAGGCCTTCGCTCACGATGAGGTGGTCCTCGACGATCATCACGCGGATCTGACCATCGCCGTCCCTTTGCGTCGGTCGATGCCCGTCCGCCGCTCCGGGGGCGCTGCCGTGCACTAAGTACGCATGTGGATTCGCACGGCCGTGCCGGTGGGCTCGGAGCGAATTTGCACCAGGTCGCAAAGCTGGTTCGCGACCCACAGCCCGCGACGACCCGCCACGCTCGCTTCGGGACGCCGGCGGTCCGCCAACGGATCATCCAGGCGGCCACCGTCCCGAAACTCGCAGATGAGGCTTCCATCCTCGCGCCAGACCCGCAGCACGCCTCCCCCGCCCCCGTGTCGCACGCTGTTCGTGGCCACCTCGTGTGCCGCCAGCACCAGGTCGTGCGTCCGGGCTGCTGTCATGCCCGCCTCGGCCGCGCCCGCAGCCGCAATTCCTCGGACGGACCCGAGGTCGGCCGGGCCAAAGGCAAACTCGCGGCGCTGTGCGGGCGGCTGCGGCAGTGACGCCACCCCGGCCGCTGTGGGCTCGAGGCCAGGCCGATAGGCGCCACTCTCTCGCCGGGTGGCGCCCTCGGTCACGAACGGGTGGCTGCGTCGCGCCTCCTCGATGACGTCGCGAGGCAGGGCGCTGGTGTCATAAGGACACAGCAGCCACATCGAAGTCGACATTTCGATCGCCGCGTTCAGCAGCGACTCGTGTCGTTGGCATTCGACGAGCTCGGCGGGACTCCGCCCGGCCCAGATCGGCTCGCCGATACCCCGCACCGGTCGTCCGCCGGCCTGCGCAATGAAGTCCATCCAGTAGGGGATGATCCGAGCGGGGTTGGACCCGACCTCCGCCATGTCGGCAAACCGCACCTCGCCGGCGTCAGGGCCTAGTTCGGAATGGAGGGCGGCGATGTGGGCGGCCGTCGTCGCGACCAGCACTGGCTCCCCGGCATCGATCCCATTGCGGATGAACGAGACGGTGCGATGCACAAAGTCCTGTAGACCTTGATAGAGCAAGGCATCGTGGCGATAAGCCGCGTCCATCTGCAGCGCCGGCTCGCTCACGAGTCTTCCCTGCAGTCGCAGATCTGAAGGGTCGGTAGGTCTCCCCAGCCCACGAGGGTCATCACCTTGGCCAGCAGCGGCGGCAGGCCGTGCAGCACGAGGCGGCGGCCATCCGTCAAGTGGCCTGATATGGAGACCAGAGCGCGGATGCCGCTCACGTCGCAGAACTCCACCTGGCTCAGGTCGATGTGAACGTCGGAGTCGCCATCGAGGTGCGAAGCCAGTGTCGCCGCCACCGAATCCACGTTGGACACGTCGATGACGCCACGGCAGCTCAAGCCGTCAGGCGGTATGGTTTGCCTGATCACAAGCTGTTTGTCGGAGTACACCGGCTCGGCCTCTTGCCACCCCGCCATCGGCAGCCCGTCCCCTTCGGAGATGCCTCTGATGAGACTCACTGCGCACCTCGTTGGCTGGCGAATTGAGCTCTTGACGATATGCCGACCTTCCTCATTACCTCTGCAACCCCCCAGTTCCATACGGCTTTCATATGGATTCGATGCCCTGAGCTTACCACGCCTGGAAATAAATGTGCGCAATACTTCCACGGCGTCCCATGTGCACAGGTTGTGCGTAGACTGTGTTTAGAGAGGGCTGCGAATCGGCGATGATTCCAGGATGAGCGACCAGGAGAACCAGGCCGTTTACAGCATCGGCGCTGTGGCACGGATGCTCGACGTGCCGACCTCGACCCTGCGGGCATGGGAGGAGCGGTATGGCGTGGTCACGCCAGAACGCAGCCACGGCTCTCAGCGCCTCTACTCTCGGAACCAAATCGAGCAGCTGCGATTCATCAAGTCCCAGATCGACGCCGGCGCCAGCGCCGCCGATGCGCATCGCATCCTTTCGCAGGGGCTGAGCGGAGGCCGAATGCCCGCGGCCGTTGAGCCTGTTGCTGAGCCGAGGCCTTTGATTCTGATCGCCGAGAGGGACCCGTACGCGGCCGACGTGGCCGAGTATTTCCTCCGCACCGAGGACTATGACGTCTGCACCGCGATGGACGCGACGCAGGCCAGGCTCCTCTTCAACGAGCGTTCTCCTGACGCCGTGATCATCGACCTGTTGATCTCCGGCGGGGCGGGCTTCCGCCTGTGCGGGGAGTTTGCGGCCAAGGGAGGAGCCCAGGTCCTGGCCGTCTCAGCGATCGACAGCAAGGACGAAGCGATGCTCGTTGGCGCAGCTGCATTTCTGCGCAAGCCCCTGGAACCGTTGGCCCTGGTGTCGGCCGTGCGCGACCTCCTCGGCACGAGCGCGCTTGCGCGCCCGCAGCGCCTACCTAAAGCCACCGCTTGAACGCGCGCCTCTCGAGCGGGCAGCCGCGCCTCGACGCGGTGTTGAACGGGGGCCTCCCTCCAAACGCGATCAACATGATCATCGGCGTGCCCGGCAGCGGCAAGACGATCCTCAGCCAGCAGTACATGTTCCACAACGCGAGCATCGACCGGCCTGGGCTGTACCTGTCGACGGTGTCGGAGCCTCTCGACAAGATTCTTCGCTACGGGCAATCGCTCGACTTTTTCGACCATGCTGCGGTGCGCGACCGCCGGGTCATCTACGAAGACCTGGGCAACGTCCTGGTCAGGGATGGCTTACCCGGCGTTGTGGGCGCGATCGACTCTTTTCTCAAAGAGTTCCGGCCTGGGATTGTGGTCATCGACAGCGTCAAAGCGCTCCACGCGTTCGCGAAGGACGAGGGCGATTTCCGGCAGTTCCTCCACGGCCTTTCCAGTCGCTTCACCGCCACCGCGGCGACGGCAATCTGGGTTGGCGAGTACGGTCGAAACGAGGCCCAGGGTGCGGCTGAGTTTGCCGTCGCCGATGCCATCATCGCGCTGGACAGCCGACGAACCCAGGAGCGCGAACTTCGAGTGCTTCAGGTTCTGAAGCTGCGTGGCAGCGGCTTCCTGTCGGGGGAGCACACTTACCGCATCTCCGCCGCGGGGCTGAGCGTGTTTCCACGGCTTGCCGACGCCCAGGATCGATCCAGGTACGAGCTCAGCCGCGAGCATGTCTCCACCGGCGTGCAGGCGCTCGACGAGATGCTCGGCGAAGGTTATTGGGCCGGCGCCTCGACGCTCATCACCGGCCCCTCCGGCGTGGGCAAGACGCTCATGGGCCTCCACTTCATCTACGCCGGCGCACGGTCCGGCCAGGCCGGGATCCTCGCGACGTTCCAGGAGAATGAGACGCAGCTCGCTCGGATCGTCGACAGCTTCGGTTGGTCGCTCGACGAGAAGGGCGTCAACATCCTCAGCCGCAGCCTCGTCGACATGTACATCGACGAATGGGTCTACGAGCTGCTCGACCTGGTGGACAGGTCAGGCGCGAGACGGATCGTGATCGACAGCCTGCCCGACGTCATGACCACGGCGGGAGACCCGGTCCGGTTCCGCGAGTGGATGTTTTCGCTCGTTCAACGCTGCACACGTCGGGGCATCAGCCTGATGATGGTCGTCGAGGTGCCCGAGCTTTTCGAGCTGCGGCGCATTTCCGAACAGGGCCTCTCCCACCTCTCCGACAACGTCGTGCTCCTGCAGTACGTCCGCGACGGGCCTCGACTCGCGCGCACGTTGACGGTCCTGAAGACCCGCGCCATGCACCACCAGCCGGTGGTCCGGCGGTATGAGATCACCGAGCACGGGTTCGAGCTGGGCGGCGAGGTGACGGCTCAGGCCTGACGCGCCCCGCGGTCGCTCGCCGCCAGCGGCGCATTTGAAGGCGAACCAACCTACAGCTTGCCTCTGTTCGCCACCATCTACATCGCCATCGCGGTCCTGAAGCGGCCGGCTCGTGTGGGCGAAAAGCGCGCGGTTCCGACGAGCGGCGCTACCTTAGGAGCACCGATGCCACAGACCGCGCGTGAGCTGCTCGCGGAGGCGGCCGCGGCGGGCGAGGACCTCGAGACCGTCGCGCGCGGGCTGCTGGCCCGGCTCGCCCAGCTCACGGGCATGAGCTCGACATACCTTGCGGAGACGCGGCTCAAGGAGGACGAGCAGCGCATCCTTTTCTCCTACAACTCGAGCCTGCTCTTCCACATCCCGGAGGGCGTCACGCTGCCGTGGTCCGAAGCCGTCTGCCGCTTTGTCGTGGAGGGCGCCCCCAACTACTCGAAGAACGTCCCGAAAGCTTTTCCCAAGAGCAGCGTCGCCCGGCTGCTCGAGATTCGGACTTTTGTGTCCTACCCCGTGTTCGCTGCGGACGGGAAGTTCTTCGGCACGCTGTGCGGCGCCAGCAAGGGCGAGGTGGACATCGAGGACCAGATCCTGGACCTGATGCGGGAATGTGCGCGCCTGCTCGGCCAGCGCCTGAAGCGAGAGCCATCGGGCGGCGCTCGGAAGATTTGATGAAGCGACGCGACGCCGAGTCGGACGTGGCAATCGTGGGGCTCGGCGCCATGGGCTCGCTGGCCGCGTGGCGGCTGGCCGCACGCGGAGCGCATGTGATGGGCTTCGAACGATTCCGCCCCGGGCACGACCGCGGCTCATCGCACGGCGACACGAGGATCTTTCGAACGGCCTATTTCGAAAGTCCGCTTTACGTCCCACTTCTGCGGCGGGCGCGCTTGTTGTGGCGGCAGCTCGAGGAGGAGAGCCACTCCGAGCTGCTCACGATCAGGGGAGGGCTCGCGATCGGTCCCGCCGACGGCGAGCTGGTGACCGGGGTGCTCGCCAGCGCGCGCGAGCACAGCCTCAGCCATCGGCCGCTCGACGGGACGGAGATGCGCGACAGCTTCCCTCAGCATCGCCTCGCGGCCGGCGACGTGGCTGTGCTGGAGGAAGAAGCCGGCTTCTTGCGCCCTGAGAAAGCCGTCGCCGCCGCCGCCGCACGAGCCGAGGAGCTCGGCGCGCGGCTGATGACCGAAACCGAGGTCATCGCGGTCGAGCCGGCGAACGGCCGGGTGACGATCGAAACCTCTCGTGGCAGATTCACTGCCGACCGCGCGCTGGTAGCCGCCGGAGCGTGGACCTCGAAGCTCTTGCCGCAGGTTGGGCTGCAGCTCCGCGTCGAGCGACATGTGATGGCGTGGCTGGCGGTCGAAGATCCCGCGGCATTCTCACCCGAGCGATTTCCGATTTTCATTCGAGAGATGCGAGACGGCCAGATTTCTTACGGGTTCCCCAGCACCGACCGCCGCAGCATCAAGCTCGGCGTCGATCACCGAACGGGCAGCGCAGCCGACCCGGACGGGCTCGACCGAGAGGCTCGTGAGGCGGACCTGGAGCCGATCCGCCATTTCGTCGACGAGGGCTTGCGTGGGGTGACGGGCGACGTCGTCGACGCCCGCGTCTGCATGTACACGATGACGCCCGACGAAAGGTTCATCGTCACCTCAGCACCCGAGCTGCCGGGGGTGACGGTTCTCAGCGCGTGCTCCGGCCACGGGTTCAAATTTGCGTCCGTCATGGGTGAGCTGATCGCCGACTCGATCGTCGAAGGTTGCGCTCTGCCCGACATCATCCGCACGGCCTAATCTCTCCTCGTGTTTCGCTTGGTCTGGAAGGTGCAGGCGGTAGCGGTGATCGCGATCAGCGCGATCTGGACGCCTACGCCGGCCCTCGCTCCCGACATCGCCCATGTCGCCGACGCCCGATCACCTGTCGACGCCGCGCAGCCGGCTGACTACTTCCAGTTCCCTCTACCGACGTGGGAGCCGCACTGCCTGGGGTTCGGCAGCGAATGGCGGTATTGCAACGGGACCGTGCTTCGCCGGTGCAGCACCAACGGTGCGATCTGGCTTCACACCGGCGTCGACATCCGAACCGGGATCCAGCCGGTCATGGCGGCGGCCAACGGGGTGATCATCGGCTATCTGATCGACCCGACCTTCCGCGGCGGCGTGCTCATTCGCCACCAAACTCCAGGCGGGATCGTCATCACGCAGTACTGGCATGTGTGGCCGCGAGCAGGCTTCAAGGTGGGCACGGCGGTGGCGAGAGGCCAGATCTTCGCCGACGTTGCTGACATGGGTTCTCGCACCCATTTCCATTTCGCCGTCTTCATGGGCGACTACGAGGCCAGCGCGTGGCGCGGCGCGCTGCCGCCCGCTCGCTGCGACGGCTTCCCGGCGTTCCCTTACAGGTTCGTGAATGCGACCTCGTTCGTGCAGGCTCACCTTCAACCCGCTCCGCGCGAGGTTGTGCGGCACTGCCGCATGGATGCTGGACAATAGCGCGCTCGATGCGACCGCCGTACCCGAGACATTTCGCCAGCCCAGTCTTGGTGCTCGCGGGCATCGCGATATCGACTGCGGTCACCTTCAACATCCTGCTCCCGGTCGTACCCGTCCTTCTGGAGAGAAGCGGGCCGCATGGAGCGGCGGGCGCGGCGACGGCAGCCCTCTTCATAGGCGCGGTCGCAGGCGAGCTCGTGACCCCTCGGCTGATGGCGAGGTGGTCGTCGTCACGCCTGCTGGTCGCCGGTCAGCTGATGACGGCGCTCCCCAGCCTCATCTACGTAATTCCACATGTCGACGCATTGCTGATGCTGTCGGCCGCGGCCGCGCGTGGAATCGGCATGGGGGTCACGATCGTCGTCTCGGTCGCGCTGGTCGGGGAGCTCGCCCCGCCTGAAAGGCGCGGCCGCACGATCGGCTACTTCGGATTTGCCTTGAGCGCACCGGGCATCGTCGTGCCGTCGATCGGCGTCGCTCTTCAGGATGCGGGCCACGTTGGCGCGGTCGCCCTCATCGCGTTCGTGATCGGTATCGCGGGCGCCCTGCTCGTCTTCATGCTGCCGCGCAGGCCGGAACCCGCGCACCCGGTCTCGACCAGCCTGCTGGCGGCGCTCCGACGCCCCGGCATGCTTCGCCTTTACGCCGGCTTCGTGCTCGTCAGCTGCAGCTTCGGCGCCGTGATCACTTTTGCCCCCGTCGCCCTGCCGGCCGGAGGCTTCGGTTCGGCCGCCGCCTTCCTGTTTGTCGCCGGCGCCGCCCGCGCGCTGAGCCGGTGGCTCGCCGGAGTGGTGAGCGATCGGCGTCCAGGTCGCCTTGTCCTGATGGTCAGCATCGCCATCACCCTCGCCGGCCTGATCGCCCTCGCCTCGACGCCAAACCCCGCCGTGGTCATCTTCGCCGCGATTGCGTTCGGCTCCGGCTACGGAGCCGTGCAGACCGCCGTCTACATGGCGATGACCGCACGCGGCTCGAGCGCGCACCGGAACACGATCAGCGCTCTATGGAACAGCGGCATCGACCTTGGCGCTTCGTTGGGCGGCAGCGTCCTGGGCCTGGCCGCCGCGCGGTATGGCTACGCCACCGCGATCTGGGCCATACCGGTACTCCTCGTCATAGCGCTGCCGTTGATCCTGGCGCCGGCGGCATCGTCGGCCGGCCCGGAAGGCGTAGAGCCCGCGGGTTCGCGGGTAGAAGAGGCCGGGGCCACCCTGCCTTAGAGGGAGTGCTCCGGAGGCGCCCAGAAGACGACGAGCACAAGCTCATCTCGGATGTCGTGGAAGTGGTGCGCCTGCGTCGCGGGCACGAACAGCAGCGTGCCCGGCTCGACCGGGTGGTCTTCCGACCCGACACGGAACCGAGCGTTCCCTCGCACGACGTAGTAGACCTCATCCTCCTCATGCGGCTGTTGATCGTCGGCCCCGCCCGCCGGGAGCACGTAAACGCCGACGCTCAGCAAGTCGCTGAGCAAGACCCTGCCCGCGTAACCTTGCGACGCCTTCGCACGCTCGACTGCCTCTTCGAGCTGGGCGGCCTGGAACAAAGCCATTTGTCGAATGAGCTTATCGGCTCATTGAATGCTGTGTCTCAATTGATGAGCGTCCGGCGGTCCTGACGCTCGAACGTTTGAGTACAGATGGCAAACTGAGCGGACCGTGAGCGGAAATCATTTGATCCTCCTCGTCGAGGACGACGCCGCCAACCAGCTCCTGGTGCGCGCCGTGCTGGAGCCGGCGGGCTACCGGGTCGACGTGGCGAGCACCGCAACCCAGGCGCTCGAACACCTCAACACGCTTACGCCGGCCCTGATCCTGATGGACCTCGGGCTGCCTGGGAAGGACGGCCTGTCGCTGACCCGTCTGCTCAAGAGCTTTTCGACGACCACCAAGATTCCCGTGGTCGCGATGACAGGTCATACGAGCCTGCAGGTGCGCCACGACGCGTTGGCAGCGGGCTGCGCCGGCTTCATCTCCAAACCCATCGACATCCACACGTTTCCCACGCGAGTCGCGGAGTGGATCGATGGACGAACGTCTGACGCCTGACCTTCGAGGCGCAGGCACGTTGGCGCATCCCAACCGGATAACCACACCTTAAGCGCTGGTCGCCGGCCCCATAACTCCTCGGGCCTAGCTTCGACTCATCACCGGCGGGGAACGGCTGCGTCATGGCAGCCGGTAGCGCAAGGAGAAGCTCATGACCCGATCGCGATTTCGCGTCCTCAGCTTGATGGGAGTCTCGTGCCTGATCGGCGGATTGTTGGTGGCGGCTCAGCCCGTAACGGCAAAGGAGGAGCCCGCCCAGCACGTCCTTCTTATTTCAGTCGACGGCCTGCACCAGACCGACCTCACGTGGTACGTGAACCACCACGCGAGCTCGGCGCTGGCGCACCTTGTCAAGACCGGGGCGGAGTTCACGCACGCGCAGACGCCGGTCCCATCCGACTCGTTCCCGGGCATAGTCGCCCAGCTGACCGGAGGCAACCCGTCGAGCACCGGCATCTACTACGACGACAGCTACAACCACGCCCTGCTGCCCGCGGGGACCACCAACTGCACGGGAGTCGCGCCGGGCGTCGAGGTGACCTACTTCGAGCAGGCGGCGATCAACCCGCACTCGATCGACTCAGGCGCCGGCTTGAGCGGCCTGCCTGGCAGCATCCTTCAGCTGACTGGCAACGCGACCTCGCTCATCGACCCGGCCCAGCTGCCGGTCGATCCGAACACATGCAAGCCGGTCTACCCGCATCAGTACATCAAGGTCAACACGGTTTTCGAGGTCGCCCGCGCCGCGGGCCTGCGGACCGCCTGGTCCGACAAGCACGCCGCTTATGAGGTCCTCAACGGACCTTCGGGCACCGGCATTCAGGACCTCTTCACGCCCGAAATCAACAGTGACGCGCCTGTGTCCGGCGCGCCCAACGACTGGACGACAGACAACGCGCTGACCATGCAGTACGACAGCTACAAGGTGCAGGCCGTGCTCAATGAGATCAACGGCTTCGACCACAGCGGCGCACATGCCGTCGGGACGCCGGCGATCTTCGGCATGAACTTCCAGACCGTCTCCACCGCCGAGAAGCTGCCCACCTCAAACGGATTGACCGGCGGCTATCTCGCCGACGGTGTCACGCCAGGCCCGCTGTTGGTCCGGGCCTTCGACTACATCAATACCCAGATGGGCGCGATGGTCGAAGCGATCAAGGACAGGGGCCTCCAGCACAACACCGTGATCATCCTGTCGGCCAAGCACGGGCAGTCGCCACAGACGCCATCGGCGCTGACCCGCATTCCCGACGGGCCTATCGTCACCGCCCTCGACGCCGCCTGGGCCGCGGCCCACCCGAGCGCCACATCTCCGCTCGTGGCTTTCTCGATCGACGACGACGGGATGCTGATCTGGCTCAACGACCGATCGGCAACCGCCACCCAGTTCGCCAAGACCTTCCTTCTCGGCCACTCGGGCACCGGTAACGACATCAACGGCAACCCCAAGCCGTACACCGCGTCCGGTTTGACAAAGGTTTACGCAGGGGTCTCCGCCGCCGCGTACTTCCACACTTCGGTCGGCGACTCGCGGGTGCCTGACGTTCTCGGCATCTCCCAGGTCGGTGTCGTGTACACCGGCAAGAAGGCGAAGATCGCCGAGCATGGCGGCGCCAACCCGCAGGACCGCGACGTACCTCTGGTCGTTTCCGGCGATGCCGCCGGCGACCACGAGGTCAACAGCTCCAAGGTCGAGACGACGCAGATCGCCCCGACCATCCTCAGGCTCCTGGGCCTGAACCCGAACGCGCTGCAGGCGGTGCAGATCGAACACACGCACGCGCTGCCGCTCGACAACTAGACCCTTTTTCTCCACGTGAGCCCGCCCGGCGCTACCCAGCCGGGCGGGCCAACCCTCCAGCCAGGCGAAAGCTTGAGTTGACAGACCAGTCAAGTCAGTCGACACTCGGCTTCATCAACGAGTTGGAGGTGCGCTATGCGCAAGGTGCTGTTTTCGGTGTTTTTGGCTGTCGGGGCACTCGCGATTTGGATCGCTCCCGCGCTCGCAGGCACGATCGGACCGACCCCGTAAAGTCAAATCGTTAATTCAGTGGCGGCATGCCGGGTATGGCGGTAAACTCACCGCCATGCTCGGCAGTCGATATCGCGGCCGCCGGAAGGGCGTCGCAATACGTGACGGGTCTGTCCAGGAGGCCCGCCGCGAAGCCAACCTGACCCTGGCCCAGGTGGCCGGAGGCACGGTGACCCGGACCGCGATCCACCTCATCGAAAAGGGCCGCACCAGGCCGTCGCTCGAGACGCTGCAGCAGATCGCCCGCCAGACCCATAAGCCGATCGAGTTCTTCCTCACGCCAGATGCTCCGGCCGCCTTGACCGAACGCCAGAGGCTCCTGCGCGAGTTGGAACAGTTGACCGCGCTGCGCGAGCTCCAGAAGGTCATCGAGCTAGGCAGCTCGCTGCTCGAGCAGCGGTGGGGCGCGGAGGACCTGGCCCTGATCCATTTCTCGATCGGCCAGGCTCAATGCCGCCTCGTTCGCCCTGCAGAGGCCCTCCCCCACCTGCAGTTCGCCCGAACCGAGTTCGAGCGCCTGCGCGACGAGTGGATGGCGGTGGAGGCCATGGACTGGGAGTCGAGCGCGCTCGGCTTGCTCGACGACCCGGCCGCCCTGCCAATGGCGAACAGCACGCTAGAGCGTTGCCGCCGCCTTCTTCCGAAAGCATCCCAGTCCGAGGCGCGAATCCTCGGGCACATCGCTGGAATGTACGTGACGGCGCATTCCTGGGCACACGCGATTCGCTACTACGAAGAGGCGGTTGCAGCAGCCACCGTGGTCAAGGATCTGTTGCAGATGGCCAAGATGCACCACGGCCTCGGGGCTGCTTATCAGCGCATGCAGCAGCCAGCTAAAGCGCTGCAGCATTTCACGAGAGCACTCAGCCTTTACTCCAATGAGTCAGACCTTGACGCGGTGTGCCGTGTCGAGAACGATCTAGGCTGCCTGCTGCTGCAGGAAGGCCGGCTCGACTCGGCGGAGCAGCACCTGCTCACAGCGCTGGAAGGCTCGATCGAGCTCACCGTCGATCGGCGTGGTCGAGGCTATATCCTCGCCAGCCTGGGCGCGGTGATGTTGAGGCGGGGCCAGCTGGCGGACGCACAAGACCTGCTCCTCCGGTCGCTCGCGGCCGGCGAGGCGACAGGAGAGAAAATCGTGCAGGCCGAGGCGGTCATCCTTTTGGCGCGGGTCGAGGAGCGAAAGGGAAATCGGACTCAGGCGGACAGCCATTTCGGTGACGCGATCCGAATTCTCGAGGAGTTGAGAATGCCGGATCGGCTGCGCGACGCTCACATGGACTATGCCGAGCTCCTCGATGAGCGCCCTGATGCCGTTGCGGCGGCAGGACACTGGAAGCTGGCGGCCGAGATCGGCAAGGCTGCCGCGCTCGGGCTCAAA
>DATINX010000134.1:0-7639 GCA_035473835.1 Candidatus Dormiibacterota bacterium | reverse complement strand
TCGTCCACGCCAGGGCGCCGATGACGGCGTCGTCGCCCGCCTTGCCATTCCCCTCCGCATGGAAAAGATGGCCGAACAGGAAGTACAACGCCGCCGATTCGCCATTGCCATTTCGGAGCGTAAGCGTACCTGTCGACCTCTCGCCCTGGGCAGCTTCCAGAAGCGAGCGAAGGGGGATGTCGGCCAGCGTGCCGTGTGACTGCAAATGCGTCTCCCGAGATCGGCCCAACACCGATCGATGGACTAAGAGAAGTTAGTATAGATATCAAGATCGCATTCGCGCGCCCCGAGCCCCCTGATCTCCCTCTCCCCTCCAAGCCGTCTCCGGCGCGCCTTTTTCTCGTCCGCCACGGACAGTCGACCTGGAACCGCGAGCACCGCATCCAGGGCCAGCTGGACCCTCCGCTCTCGGACGACGGCCGCCGGCAGGCGGGCCGCGCCGCACGGCGCTTCGCCGGGCACCGCTTCGCCGGCTTTTACGCGAGCGACCTCCGGCGGGCTCATCAAACCGCCGAGCTGATCGGCGAGGCGATCGCCGTCCCACCCACTCCGAGCACCGGGCTGCGCGAGATCTTCCTCGGCGAGTGGGAGGGCCTTACGACCGAAGATCTTGCGGTTCGCTTTCCCGAAGCCTGGGCGCGCTGGACGGAAGAGCCGAGCTGGGATGTCGTTCCTGGCGGCGAGGGCTCCGTGCCGTTCGAGACCAGGGTCAACGAGGAGCTCGACGCCATCGTCACCCGGCATGGGCATGGAGATGTTCTCGTCGTCACCCATGGCGGCGTGATCCAGGTGGCTCTGCACCGTGTGGTCGGCCGGCCGAACCATGGACTGTTCCCATTTCGGATCGAGAATGCATCGATCTCGGTGATCGAAAAGCGCAACGGTCGATTCGTCATCTCGAGCGTCAACGACACGAGCCACCTGGAGGGGCTCTGAGTGACGGGCCCCCGCGTGACGTGGGACCGCGAGCTCGACGAGCTCGCGTCGCCGGCTCCGCTTCTGCAGACCTGGGGTTGGGGCGAGGTGCAGTCCCGGGCCGGCTGGGCTATCGAGCGTCTCCGGCTTTCCGGCGGGGCGATGGCAAGCGTGCAGCTGCGAGGGATCGGGCCCGTGCGCGAGGCGTACGTGCCGCGGGGGCCGGTGCCCCCATCGCCCGGCGCCATCGGCGCGCTGATCGACTGGGCCAGGTCGGCCAGGGTTGCGCGCATCCTCGTCGAGCCGGAGGCGCCGTTTCCGTTTGGCGACGAGATGCGCGAGCGAGGCTTCACGCAGGTGGCGGCTGTGCAGCCGCAGCACACGCGCATCCTCACGCTGGGGCCGCCGGCCGAGATGCTGGCGAGCTTCAAGCACGGCCGCCGGTACAACATCCGGGCCGGCGAGCGGCGCGGAGTGGTGATCGAAGAGGGCAAGGATGCGACGGAGCTGGAACGGCAGTCGAGCGCCGTCGAGCGCCGCGAGTCCATCCACCTGCCCGCCAGGAGCTATTACCAGCTCCTGCTCGACGACCTGCCCTGGTGCCGCACCTACGTCGGCCGGCACCCCGAGACGAATGAGGCGCTCTCGGCGGTGCTGGTCGCCCGCCACGGGGGCCGTGCCTACCACCTGTTCGCGGGGCGCAGCGGCGAGCACCCCGAGCTCATGGCCAACGACCTGGCATGGTGGGCAGCGATCAAGTCGGCGGCGCAGGACGGATGCCGCGACTACGACCTGTGGGGCGTCCCGCCGCCGGAAGCCGGGCCGGACCACCCTTGGCACGGCCTGGGCTTCTTCAAGGCGGAGTTCGGCGGCCAGGAGCTCGCCTACGCCGGCGCCTGGGAGCTCGTACTGTCGGAGACCGGCTCACGCCTGATCGGTCTGGAGAAGAAGGCGCGCGGCCGCATTCGGGGCTTGAAACGAAACATCTCCTAACAATCCTTCAAATCGGTTAGGATATTAGGGGATGGCACAGCAGCTTCCGAATGGGGCTCGGAAGGTCCTGATCGTGGACGCCGACTCGACCACACGGCGCGAGGTGCGCACCGCCTGCGCGCAGGACGGCTACCAGGTGGTCGAAGCTGACACCGGGGCGGAGGGCCTTCGCCAGGTCGACGCCTTGCGGCCGAGCCTGGTCCTGCTCGAGGTGGCCCTTCCGGACGCCTCGGGCTTCGACGTGTGCCGAGAGCTCCGGAAGAAGGACACGGCGGTGCCGGTGATCATGATGAGCGCGCGATCCGACGAGATCGATGCGGTCGTGGCGCTGGAGATCGGCGCCGACGACTACGTGGTCAAGCCGCTGAGGCTGCGCGAGCTCGCGGCGCGAATCGCCGCCCACCTGCGCCGCACCCGCCTGGAATCGGCTGACGCCACCCGCAACCGCCTCGACTTCCGCGACCTGGTCATCGACGTCAACGAGAGGCGGATCTACCGAGCCGGACAGGAGGTCGAGCTGACCCACACGGAGTTCGATCTGCTCACGTTCCTCGCCAGCAATGCGGGTAAGGTGCTGAGCCGCGAGAAGATTCTGAACTCGATCTGGGGCTACGAGTATCCGATCGAGACGCGAGTCATCGACGTGCACATCCGCAACCTGCGCCGCAAGATCGAAGCGCAGCCGTCCCGGCCCTACTACATCCTGGCCGTCCCGGGCATCGGTTACCGATTCACGAACGCCCGCCCGACCTGATCTCAACAGTTAGCCGAGATTTAGCCCACCCTTAGCCTTTCCGGCTTACCCTCATTGCGATTCTGGTTCCGTCGACTAGAGGGGGAAATCGCATGAGACGCACCTGGTCCTTCGGCATGGCTTTCAGCCTCGTCGCAGCGATGCTCTTCGCCGCGACTACGTCGGCTGGAGCCGAGTCCAGCGACAAAACGCGCAGCGCGATCAAGCACACGATCATCCTCTACCAGGAGAACATCTCCTTCGACCACTACTTCGGCACGTACGGCCACGGCGCGAACGGCATCCCGGCCGGCTCGACGCTCACGCACACAAACGGCGTCCAGGTTTGGGGCCCGTACGCACCGACCAAGCTGAACAGCACCCAGACGCGAACGTGCGACGTCGACCACGGCTACGTGGACATGATCAAGATGGTCAACCACGGGGCGATGGATCAGTTCCTGCAGTTCGGCAACAACAAGACTGTCGGCAGCCCGTCCACCACCTGCCCGACCTTCGAAAGCGCATCGCCGACACCGCCTGGCACCAACCTCACGGCGCTCGCGAACGCTTACTACACGGGCACTGCCGGCGACCCCAACTCGCCGCTGCAGAACTACTGGAGCCTGGCGTCGCAGTACACGCTCGCGGACAATTTCTTCCAGGGCGTATACGGGCCGTCGACCCCCGGCGCGCAATGGCTGGTCGCGGCGACGAACAACACGCCTGGTGACCCCAACCCGATCGGCGACGTCTGCAACGACTACCCCGCGAGCATCAGCCCGCAGAACATCCCCAACCTCGGCGCCGAGGCGACTGCCGAAGGCACGAGCTGGGCTTGGTTCCAGGGCGGGTTCGGCATCTGCACGCCGACCGCCGTCAACGGCTACAGCGCCCACCACAACCCGTTCCAGTACTTCACCTCGACGGCCGACCTGAACCACGCATACGCCTACGACCCGAACCTCAGCTACCCGCAGGCGAACAGGCATCAGCGTGACCTGAGCGTCCTTTACGCAGCGCTGGCCGAAACACCG
This sequence comes from Candidatus Dormiibacterota bacterium, assembly GCA_035473835.1. GTDB lineage: Bacteria > Chloroflexota > Dormibacteria > Dormibacterales > Dormibacteraceae > UBA10449. The sequence continues at coordinate 3,961 of DATINX010000134.1, read as the reverse complement.
GTGCCGGGCCAGACGGTCGTCCCAAAGCTGCCGTCGATCTCGTGGGTCAAGGCCCCGCAAATCGACGATGGGCACCCCGGTTACTCGGGTCCTGCCCTCGAAGATGCATTCGTGGGCGACCTCGTCGCCAAGCTGAAGGCAAGCGATTACTGGAAGGACACCGCGCTGTTCATCGCCTTTGATGAAACGGGCGGCTGGTGGGACCACGTATCCCCGCCTGACCTCGGTGGTCATTTCGCGACCTGGATCAACGGCTCGCCCAACCTGAGCGGCTGCCAGTATCCAGGCATTCCAGGAGCGCCCTGCGGCGAAGCCGGGCTCGGCCCGCGCATGCCGGCCCTCGTCATCTCGCGTTTCGCGCGGAAAGGATTCGTAGACCACAACCTCCTGAACACCGCCTCGTTGGCCAAATGGGTCGAATGGAATCACCGGCTGCCCGCCCTCGGCGTTTGGGGCAACCGTGACGTCACAGCCGGCAGTCTCGTCAACGCATTCCGGTTCGGCGAGGAAGACCGAACTAGCGACCAGTAGGGCCAGGGCTCGACGAGCCGGGGGCGGTCGCGCTCCCGGCTCCGAGCTCTTGCAAGCCGGCCAACACAAACGCCCGCTCCGCGATGCGTGGATGGGGGATTTGCAGGTCAGGTTCGGAAACGCGCTCGTTGCCGAACTGCAGGATATCTACGTCGATGACGCGAGGGCCCCATCTTCGCGTGGGCTTCCGGCCACCCTCGCGCTCGACCGATTTGGCGGCGGCCAGGAGTCGGCGCGGAGTCTCGTTCCATTCGACCTCGAGGATCTGGTTCAGAAAGCGTGGCTGGTCGGTCACGCCCCACGGCTCGGTCTCAATGACGCGGCTTTGACGCAGTATGCGCACTCCCTTTTGACGCAGCCTGCGCCGCGCTGCGCTGAGGTTGCGGTCGCGCCTGCCGACGTTGGAGCCGAGACCGAGGTAGGCGACAGTCACCTCATGCGGTCTGAGACGCGCACCACCCTCACCATCTCGCGCACGTCGTGGACCCGCACCACGTCCGCGCCGCGCAGGATGGCGGCGGTCACGGTCGCAGCAGTGCCTTCGACGCGGTCATCTACGGGCAGGTCGAGGAGCTTGCCGATAAACGATTTGCGCGAGGTGCCGACCAGGATCGGCTGGCCCAGCTCGCGCAGCTCCTCCAGACGTCGCATGACGACCCAGTTGTGCTCGGCGGTCTTGCCGAAGCCGATGCCTGGATCGACGAGGATGCGCTCGCGCGGAACGCCCGCGCCCAGGGCGGCTTCGACCGCGGCGCGTAGGAATCGCTTGATCTCCACCATCAGGTCGCCCGCGTAGTCGGTGCCATCCTGGTTGTGCATCACGACCAAGCCGCAGCGGCGGCGCGCCGCGAGCTCGGCCAGCGCCGGCGAACGCGTCAGGCCCCATATGTCGTTGACGATGGTGGCGCCCGCGGACACCGCCGCCTCCGCCACCTCGAGCTTGTACGTATCGATCGATACAGGCACCCGCGAATCTCTCGCCAGCCGCCTCACGATCTCCTCGGTCCTCGAGATCTCCTCCGCCGTCGTGATGGGAACGTGTCCGGGCCGCGTCGACTCCCCTCCGACGTCGAGGAAGTCGGCGCCGTCAGAGACCATGCGCAGGCCCTGAGCGATCGCGGCGTGGCGGTCGTTGCCGAGCCCGTCGCCGCTGAAAGAATCCGGGGTGACGTTCACGATCCCCATCACATACGTGCGGGTGCCCCAATCGAATTGGCGGCCTCCGATCTCGGCGATCACGTCCGGATTATCCAACTCCGCCGAATCCGGCTCAGGGGCGTGACCCTTACGATGCGAGGCTGACATGAAGCTCGAAGACCTTGTGCGTGGCGTGCCCGGTGCGCAGCTCAGCGGCCCTGGCAACGTCGAGGTGACAGGGATCGCCTACGACTCGCGACGGGTCAAGGGCGGCGACCTTTTCGTGGCGATGACCGGCATTCGCTCCGACGGGCACGCGTACGTGGCCGATGCGATCAGCGCCGGCGCGGTCGCGGCCGCGATCGAGCGCCCAGTCCAGGTTTCCCCGGGCACTCCGGTGGTCAATGTACCTTCCACAAGAACCGGGCTCGCCGAGATCGCGGCCGAGTTCTACGGACGGCCGTCGCGTCATTTCTATGTGGCGGGCGTCACCGGCACCGACGGCAAGACGACCGTGACCCACATGGCCGAGCACGTGCTGACGGCCGGCGGCATCGTCGCCGGCGCCATGAGCACGGTGGCCTTCTCGGTGGGCGGCTCTGAAACCGACAACACGAGCGGGCAGACCACGACCGAGGCGCCGCAGGTACAGGACTGGCTGCGGCGCATGGTCGACGCGGGCGTGAGATGCGCCGTCATCGAGACCACGTCGCATGCGCTGGTGCAGGAGCGTGTCCGAGCCTGCGATTTCGACGTCGCCGCCTTCACCAACGTCGGCCACGATCACATGGACTATCACGCCACGTGGGAGGACTATCTGGAGGCGAAGGCGCGCCTCATCGACCTCGCCGCCGGCGGGGCCGACAAGGGCATCGAGAAGACGGCGGTGCTGAACCGGGACGATCCGAGCTACGAGCGCCTCTCACAGCGTTCGATCTCCCGGCGATGGTCTTACGGCCTCACGACGGCGGCCGACCTGCATCCGCTCGAACTCTCGATGACGGCGACCGGATCGCGGTTCAGGCTCAAGACGCTCGCCGGCGAGACCGAGGTGACACTGGCCGTCCCCGCACGCTTCAACGTGTACAACGCGCTGTGCGCCGCCGGCATCTGTCTGGCGGTGGGCGTGCCCATCGAGGAGATAGGGCCGGGGCTGGCGAGCTTCGATGGCGTGCGCGGGCGGCTGGAGCGGGTTGATCTCGGGCAGGACTTCGGCGTCTTCATCGATTTCGCGCATTCCGCAGGCGCTCTCGCCAGCGCCCTGGCCGAGCTGCGGCCCTTCACGAGCGGCCGGCTGATCGTGGTGTTCGGGTCGACCGCGCGTTCGGACCACGACCGGCCGGGCATGGGCAAAGCCGCGGCCGACCTGTCCGACTTCTTCATCATCACGACCGACGACCCGCTCCGGGAGGACCCGGCGGAGATCGCGCGGGAGGTGCAGTCCGGGGCGGCCGGTAGAGCGCCCGGCAAGGATTACGAGATGGTGCTCGACCGGCGCTCTGCCATCCGCCGCGCAATCGACGTGGCGCGCCCCGGCGACACGGTGCTGCTTGCGGGCAAGGGGCACGAGCGCACGATGCAGATGGCGGAAGGCGCCGAGCCGTGGGACGAGCGCGCGGAGGCCGAGGCGGCGATCAGGGAGAAAGCCGGCCCCCGCTAACGTCCTCCACCGACCATGCGGACGATCTCGACGACATCGCCCTCGTCGAGCCGCAGGTCGTCGTATGCGGATCGCTCGACGATGACGCCGTTGTGCTCGACCGCCACCGCGCGCGGGTTGACGCCGAGCGCTTGCAGGTAGGCGAGCAGGGCCGTCGGCTCGGCCAGCTCCACTCGCCTTCCATTGATCTGGAGCGCGATCATCTAATCACCGCCTTCGAAAAGCCTGATCGCCGCGTACCCCGCTGCGCCGGCGGCGAGGCATTCCGATAGCCGCGATTCGGTGACGCCCCCGATGGCAAGGACCGGGATGCGGACCGCGCGCGCGACCTCGACCAGCGCGGCGATGCCCGCGGGCTCGGTGACGGGATGGCTTGCGCTAGCCCACACCGGCCCGAAGATCACGTAGTCCGCGCCTTCGTTTTCGGCGCGCAGCGCGCCGGCCAGGGAATGGACCGAGCGGCCGACCAGCAGCTTGCCGAGCAGACTGCGCGCATCCGCGACAGCGATGTCGTGTTCCGGAAGATTCACCCCGGCAGCCCCGGCCGACAGCGCGATGTCGCATCGCGAGCTGATCACGACGGGCACCGGCGACGCTGCCACGAGTCTCTTGGCCTCGCCGTCAAGGGCGCGT
>DATINX010000133.1:0-4459 GCA_035473835.1 Candidatus Dormiibacterota bacterium | reverse complement strand
ACCAACGCGACTGCGAATACCGTGCGGTAACCATGGCCTCCGGCAAGCAGGAGCAACGCCACCGCGGGGCCGACCAGAGCGCCCGCAGTGTCGAGTGCCTCGTGAAATCCAAATGCCTTGCCGAGGTCGCTCTTCGGTACCGACCCCGCGAGCATGGCGGAACGAATCGGCTGGCGAAGCCCGCGACCCATCCACGCGAGGGCGCGCGCGAAGATGACCTGCGGCCAGCTCGTCACGGCGACCAGCAACGCAAGCCCCACCACGGTCGTGCCGTATCCGCCGACCGCGAGCCTTTTGCGCCAGGCGATGCGGTCGCTGTACCAACCGCTCCAGAGCTTGACGACCGCGGCGGACCCGTCGGCCACGCCCTCGACAATTCCGACCGCGACCGCCGGAGCGCCAAGGCCGGCAGTTATGAAGAGCGGCAGGACGGCGAAGACCATCTCGTAGTGGGCGTCGGCCGCCAGGTCGGCAATGCCGATGCCGAGGACGTTGCTATTGAGCCACGTCGCTCGCTTCCGCCCGACTGAGGGCGTGCTTTGGCTCAGATGACTTCGAGCGGTTCCGAGCCGAACGGCCCACCGTCAGCGTCGGCGACGAACGCGTTCGCGTCCGCCGGCTTCCCCTTTTCGATGGAGACGATGACGTAGACGTAGCCCGCCCAGGCGCGCTCGGTGTCGAACACCGATGCCCGTGCCGGATGGTCGGGATGGCTGTGGTAGTAGCCGACGATGTCGAGCCCCGCGGCGTCAGCCTCGCGCTGGATGCGGATGTGGTCGAGGGGATCGATCTCGTAGCGGTCGCGGGATCGCTCGACGATGATGTTCCTCGCGCGCTTCACCTGGTTGACCGTGCGTTCGCCCGGCGGCCCGAGCATGATGCCGCAGATCTCGTCCGGGTAGCCCTCAGCACCGTGCTCCCGGATCCCTTCGAAGGCTGCTCGAAGAATCTTCACTTCTCACGACCGTAGAGGCCTGTCGAAAGATAGCGATCGCCCGAATCGGGGAAGACGGTCACCACGACGCCTTCGCGCACCGTCTCCGCAAGACGCCGCACCGCCCACAGCGCCGCGCCGCTCGAATGCCCGACGAGCAGTCCTTCAGTGCGGGCGACAGATCGTGCCAGGTCGTACGCCGGCTCGGTGGGGCAGTCCCAGATCTCGTCGGCGAGGCTCGGATTCCAGATCTTCGGCACGATCGCGGTCGGTATGTGCTTCAGGCCCTCTAGCCCGTGGAAGGAGTCGTCGGGCTGCACTGCGATCGTTCGAATCGAGGCGTCATGCTCCTTCAACCGCCGCGACGTGCCGACGAATGTTCCTGTGGTGCCGAGACCGGCAATGAAGTGGGTGATGCGCCCTGCGGTCTGCGCCAGGATCTCCACCGCCGTGCCCTCGTAGTGCGCGCGGGGGTTGGCGGGGTTCGAATACTGATCGGGATAGAAATAGGCGTCGGGATCCGCGTTGACGAGTTCGCGCACCATGCGGATCGCACCGTCGGACCCCTCGCCCGCATCGCTGTACACGACCTCGGCGCCGTAGGCGGTGACGAGTGCCTTGCGCTCCGCGCTGGCATTCGCCGGCATCACGAGCTTGACGCGATAGCCTTTTGCGGCGCCCACGAGGGCGTAGGCGATGCCGGTGTTACCGGACGTGGAGTCGATGATTGTCTTTTGCCGCGTGAGCGCCCCGAGCCGTTCGCCGTCCTCGATCATCGAGAGGGCGGCGCGATCCTTGACAGATCCGCCCGGGTTGAACCATTCTGCCTTGGCGTAGACCTCGAGGCCGGGGATGTCCCTCTCGAACAGCCGCACGCGCAGCAGTGGTGTGTTGCCGATCAACTGGATGATGCCGGCGCTCACGGTTCGCTGGGCCATTGCGGTAAGGATATGAACCCGGTACGGCCCGCTGTCGATTCCCCTACTTGACGAGGTGGGCGGCGGCGACCCCAACGATCACGAAGGCTCCGCCTAGCCCGTAGCCGATCAGCGAGCGCCGGTAGACCGACCCGCCCTCGGGCGCCAGGATGTTGAGAACCGCCTTGCCGATCAGGAAACCTCCGCCGACGATCGCGATCGACGGCGATTTGACCAGGACGCCGAACAGGAGGACGGTGCTGAAAGCAAGCACCTCGACCAGCTGAAGGAGCGTGTAGGCCGACAACTAATCGGCGAGCGCCTGCGCGAAGTCGGCGACGATGTCCTCGGCCGCTTCGATGCCGACCGACACCCGCACCGTGCCCGGCCCCACCCCCAGCTCTGCACGTTCCGCGCGGCTCAGCGCGCGATGCGAGGTGATCTCGGGATAGGAGACGGTCGTCTCGAGGCCGCCCAGGCTGGCTGCGAACCTGACCATCCGGAAGCGGGACAGCATCCGCTGCACCGCCTGACGCCCACCGCCAAGGTCGAAGGCGAGCATCCCCCCCGCCCCCTCGGGCAGCAGGCGCCTCGCCACCTCATATGAGGACGCACCCTGGAGAAGCGGGTGATGCACCGTCGCCACGTCCGGCATCGCGCCCAGAGCACGCGCCAGGGCGATGCTGTTGTCGCTGTGCCTGCGCATGCGCACCTCTAGCGTCCTGAGACCCCGCAGGGCCAGCCACGCATCGAACGGCCCGAGCGTGCTTCCCGTGCGTACTGACCTTGCGCGCGCGGCGGCCATCGTGGCAGCTTCACCGACCACGACGCCCGCGACCAGGTCGGAATGCCCGCCGATGTACTTCGTGACGCTGTGCATGACAGCGGTCGCACCCACCTCCAGCGGGCGAAAGAGGATGGGGCTGGCGAAAGTGTTGTCGACGAGCAGCGGCACCCCGCGCTCGCGGGCGATCGTCGCGATCACCTCCACGTCAGGCACCCGGCACAGCGGATTGGTGACGGTCTCCACGAGCACGAGTCCGGCGCCGTCGAGCGCGTACCTTACCGCGGCAATGTCGGTCATGTCGATGAAGTTCGCCTCGTAGCCGGCCGGCTCGAGGTCCTGGCGAAGGAGCGCCAGCGTGCCGCCATACAGCTCCCGCGTGGCGACGATCGTCACAGGCTTGGGCGCGAGCGCGAGGATGGCGACGTGCAGCGCCGCCATCCCCGAGGCTGTTGCGACTCCTGCCTCGGCACCCTCGAGCTCGGCCACGGCGTCCTCGAGCATCGTGCGGTTGCTGTTCGAGTTGCGGCCGTAGTAATGCCCGGGGCGGTCACCACGGGCGACGGCGTCATAGTCGTCCAGGTCTGTATAGACGTGGACTGCCGCGAGGCTCAGATCAGGCGCGAGTGGGCTGCGGGCGACCAGCTCGCGGCCGGCGTGGACCGCCCGCGAGGCTTCCTTCACGGAAGGCTCGAACCCTGTGCGTAATAGGCTTTTGGCCCGAGCTCGTGCTCGATCGCGAGCAGGCGATTGTACTTGGCGACCCGTTCCGAACGCGCGCATGCGCCGGTCTTGATCATCCCGACCCCCGTTGCGACCGCAAGGTCTGCGATCGTCGTGTCCTCAGTCTCACCCGAGCGATGCGAGATGATCGCCGAGTAACCCGCCGTGCGTGCCATGTCGATGGCGTGCAGGGTCTCGCTTAGCGTGCCGATCTGGTTGACCTTGATCAGGATCGAGTTGGCGATTCCATCCTTGATGCCTTGCTCGAGACGGACCACGTTGGTCACGAAGAGGTCGTCGCCGACCAGCTGCACCTTGCTTGCGAGCCGGTCGGTGAGATGTTTCCAGCCGTCCCAGTCGTCCTCGGCCATGCCGTCCTCGATGCTGATGATCGGGTAGCGGCCGATCCAGTCCTCGTAGAGGTCCACCAGCTGCGTCGCGCTCAGGGTCTTACCCTCCCCAGCGAGCTTATAGCTCCCACCTGAGAACAGCTCGCTTGCCGCGACGTCGAGCGCGAGCGCGACATCCTCGCCGGGCTTGTAGCCGGCGCGGCCGATGGCCTCGACGATGAGCTTCAGCGCCTCCTCATTCGAAGACAGGTCGGGGGCGAAGCCTCCCTCGTCCCCCACCCCGGTCGCGAGCTTTTCGCTCTTCAACACGCGTTTCAGCTCGTGATAGATCTCCGACACCGCGCGCAGCGCCTCGGCAAACGAGGGCGAGCCGATCGGGCACACCATGAACTCCTGCAGGTCGACAGACGTGTCGGCGTGCGCGCCTCCGTTGAGGATGTTCGCCATCGGCAGCGGCAGCAGGTGCGCCTGCGCGCCGCCAAGGTACCGGTACAGAGATATTCCCAACGCCTGCGCGGCCGCCCGCGCGGCGGCCAGAGAGACGCCGAGGATGGCGTTCGCGCCGAGAGCAGATTTATCTTCCGTCCCGTCGATCGCGACCAACATCGCGTCGAGCGAGCTCTGGTCGGAGACGTCCATCCCGACGACGCGGTCGGCGATCGTATGCTCCACGTTCCACACCGCCTTCAGCACGCCTTTGCCGCCGTAGCGTTTCGGATCCCCATCGCGCAGCTCGAGCGCCTCATGCTTT
>DATINX010000132.1:0-18691 GCA_035473835.1 Candidatus Dormiibacterota bacterium | reverse complement strand
CGAAGTGGCAAGGTTCCGTAGGCAAGCAGGCGGGCGTTGTCTACGGCTGCAGGCTTCGCCGGCGCGGGCTTTGCACGCTTCTTTCCCACCCAGCGACCTTACCCGGTTCACCTCCCGACACCGTGGGGAGGCGCCTCGGACGCGAAGCGGCCGGGGCGGTGGGGCAAACCACTCCCGACTGTTTACATACAGTCTGTTAAGCTTGACCCGTGGAAGGGCGGCCCGAGTTCGGTAAGCGCCAGGCTGGAGTCGACCGCACCCGCGCCGCCGTCCTGGCAGCGGCTCGCGAGCTGGTCGCCTCCGGCGGCTCGGCCTCGCTCACCGTTGGCGCCGTGGCCCGTAAGGCGGGAGTCTCGAGGCTCACGATCTACAACCGCTTTGGCTCTCGTTCGGGGTTGCTGCGCGCGGTGGCGGGCGAGGCCCACGGCCGCACGGTACCGTCGGCGGCGAACGGCGTCGCCAAGGATCCCGTTGACGAGCTCCGCGACCGGATCACCGCCGCCTGCTCGGTCTGGTCGTCCGAGCCCGCTCTGTTTCGCGCGCTGGCGGCCGCCTCGTCCGGGGGCGAATCGTCGGCGCTGAAGGACCGCAGCCTCGCGGAGCGGCTGGCCGTCGCCGACCAGCTGCGGCCCGGCTGCTCGCTCAAAGAGGCTGAGGACGTGATCGGCGTTCTCACGTCGTTCGCGGTGTTCGACCGTCTGCACCAGGACGGCCGCCGGTCGTCGGCCGCGGTGGCGGAAATGCTGATGCGATTGGCGGGCGCGATCCTGAACCCGGCGGCGTAGCATTGACGCATTGCGGCATAGGATCGCGGACCTCAACGGGCCGGTCCATTACATCGACTTCGGTGGCGACGGCAAGCCGATGCTCATGGTCCACGGTCTGGGCGGAAATGCCCTGAACTGGATGGCGGTCGGGCCCGAGCTGGCCAAGGACCACCACGCCATCGCCCTCGACCTCGCGGGTTTCGGCCAGACACCCCTGTACCACCGCTCCGCATCCGTCGGGGCCAACGCCGACCTGGTCAAAGACTTCATCCAGAAGGTGATCGGGGAGCCGGCGACCTTGATGGGCAACTCGATGGGCGGCCACATCGGCGTCCTCGTTGCGGCCGACCATCCGAAGTGGGTCACCGAATCAGTCCTCGTCGACCCGGCCGTTCCGCTGGCCGGGCTGCGGATACGAGCCCTTCACCCCACGATGCTGGGCATGGCCGCCGCCATCTCCATACCGGGCCTGGCCGAGGTGGTGCTCGAACGCCGGGTGCGCGAGCTCGGACCGGAACGCCTCGTGCAGGAGTCGCTGGCGCTGGTATGCGCCGACCCCTCTCGGGTGCCTGCGGACGTCGTCGAAGCCCACGTCCAGCTCACCCGCGAGCGAGGACACCTCGGACCTCAGAACAGCCGCGCCTTCTTGCAGGCCTCACGCTCGATCGGCCTCCGCATGGCCGACCCGCGTTTCTGGACCAAGGTGAAGCGGGTGACCGCGCCGACGCTGGTGGTCCACGGATCGAGCGACCGCATCATCCCGGTCGCCGCGGCGCGAGAGCTGGTGCGCCGCCGCCCCGACTGGACGTTGCGCGTCCTCGAGGGCGTCGGACACGTGCCGATGATGGAGATGCCGGAACTGTTCTTAGGCACCGTTTCGCAGTGGCTGCGGTATAGAATCGCACCCGAATCCGCTGCGGTTTCATAACGGAGACACACTCAGAACTCAAGTTGGCCCTGGTGTCACAACATCGCACCAAACGACGCGGCCGTTGGGAGGAGATCGCAGCTTCCATCCTTCCCGATCTTCGCCACCTGGGCAGCTGGGACCCCATCCCTCCGATGTGGCTCGAGGGCCGATTCTATCTCGAGTACATGCGCCTCATCCGCGACCCGGTCTTTCGAGGCGTCGAGGTGCCGGCGGGTCTGGGCCGGCCGGTCATCCTGATCCCCGGCTTCCTGGCCGGCGACTGGACGCTGCGCACCCCGTTCGGTTGGCTGCGGCGCATCGGCTACCGGCCGCGAATGGCGGGCGTCGCCTTCAACGTCATGTACTCGGAGGTCATGCTGCGGCCGCTCTTCGATGCGCTGCAGCAGCTGAACCACCGCACCGGCGCCCGGGTGTCGCTCGTCGGCCACAGCCGGGGCGGGGTGCTGGCCAAGGTCCTGTCGCATCGGAAGCCCGAGCTGGTCGATCAGGTCATCACGCTGGGCTCGCCGCTCAACGACCCCTTCGACGTCCATCCACTGACGATGGCCGGGGTGCGCGCAGCGCATCTGTACAACGTCTTCCGATCCGGCCATCCCGCGTCGGTCGAGTTGAGGTTCTTGCGCGATCTGGCGGCGGCGCCGAAGGTCCCGACCACCTCGATCTACTCGCGATCGGACGGCGTCGTGAGCTGGAGGGCATGCATGCGTCGGGACGTGAACGCCATCGAGGTCAGCGGCAGCCATGTCGGCCTGGCCTTCAACCCCGATGTTTACCGGATCCTGGGCAGCCTTCTTCCCGCGCCATGGCAGCACGTCTGAGAAGGCTCCCGTATAAGCTGGAGGCCGAATGACCAAGCGCAAGCGGACCCCAAAGGCGACACCCTCCGAAAGCGGCGAGGGCGAAGGCGACCCCACCGTACACGTCAGCCCGGATCTGCTGGCCGGTAGTCCGGACGTTTTCGCTTCGAGCAAGGGCGAGCCGGCGGACACCGAGACCCCGGCGGCGATGACCTCCGACGGGACGCCGGAGGAGACTGCGGTGGCCGCCGAAGAGCCGCCCGCCGAGGAGCCGGCCGCAGAAGAGACACCCGCGGTCGAGGCGCCGCCACCTGCAGCGGCCGCGCCGGTGGTCGTCGAGCCGGCCGCGGTGATCGCTCCCCCGCCTCCTCCGTACCAGCCGCATGCACCTGCCTACATCCAGCCCGTCCAGCCGCCACGGCGGGCCGGTTCGAGCGTCGCGCTCGGGATCGTGCTGCTCGTCCTGGGCGTGTTTGCGCTGATCGTCCAGTTCACGGGGTTCGATCCCGGAGGCAGCTGGCCGCTGTTCGTGATCATCCCCGGCCTGACCCTGCTGCTTGTCGGCTACATAAGCCTTGGCACGGGCGCACTGATTCCGGGCGCGATCCTGACCGTGATCGGCCTGATCCTCGCGTACATGAACGCGACCCAGGACTGGCCGGCATGGGCTTTCGTGTGGCCGCTGGTAGCGCCGGGCGGGGTCGGCCTCGGCATCTTCCTGCAGGGGCTTCGCAAGCGCGATCCGAACCAGCTCCGACAAGGTCGCGTGCTGATGTTCATCGCGCTCGTGATTTTCATGATCGCTTTCGTGATCTTCGGGACCATCTTCAAGATCAGCGGCACCGATTACGGATGGGTCGGCAAGGCAGCCCTCCCGGCGCTCCTCATCGTGGTCGGGATCCTGCTGCTCGGGCGAAGCATCCAGCGCAGCCGCCAGGCTTGATCGCCCGGCCCGATTCGGGTCAGGCTCTCGCGAGCTCACCCAGGCGCGCCGCGAGGCGTTCGCGGCTGATCTGGTAGTCCATACGTTCCCGGTACGTCTTGAAGCCCATGGTGCGGTTGATAGCCAGCATCGGGGCGTTGGAGCCGACGTTGTCAGTCGTGAACCACCGCACTTCGGGATACAGCCTGCGCACGTGGACGGCCATGGCGCCCTTGAGCCACTTGCCCAGCCCTCGTCCTCGAGCATCGGGCCGGACTCCGGTGAAGCCCTGATGAACGATCGTCGGCATGTACGGCTGGTAAGTCATGTCGGTGAGGCCTGACATCGTGCCGTCAGGCTCGCGCGCGAGCATCCAGTGGCCGACCCTACCTGCGGCGTCCATGCGCGCGAACCAATCCGCCATCATCGCCGGCGTGATCACGATCTCCCCATGGTCGAGATCCTCGAATGGCATGGTGTTCAAGATGCTGGAGAACTGCGGGCAGTAGTCCTCCCACAGAGACTCCGGCAGGCGGCCGTCGTAAACCTCGAGCGTCGTGCTTGGCGACCGTTTGGGTCCCGCTTCCACCCACCGCTCGAGCATCGCCCAATCGACGTCGTCGAGCTTGAGACGATTCTCAGCCTCGGCCATCTTGGGGTCGGCCCCAAGCCACTTGAGAAACGCATGGCCCGACGGCTCTTCGGTGCCGATGCCGACGGTCGTGTAGGAGTTGCGCTCCATGATGTCGTGGACCACAGGCAGCCAGCTGCGGCCGGCCCCCTGGCGGCGGTGGTCTGGGTGCACTGACCAGTCGGCCCACAGCAAGTGCTTGTTGGAGTCGTAACCGGGCGTCCCGGGCCTCGTCGCCCCAGCATTGAACCAGCTCAACATCTCGTTCCCCGACGAGATCTCGAAGCGGTAGTGGACTTCGAAGGGGTCCGCTCGCTTCAGGTCGTCCTCGACAACATGGTCAGGGGTGATCGGGTCGTCGGGTCGCGTCTCCGCGTGCCGCAATCGGCGATAGGCGTGATAACGAGCCCAGAACTCCGGGTTCGCGCTCTCGAGGTCGACCTCGACTGGTGTCCACCGACTCGTCATGGGACGCAGAGGATAATCCCTCAGCAGTGCCCGCCACCAGGCGCTTCAAGGTCGGGGTCACGATCCACCCGCAGCAGTGCACGATCGAGGAGCTGCGCGGTGCATGGCGGCGCGCCGACGAGCTCGGCGTCGACAGCATCTGGTTCTGGGACCATTTCTTTCCACTCTACGGCGACCCCAACGGCAATCAGTTCGAGTGCTGGTCGCTGCTGGCGGCGGTTGCGGTCGATACGAAGGCCCCGCAAATCGGCCCCATGGTCAGTGCGATCGGGTATCGCAATCCCGACCTCATCGCCTACCAGGCCGGCACCATCGACCAGCTGTCTGGCGGCCGATTCGTGCTCGGCCTCGGCGCGGGATGGTTCGAGCGCGATTATGAGGAGTACGGCTTCGTCTTCGGTGAGGCCAGGGACAGGCTGCGCACCCTCGGCGAGGCGCTGCCCCGAATCAAGGAGCGCATCACGAAGCTGAAGCCGGGCCCGGCCGGCCCGATGCCGATCCTCATCGGGGGCGGCGGCGAGAAGGTCACCCTGCGGTTGGTTGCCGAACACGCACAGATGTGGAACGCGCTCGGAGATCCGGACGAGTACGCGCGGAAGTCGAAGATCCTCGACGAATGGTGCCATCGCATCGGCCGCGATCCGGGAGAGATCGAGCGCACCGCCAATGTGAACGTCAGCTCGCCACGAGACATCAAGGGATGGCTCGACGCGGGACTGCAGCATTTCGTTCTGCGTCTTGCGAAACCGTTCGACACCAAAACGCTCGAGCGCGTGTTGAAAGAGTCGCGCGCCTAGCCGTTGCCTGGCGACTCGCGCACGACCTTCTCGCCCGGCCGCGGGCGGCGGAACGGCGGCGCCTCGGCATCCACTGCGCGTCGCTGCCATTCCCTCATCGCCTTCAGCAGCTGTTCTGTAGGCACGCCGAACACGTTGCGAATGGCACCGTCGTAATAAGAAAAGCCGCGCAGTCGTTGAACCAGGCTCTTCGGCGAATGGACGAGGGCGCGATTGACCCTGAAGAAGATGACGTTGGGCCGCAGCTTCGGGTCCTGCCACTCATCGGCTTCCGACATCCTCATGCCGCTGAACGCGCCCAAGCGGGCGCCGACCAGGTCGGTGACATGGAGCCAACGCACCGAACGGTTGCGGCCTGGTCCGCCGAGCCGGAACCCGTCAGGCGTCAACGCGAGAGGCTCGCCCATGCCCTGCATGGCGGTGAAATAGAAGGCATTGAGGCCGACCATCACCACGACGGTGAGCGGCGCGATCCAGGGGTAGCTGAGATCGGCGAACAGCGCGAGGATCAACGCGAGCGGGAAGGCAAGCCAACCCGCGACTCGAAGCCGTCGCGCCAGGCGGGGCAGCGTGGGCGCGGAGAGCACGACCTCGTGTCCGGCCGGGCCCAGGTCGGAAGCGGCACGGGGCCGCCGCCGCCAGGCCTCGCCAACTCGGATCGCAGTCGCCGTCACGCCGCCGACGCCGATCACGTAGACGACCAGCAGGGCGACCGTGACGAGCAGAAGGATCTCGCGGCCGTCCACCAGCCCGATTGTAAATGTGCCTCGGCGCGGCACAACGAAGCCCACCCGGATTTGTAGGTTGCCCACTAACCAATCGCCCGCCCGCCTCGTAGCATTCGAGGCACCACACCCTCTTCGCGGCGCGAGCTCCCTGCCGTCACGGCCGGGGGCTCGTGTCATTTTCACGGTGAAAGCTTTTGTCACGGCGAAAGCTTCGCTTTCACCGTGGGGGGAGTAACACCTTGTCCGCAGGCGCTTGGTTGTTGCACGCACGGTGACGGCCGGAGTAAATCCGGCCTACGGCTGCACTTGGTCTGTTTAGGCTGCTTTGACTGCGTTTGCCAGCTTGGTCAGGGAATCCTTGGCGTCTCCGAACAACATGATCGTCTTCGGGTCGTAGAGAAGCTCGTTGTCGATGCCCGCGAAGCCAGGACGCATCGAGCGCTTCATGAACACGATGTTCTTGGCCTGGTCGGCGTTCAGGATCGGCATGCCGTAGATCGGGCTTCCCGGTGAGCTCCTGGCGGCCGGGTTGACGACGTCGTTGGCGCCGACGACGAGCACGACGTCGGCGTTCTTGAAGTCGTCGTTGATCTCGTCCATCTCCTTCAGCTGTTCATAGGGCACGTTCGCCTCCGCGAGTAGAACGTTCATGTGCCCCGGCATGCGTCCAGCCACTGGATGGATGGCGTAGTCGACCTCGACTCCCTTCTTCTCGAGAAGGTCGGCCAGCTCGCGGACGGCATGCTGCGCCTGGGCAACCGCGAGCCCGTAACCGGGGACGATGATCACGCGATGCGAGTAAGCGAGCAGCGTCGCGAGGTCATCGATCGACCCTGTCCGCACCGTGCGGCCTTCTTTGCCGGCTGCCGGTCCCGCACCCGCTTTGATCTGGCCGAACGCGCCGAACAGCACGTTGCCGAGCGAGCGGCCCATCGCATCGCTCATGAGCTTGGTCAGCAGGCTACCGGAGGCACCGACCAGCGTTCCCGCGACGATGAGCGCGAAGTTGTTGAGCGTGAAGCCGGTGGCCGCGACAGCCAGGCCGGTGAAGGCGTTGAGCAGTGAGATGACCACCGGCATGTCTGCACCGCCGATCGGCAGAACAAAGGCGACGCCGAGAATGAGCGCGAGCACCATCAGCGACAAATAGGAGAAGGGAATCGAGGCGATCGCGAGCACAGCGATCACGAAGCCGATGATCGCGGCGGCGAGCAGGCCGTTGACGATCTGCTGCCCTGGATAGGTGATCGGCGTGCCGGTCATCAGCTCCTGCAGCTTCGCGAAGGCAACCATGCTGCCCGCGAACGAAACCGAGCCGATCACGATGCTGAAGACGCTCGGCAGCGCTTCGGCAAACGGCGGATGCGCTCCGAACTTCAGCAGCTCGGCGACCGCGACCAGCGCCGCAGCGCCCCCTCCGACACCGTTGAAGAGCGCGACCATCTGAGGGATCGCGGTCATCTTCACCTGGCGCGCGCCGATGGTCCCGACCGACGCGCCGATGACAACGCCGACCACGACGATCACCGCCCCGGCGGCCGTGAAATGCAGCTGCGGCACCGTCGCGGCCAGCGCGATGATCATGCCCGCGGCCGCCGTGAAATTGCCGTTGCGGGCTGTCCGCGGCGAGCTCAGCTGCCTGAGGCCGAGGATGAACAGGACCGCGGCCAGGAGATACGCGAGAGCGTAGAAGACCATCAGTTGGCTTTGGCCGCTTCGGTCGTCTTCTTCGCCGCCTGTCGCCCCTTGAACATCTCGAGCATGCGATCGGTGACGACGAAACCGCCGACGACGTTGGTCGTTGCCAGCACGACGGCGAGGAATCCGATGATCACGTTCACGGGCGAGCTCGCGCCCGCGGCGATCAACAGCGCGCCGACCAGGATGATGCCGTGGATCGCGTTGGTGGCGGACATCAACGGGGTGTGCAGGATCGTGGGAACCCTAGAGATGACCTCGATGCCGACGAAGACCGCCAGCACGAAGAACGTCAGCTCGTTCAGGAGCTCGTTGCTCATCTGGCGGCCGCCGCGACCATCTGCTTGGCACGCTCGTTGACGATTTCGCCGCCGTGCGTAACGCAGCTTCCCTGCGTGATCTCGTCGTCGAAGTCGAGCACGATGGCGCCGTCCTTGACGAGGTGAAGAAGCAGATTGGCCACGTTGCGCGCGTAGAGCTGGCTCGCGTGCAGTGGCATGGTCGACGGCACGTTCCGCGTCCCGACGATGGTGACGCCACCGACCTCGACGTCCGTGCCCGCTTTCGTGAGCTCGACGTTACCGCCGGTCTCCGCGGCAAGGTCGACGATAACCGAACCGGGCCGCATGCCCTCGACCATCTCCCCCGTCACGAGCAGAGGAGCGCGCCGGCCAGGCACCGCGGCGGTGGTGATGACGACGTCTGACTTGGCGACGTGCTCACCGATGAGCTCCCGCTGCTTGCGAAGAAACTCTTCGGTCTGCTCCTTTGCATACCCACCCTCGCCCTCCTGGGCCTCAAGGGCGAGCTCGACGAACGTCGCACCCAGCGACTGCACCTCTTCCTTGACCGCGGGCCGCACGTCGTACGCGGAGACCACCGCGCCAAGGCGGCGAGCGGTTGCGATCGCCTGTAGGCCCGCGACGCCCGCGCCCATGACGAGCACCCGGGCCGGAGGGATGGTGCCGGCCGCGGTCATCATCATCGGAAAGAACTTGCCCAGCCGGCCTGCCGCCATCAAGACCGCCTTGTAGCCGGCGACCGAGGCCTGCGAGGAAAGGGCGTCCATCGATTGGGCGCGAGAGATGCGAGGCACCAGCTCGAGGCTGAAAGACGTGACCCCGCGCTTCGCCAGCGCGCTGATGATGTCGCCCTGCGTGGCAGGCTGCAAGAAGCTGATCAGGACCGCCTCCTTCTTGAGCATCTCGACCTCGTCGGCCGAGGGCGCCTGCACCTTCAGCACGGCGTCCGCGTCGCCGAGCAACGCCGAGGCTGACCTGACGATCTTGGCCCCGGCCTGCTGGTAGGCGTCGTCGGTCAAGAATGCCGCCGATCCCGCCCCCGACTCGACTGCGACCTCGAGTGCGGCTGCACCGAGCCTGGTGACAGTGTCGGGAACGATTGCGACACGGCGTTCCTCGGGCGCGGTTTCTCTTGGGGTGCCGACCTTCACAAGTTGAGGACTCTAACCAATTCTCCGGTTGGACCACACGAGGTCGGGGGCGGCTACGCGTAAAATGCACTGTCCCGCCTCAAGGGACCAAGTGACCGACCAGATAACCAACGACCTCACGATCCAGGCCGCCACCGTCAACGGCTCCGGGAGCCAGACGGCAAACCTGATCCTTACCCGGGCGATCTTCCACATGGGGATCCCGGTCGCTCCCAAGAACGTGTTTCCGTCCAACATCGAGGGCCTGCCGACCTGGTATCAGCTGCGGGTGACCCCCGAGGGACACATGGCCCGCCGCGACCAGGTCGACATCCTGATCGCCTTCAACGTCGCCACCTGGCACCAGGACCTCAAGACGGTCCGGCCCGGCGGGGTGGTCGTGCACGAAGAGGCCTTCTCGACGGCCGAGGCCCGGACCGATGTGACCTACTACCCGGTGCCCTTCTCGAAGCTCGCCAAATCGAAGATCCAGAACGACACCCTGCGCAAGCAGCTGGCCAACATGATCTATGTGGGCGTCGTGGCCGGGCTGCTCGGCATTCCGTGGGAGGCGCTCGACCACGCGGTCAGGAGACAGTTCCTGAGCAAGCCCAAGGCCGTGCAGGTCAACCTCGACGCCATCAGGGTGGGCTTCGACTACTGGCAGGACAACTTTTCCAAGACGGACCCATACCGGCTCGAGCCGATGACGGGCGTCGTCGAAGGAAAGGTGCTCGTGGAAGGCAACCAGGCCGCCGCCCTCGGCGCGCTGATGGGCGGTGTGACCGTCGCCGCGTGGTACCCCATCACCCCCTCTTCGTCGCTGTGCGAAAACCTCGTCGCGTACGCCGACCGCTTCCGCACCGACCCCCAGACCGGCGAGAAACGCATCGCCGTCGTGCAGGCCGAGGACGAGCTGGCCGCGGTCGGGATGGCGATCGGCGCCGGGTGGGCCGGCGCGCGCTCGATGACGTCGACCTCAGGGCCGGGCATCTCGCTGATGGCCGAGTTCGCGGGCCTCGCCTATTACGCCGAGGTGCCGGTTGTGATCTTCGACATCCAGAGGATCGGGCCGTCCACAGGCCTGCCCACGCGCACTTCGCAGGCCGACGTCGGGTTCGCCTACACCCTGTCCCACGGCGACACCAAGCACCTCCTTCTGCTGCCTGGGACGGTGGAGGAGTGCTACGAATTCGCCCGCGACGCCTTCGACTACGCCGATCGCTTCCAAACACCGGTCTTCGTGCTCTCGGACCTCGACCTCGGCATGAACCTGTGGATGACGCCGGAGTTCAAGTACCCCGACAAGCCCTTCGATCGCGGGAAGGTGCTCAGCAAGGCGGACCTCGAGCGGCTCGCGGGTGAGTGGGCGAGATATCGCGACGTCGACGGCGACGGGGTGCCTTATCGCACGCTCCCGGGCACCGACCATCCCGCGGCCGGGTATTTCACGCGTGGATCCGGGCACGACGAGCGCGCCCGCTACACCGAGAGCGCCGAGGCATACGCCGCCAACATGGACCGGCTGTCGCGCAAGTTCGAAACCGCGCGCACGGCGCTGCCCTCCCCGGAGATCGACGAGTCAAGCGCGTCTTCGGTCGGGCTGATCGCCTTCGGCTCAACGCATGCGGCGGTCGTCGAGGCGCGGCGGGCCCTCGCCACCGCGCGGCGCCCGGTCGACTATCTGCGGCTGCGCGCACTGCCACTGTCGGCGCAGGTGGTGGACTTCGTCGCGCGGCACGATCGCGTGTACGTGATCGAGCAGAACCGCGACGGCCAGATGTACGACCTCATCCGGCTCGCACTGCCGCCGGACCTCGTCAACCGTCTGCGCTCGATTCGCCATTACGACGGTCAGCCCATCCCCGCTGACGCGATCATCGAACCACTTCTCGAATCTGAGGCTGTCCCCGTATGAGCGCCACCCTGAACCACATCGGCCTTGCCCGTGACGCGTACAAGGGCGCGGCAACCACGCTCTGCGCAGGGTGCGGCCACAACTCGATCACCAACCACATGATCAAGGCGCTCTATGAGCTCGGCGTCGAGCCGCACCGCCTCGCCAAGATGTCGGGCATCGGCTGCTCGTCGAAGACGCCCGCCTACTTCGTCGAGACGGCCCATGGATTCAACGGTGTGCACGGCCGCATGCCCGCGCTGACGACAGGCGCGCAGCTCGCCAACCGGCAGCTGATCATGCTCGGCGTCTCCGGTGACGGGGACACGGTGTCGATCGGCCTCGGTCAGTTCATGCACATGATCCGGCGCAACATCGACTGTACGTACATCATCGAAGACAACGGCACCTACGGCCTCACCAAGGGCCAGTTCTCGGCCACCGCCGACCTCGGTTCGGTGCAGAAGAAGGGCGCGGTCAACACGTTCCAGCCCATCGACCCGTGCGCGGTGGCCCTGACGCTCGGATGCTCGTTCGTGGCGCGGTCGTTCAGCGGCGACGGCAAGCAGGTGGTGCCTCTGATCAAAGCCGCGATCGCCCATCGCGGCACCGCGATCCTCGACATCATCTCGCCGTGCGTGACCTTCAACGACCACGACGGCTCGACGAAGAGCTACAGCTGGGTCAAGGACCACGAGGAATCGATCGCTGACGTCTCGTTCATCCCGTTCTTCGAAGAGGTCCACGTCGACTACGAGCCGGGCACGGTGCGCGACGTCGAGCTCCACGACGGGTCGCACATAGTGCTCAAGAAGCTCGGTGAGGACCACGACCCCAGCGACCGCCGCGCGGCTTTCAGGGTCATCGAGGAGGGCCGCGCCGCCGGTCATCTCGTGACCGGCCTGCTGTACCTCGACACGACCATGGCCGATTTCGCGACCACCGAACGCATCCCCGACCAGCCGCTCGTCGAGCTGGGCGAGGATCAGCTCCGGATGTCCAAAGACGACTTCGCCCAGTTCATGTCCGAGTTCGCCTGACGCGCCGGGCGCACGCAGTGGCACACTCCCGCGCCTTCGGCGCGGGGACCACAGTTGACTGACCCGCGCCCGACGCCGGTCGAGCTGGCACGCGGCACGCGATTGGTCGCCAGGCGCGACCCCGCTATGGCGCGCCTCATCAAGGCCGTGGGCCCGATGCAGCTGCGCGAGCCGTCCGAAGATCCATACAGCGCGCTGGTCCGCTCGATCATGTTTCAGCAGCTGGCGGGCGCGGCGGCCAATGCGATCCATGGACGCTTCTTGAAGCTGTTCGCGGACGGGCTCACACCGGCTGGCGTCCTGACCCTGCCCGCAGGAGCCATGCGCACCGCCGGCCTCAGCGGCTCCAAGGAGGCCGCCGTCACCGACCTGGCGCGAAAAGTCGTGGACGGCACTGTCCCGCTTGGGGATGTGGATTCGCTCTCAGACGACGATCTCATCGCGCGACTGGTGCAGGTCCGCGGCATCGGTCCCTGGACGGCCCAGATGTTCCTCATGTTCCAGCTGCGCCGGCTCGACGTGTGGCCGGTCGACGACTATGGCGTGCGGAAGGGCTGGTCGACCGCGCACCGGCTCAAGGAGACGATCAAGCCGCGCGACCTGCAGACCGACGGCGAGAAGTTTCGCCCTTACCGCTCCATTGCCGCGTGGTACTGCTGGCGAGTGGTCGACACCGTCCTCCCCGTCAAACCGGCCTAGCGCGAGTAACGCCGCCGCAGGCGCTCGATCGCCTTGTCGCTCATCGGCGGCCAGCCGTACCCATCCAGGAACTCGCGCGCGTGGCCGCGACCGTAGTTGTACTGCAGGGTCCAGAGGCCGGCCGCGAGGTCGTCCTGCGGATCGCCGAGTCCCGCGCCGCCCAGGTCGATCAAGCCGCTGAGGCGCCCATCATGCACGAGGATGTTGGGCATGCAGTAGTCGCCATGAAGCAGCACGTGACCCGCTCGACGCTCGCCGAACGGGCAGCCGGTGGCGTCAACCGCGTGGATCTCCCGCAGGATCTCCCCCATCCGGCGCGCGACATGTGACGGTGCCCAGCCCAGGGAGTGGTCGTGGAGCGGCACGCCGGGCACCGCCCTGGTCAGCAGCCAGTCGTCTCCGAAAGCATGGAACAGGCCGAGCACCTCGGGAACCGGAAGCCGGCCCTGCAGCCAGACGGTGCGGTCGCGCTCGCCCTCCAGGTCTCCGGCGCGCTTGACATAGACCGCACCGGAGGCGCCCTCGAGGCGCCACACGGTCCCCGCCCAGCTCATCCATGCGAGGTCCTTCTTGAGGCGGCTGCCGCCCACGGCCACGAGGGCGGCCGCACCCACGGCCGGGGGCAACCGCATTGGAGATGATGATTTGCCCGCCATCGGCTCTGTACGATGAGTTTGGCGTCCGCGTCAAATCAAGCGAGCGCTTTACGGAGAGGGAATGTGTGATGGTTGCGAGAGTTTTACCCGCGTCTCCTGACGCCTTCAAGAATGTCAGCTGGGAGGAGGTCCTCCCGTATTACGAAGAGCTCGCAACGCGCCCGCTCAACACCGAAAACGTAGAAACATGGCTGGCCGACTGGTCACACTTCGAGTCGCTGCTTTCAGAAGCCGCGTCCCTGGCCAACTTCGCGTACACCTGCGACACGACCGACCCCGACCGGGAGGCAGCCCAGCTCCGGTTTGGCACCCAGATCTCGCCCCGCGCCCACGAGCAGCGAATACGGCTCCAGGCAAGGCTGGTCGAGCTCGGGTACGTTCGGCCGGGCCTGGAAACGATGATCCAGCGATTCCGCAACCAGATGGAGCTCTTTGACGAAGCCAACGTGTCCCTGTTCGCTGAGCTGTCCGAGCTGGGGACGCAGTGGGCCAAGATCAACGGCGGCATGGTCGTCCAGTGGAACGGCGAGGAGAAGACGCCCTCGCAGCTGCTGCCCTTCCTTCAATCCAACGACCGCGACGTTCGCGAGCGCGCGTTCAGGGTGCGCGCGAAGCCCTACATCGAAGAGCGCGACGTGCTCGCGGGAATCTTCGACCGGATGTACGACCTGAGGCAGCAGATCGCCAAGAACGCTGGGTTCAGCAACTATCGCGATTTTGCGCATCGGGACAAGAACCGCTTCGACTACACGCCGGAGGACTGCATGCGCTTTCACGTGGCCGTCGAGGAAGCGGTAATGCCGGCCGTCGAGCGGATCAACGAGAGACGCCGCCGCCGGATGGGACTGGAGACGCTTCGCCCGTGGGACATCACGGTCGACCCCACAGGCCGGCCTGCGCTGAAGCCTTTCGACGACATCCACGACTTCATCGATCGTGGCACGCCCGTCTTCGCCCACGTCGATCCCGACTTCGGCGATTACTACAAGGTGATGGACGACAACCACCTGCTCGACCTGGACAACCGCAAGGGCAAGGCTCCAGGCGGGTACTGCACCACCTTGGCGTTCAGCAAGCAGCCCGTCATCTTCATGAACGCCGTCGGCGTTGACGGCGACCTGCGCACGTTGCTGCACGAGTCCGGCCACGCTTTTCATTCGTTCGAGGCATCAACGCTGCCCCTCCTGTTCCAGCGGCACCCCGGATCGGAGATGGCTGAGGTGGCTTCGATGTCGATGGAGCTTCTCGCGTCGCCGTTCATCGGCAAGGAGAGCGGCGGCTATTACTCAGAAGAGGACGCCAGGCGCTCACGTGCCGACCTGCTCGAGGGCATCATTCTTTTCTTTCCGCACTGCGCGTCGGTCGACGCCTTTCAGCACTGGATTTACCTGGATGAGGCCGGTCGCGACGCCCGGGCACGCGACCGCAAGTGGCTGGACATTCGCCGGCGTTTCGAAGGCACGTCGGTCGACTGGACCGGCCTCGACGAGGAGCGCATCGCTCGGTGGTACCAGCAGCCGCACTTCTTCGGCAGCCCTTTCTACTACATCGAGTACGGCATCGCCCAGCTCGGTGCGTTGCAGGTGTGGCGCAACAGCCTGCGAGACCCCAAGGAGGCGGTCCGCCAGTACCGCCACGCGCTGGGGCTCGGCGCCACCCAGCCGCTCCCCGAGCTCTTCAAAGCAGCCGGAGCTCGGCTGGTATTCGACAGCGAAGGCATGCGAGAGCTCGTGACGCTGGTCGAGGAGGAGCTCGACAAGCTCGACGGCTGAGTCAGTCCTTCGCGAAGTTCCGCAGCGGCATCCGAGGGCCGAAACGCGGAGCTGTAATGCCGGCGATGCGAATCAGCCTGATGACCCGTGCCCGGTGTCCGCGATAGGGATCGAGCAGCTCTAGCATTCGCGCGTCGGTCGATCGGGCCGCGCCCTCGAGCGCGTACGCGACCGTGTGAGGAAGGTTGTAGTCCCCGACCTGAACCGCGTCGGCGTCGCCCAGCGCTACCAGCGCGACCCCTGCGGCCGTCCATGGCCCGACTCCTGGGAACGCCTCCAGGCGCCGGCGGGCGGCGGCCAGGTCCATCGTGATCGTCTCCTCCAGGCGGCTCGCGCTTCGCGCCGCCCGGATGATGACCTCGGCGCGGCGGCGCTCGACTCCGAACTTGTGGAACGTCCAGTAGGGGGTGCGGGAGAGCACCTCAGCCGAGGGCGGCACCGTGAGACCCGCCGGGCCGGGCGCCGGCTCGCCGAGGGACCTAACCAGGGCGCGATATGAGCGGCGCGCCTCCAACCCGGTGACCTTTTGCTCGAGCACCAGCGGCACCAGCGCCTCGAACACGGCTCTGGTCTTCGGCAGCCGCAGGCCGGGATTGCGGCGGTGCACGTCGCGCAGCAGTCCATGGACGGGGCGGAAACCGGAGTCGTCGTCCTCCTCACCGCAGAGGGTGGCCGCGCCGGCCGCCGCCCACGCGGCGCCCGCTCCCCAGGCCTCGACCTCGACGCCGCGGGCGGTCTGCACCAGGCGAAGGGTGGCCGGGCCTTCAGGGGTGAGCGTTGCCCGCCAGGCCACTCCTTGCGTGACTCGCAGTGATGCCCAATCGCCGACAGGACCGAGAGTCATGGCTAGGTCGAGAGGCCTGTGGGGCTCGAAGCGCGTGCGGAGCGGGGCATCCAAGGTCTACTGGATTATCGGGACCTCGAAGGTGAACGTGCTGCCGACGCCCTCGATGGAATCGACGGTGATATCTCCTTCATGCATGCGCGCTATCTCGCGCGACAGCCAGAGCCCCAGACCGGCCCCGGCGACATGAATCGTCGACTCATGCTCGATGCGGCCGAATTTTGTGAACAACCTCGGCTGGTCGGCGGCCGCGATACCGATGCCCTCGTCCACCACGACGACTCGCCCTGTCTTGCCGTTTCGAGTGACGTGGACGGTGATCGGCTTGTCGCCTTCCGAGTACTTGATCGCGTTGCTGACCAGGTTTCTCACCACGATCTGGAAGCGCTCGAAGTCAACGTCAGCCTCGATCGGCGCGGGAGGCACATCGAGGTCAAGCTCGTGGCCGTTCAGCAGCGGGCGGATGCCGTCGACGGCGATCTCGGTCAGCTCGACGATGTCGCCTCGCTCCTTATGCAGCTCGACACGCCCCTCCTCGAGGCGCGCGGCTTCGAGCATCTGCTCGACCATCGAGTTGACCTCGTCGGCTTTGGTGATGAGCAGCGGAAGCACCGACATCGCTCTGGGCGCGAGCGATCCGAGGGCGCCGGCCTCGAGCATGGTGAGGTAGCCCTTGATGACAGTCATCGGTCCGCGCAGCTCGTGCGAGGCGATGTTCATGAACTCCGTCTTCGCCTTCTCCAGGTCGTGGATGCGCGCGTTCAACGTCAGGCGATCGAGTGCGGCGCTGATGCTGCTGGTGTATTGCCGGAGCCGGATCACCTCGTCATCGCCGAACAGCGGCGTGAACGGGCCGGCCACGATGACCATCACCCCTCTTCCCCCTTGTAGCCCGAGCGGGAGGACCAGGGTCGTGGGCGAACGCGGCAAAGACCTGAGCTCGCCGGCCTGCGGGTTCGCCTGAACGGACGCCGACAGCTCCGCGGCCGTCTCGCCGCTCATGCCCTGAAACGCAAGGATCGACCCGTCCGAATCGATTATCAACGCGCCGGCGCCGCCGACGAGGCGTGTCGCCCATTCGAGCGCGCGCCGCGCCTGGGTCACGCGATCGGGGCTGAACGTCAACAGGCTATGCAAGCCCTGGCGCAGCTCTTCTTCCTCCGGCTGGCTCCACAGCCGGCGCAGCCAGGTCGGCGGAAGGAAGCTGAAGAAGAGTATCGGGACGATGGCCAGACTCACGAGATCGAGGAGAAGCTGCGCGAGGTCGTTCTGAATGAGTGATCCGCCCAGAGTCCGGACCAGGACCACCGCAACCAGGCCCGTGTAGCCCAGGCTGAGCGAGCGCATCCGTGCGCCCTCGACGGCGGGCCGCCTCCTGGAGGCCAGCCACAGCGTGACGATCGGCTCGACCACACAGATGGCCCACGTGGTGAGAATCGCCGCCAGCACAAAGGTCTGCAGCGCGCTATGCGGCGCCTGCGAGTTGGCGGGCAGGTTCACGAGCATCCCGGAAACCGCCACGAGGACGATCGCGACCACGGCGAAGCGGCGGGTGGTCGGGCTCAGAGGGATGAACGAGTCCCGGAACATCAAGAGGGCCCAACCCGAGAGCAGGAAGAGCACGATCCCGAGGTCGGTCAGCAATGGCGCGTAAGGTCCGGCATCCGAAAAGCTCGGAGCGATCAGGATGACTAGAGTCAGTGACCCAAGGGCGAGAGCCAGGTAGCCACGCCGACGCTCCCGCTTGCGGAGCCAGTCGGCAAGAATGGCCACCGTCAGCAGGACGAACGCCACGTCGATCGCCAGGGGCATGACAGCCAGTACGACAGCCACTCGCCCGAGATTCTAGGGGTGCCGACATTTCGACGACAAGGGGATAAAGAGATGAAGTGGGTTACCCGCAAGAATGCCAGCGTCGACCGGATCGCCTGCCCTTGGCTGATCAAGCGGTTTATCGACCCCGACGCCGAGTTCCTCTACGTGCCGGCGGCCGAGGTGGGGGCCGTGGCCGAGCGGGAAGGCGCCCTGCCTTATGACGTCGGAGGCGTGGAGCTAGGGCATGTGGACGGCCGCTGCAGCTTCGAGTCGATCTTGCTCAAGTACGGGCTGCAGGACCCGGCACTCGACCGCCTCGCCCTCATCGTGCACGGGGCTGATGTCGCGGCCGACATCAGCGTGACTCCAGAGGCGGCCGGCCTGAAGGCCATCGCACACGGGTTCGCGATGGTCCATGGCGAGGACGACCATCGCAAGATTGAGCTCGAGAGCCCTCTCTACGACGCGTTGTACGCGTGGTGCCTGCATGAGGTCGGCAAGGCCAGGCCGCGGCCCTGAGGATTTCGGGAGGTGTCGATGTCACCCATGGCTGACAACGGGATCGTCGACAGGTCGAGCAACCACTCGGTCGAGCAAACGGTGGAGAAGCTCCAGAACTGCCTCAAGCAAGGACCACCGGGAAGCAGCTCCCGGCGGTCCTTGTTGGGTTCGTAATTCACTTAGCGGAGCGAGACGGCAACCTGCTCCAGATGATCCATCGCTTCCTGCATGCCGCCTTCCATGCCGGAGTTGATGACCATGTCGCGGATCTCTCGATTCGCGTGCTGGGCCAAGAC
>DATINX010000131.1:0-8377 GCA_035473835.1 Candidatus Dormiibacterota bacterium | reverse complement strand
CGAATCCGCTCTTGAGCCTGGCCGCCGGGGTGGCGGCCGCCGAGGCGTGCGGCGGAGGCGTGCGGTTGAAATGGCCCAACGACCTGCTGCTCGACGGCCGGAAGGTCGGCGGCATCCTGGTCGAAGCCTCGCCGGCGAAGGTGGTATGCGGCATCGGCATCAACCTGACGTGGGCGCCCGAGGGAGCAGCGCAGCTGGACGAAACAGGCGACCGACTGCTGGCGAGGCTGCGTCCGGCGATCGGGCGGTGGAGCTCTGCTCCCGCCGAGCAGGTGGTCGCCCGATGGCGCGAGCTCTCGGACACGATCGGGAAGAGGGTTCGCGTTGAGCTGCCAGATCGGATCGTCGAAGGCATCGCCGAAGACATCGACGCCACGGGCAGCCTGGTCGTCGACGGCAAGCCGGTGAGCGCCGGCAGCCTGACCGTCCTAGGCGGTTGAGATCAGGGATGCGAGCTCGGGCAGCACCTCGCCCGAATGCCCGCGGATCACGACTTCGGCCAACTGGTCCACGGGCGTCGGCTCGGCGTTGATCACGATCAGGGAAGCGCCCGACTCGGCAGCGGCCATGGGAATTTGAGCGGCCGGGTACACCACCAGCGAGGAGCCCACCACCAACATCACGTCGGCTGCACGTGCGAGCGCGAACGACTCCTCGACCGCATCGACCGGCATCGCCTCACCGAACAGCACGACCGTCGGCTTCAGAAAAATGCCGCCGCACATCCTGCACACGGGCGGCATCTCGACATCCAGCCTGGCCTGCACGTCGACGCGACTCTCAGCGGCGCCGCAGTCCATGCAGCGCACTGTTCGCCCGGAGCCGTGGAGCTCGATGACGCGGCGGCTGCCGGCGTCCTGATGCAGCCCATCCGTGTTCTGCGTCACGACGGCGGTCAGGTGGCCATCCCTTTCCAGCTCGGCAAGGATGAGATGGCCTGGGTTGGGTCGCGCTGCCAGCACCGCCGGACCGCGCTCCTTCGCCACCCTCCAGTAGGCGCTCGGATCCTGGAGGAAGTTGTCGATGGACGCGACCTTCACGGGGTCGTACTGCGACCACAAGCCACCCGCCCCGCGGAACGTGGGGATGCCGCTCTCGGCGGAGATGCCCGCACCGGTCAGCGCAATGCCGCTCCGCGCGGCGGCGAGCAGCTCAGCTGCCCGGCGCATGCTCATGCGTCGTTATCTTAGGAGCGGTGCTGAGCGTCCTCAAATCGCATCGGACGCTCGCGATCTACATCGCGGCGGGCGCGTCATTTGCCTCTCTTTCAGCACGCGGCCTGACGGTCCCGCTCTATGCGCACCAGCTGGGTGCCGATCGATTTGAAGTCGGCGCGCTGTTCTCGGCGGCAACGCTGGCCGCGGCGGCCCTCTCCCTTCCTTCGGGACTTCTCATCGACCGCTTCGGCGCTCGATCCCTGCTCATCTTCTCGCTCGTCGTCTCGGGCGGCTCCCAGCTCGCCGCGGCCGCGACCACCACCGTCGCTCCACTCTTCATATGGCAGATCGTGGGTGGGCTGGGTTCGGGGGCGCAGCAGGCAGCACTGTTCTCAGCGGTGACGGAGTCGGTCAAGGCCGGGCGTCTCGGCCGCGCGATGGGCTGGCTCACACTGTCGATGCAGGTCGGTTTCTTCATCGGCCCTTCGGTTGCCGGGCTTCTCCTCATGTGGCTCGACATCCGCACGGACCTGGCCGTCACCACCGTGATGCTCGTGTTCGCAGTGCCAGGTGCGCTGCTAGCGAGCGGCACCACGCAGGCGGCCGAGCGAGGGCTGTCCCTGCGCGAGCCATTGCGCATGCTCGTGGCTCAGCCGGCCTTCGTACCCGTGACGATCGGTCTCATCGCCGCCACCATCGCGTGGGGCACGATCGGGGCGTTCCTGCCTATCTTCGGCAAGGAGGCTCTGCGCTTGCCCAGCTCACAGGTGGGCCTGCTCCTCGCCCTGCAGGCGGTGGCCAACGGCCTGTCTCGGATTCCCGGAGGTCGATTGGTCGACCGCGCCCGGCATCGGTGGCCGATCGTATTTGTGGGAGTGGTCGTGTGGTCAGCTGCAGCAATCGTGCTTGGCCACCTGTCCGGCTTCGCGGGCCCCGCGATCGTGCTGGTTATCGCCACTCCGTTCATGGCCACCGTCTTCGTCGCGATCGGCGTCGTTTTCGGTGACCTTTCCGCATCATCCACGCGAGGCGTCGCCATGGGGATGTACGGCACGATCCTCTTCCTGGGGATCACGATCGGTCCGTTGGCTTTTGGTCCGGTCGTCCAGACCTACGGCTACGCCGCGGGGTTCACTGCTTGTTCTGTGGTCGCGGTCGTGCTCGTCCTGGTAATGGCTTTGTTGAACGCGGAACCGCTGCGGCGGCGGGTTGGGGTGAGGCTCCCTCCACCGACGCCCGGGACTTGAGGTACTCGCCGACGACATACCGATGGCTCGGGAACGCCAGCGGCGGCAGCGAGTCGACAGGAAACACCTTGACCTCCAGCATCTCGATACCCGGTGCCGGCCGAGCCCCATCGGCAAGCCTGGCCTGGTAGGCGATCCCCACCATGCTGGGCGCATCCCGCTTGGGGACGTGATACACGCCGATCAGGGCGGTCAGCTCGACCGCCGCGCAAATCTCCTCGACGCATTCGCGCATCGCCGCATCGGCCGGATGCTCGTCATCGTTGACGAAGCCGCCGGGCAGGCACCACAAACCGTAACCGGGTTCGATGGCGCGACGACCCAGGACCACGCCGCCATCGGCTTCGACGACCACCGCCGAGGCCACCTTCGGGTCGCGCCACAACACGAAGTCGTCGTTGGGGCACGCCTCGAGCTCGTGGCCCTCGATAACCCGCGTTTCGAGCAAAGCTCCGCAGCGAACGCAGTAGTGGGCCACTGCCGAGGAGGTTACGCGCGCTGAGATTGCTTGGCGGGAGCCACCTTCATGTCGGCCACCCGCACCTGATTGCGACCCCCCATCTTGGCCGCATACAGCGCCTGGTCGGCCCGCTCGATGAGGGCCGTGAAAAGAGACGCGTCGGTCGTGGCTGCGATGCCGATGCTGATCGTGAGCTTCAGGCCGCCGGGAAACGTGTGTGCGGCCACCTTGGCGCGAATCCGTTCCGCGAGGATGCGCGCGCCGGCGTCATTTGTCTCGTGCAGGACGAGCGCGAACTCCTCGCCTCCATATCGCGCGCAAACATCCGACTCTCTCGCACCGGTGCTGATGATCGACGCGAGCTCGGCGAGCACCGCATCGCCCTGCAGGTGGCCGTATGTGTCGTTCACCCCTTTGAAGTGGTCGAGGTCGACCATCAGGAAAGCGATCGGATTGTGATGGCGCCGCGCGCGCTGCATCTCTTTTAGGAACTCCTGCGCGAGGGCGCGCCGGTTGGGAAGCTTGGTCAGCTCGTCGGTGAGCGCGTTCTCCTCCTGCGCCTGGAAGAGCTGTGCGTGGCGGATGGCGATCGCGGCCTGAGATGCGACACCGATCAGGAGGTCGCTCTGGTCTTCGGTCAGCTCGCGCCACGCGTTCAGATACAGCTCGAGCGCGCCCATCAACTGCCCGGAGCGCTGCACGGGCACCACCAGCACGTGCTGCGGGTGTCCACCGGCCTCGAGGCCGGGCGCGGTGTCCTCACCGAGGCGGACCACAACCGGACGCATCGCCGCGAGGGCCGAGCGCAGCGGCTCTTCGCTCAGAGCGCGCACCGTGCCCCGTGGGCGACGTGTGAGCCCGTACTGCGCCTGGCGGCGCATCTCGGTCTTGCCTGGGACGACCAGGTACATCGCGCCCGCGACCGCGCCCATGATGCGCCCGGCATGCCGGATGGCCACGTCGAGGACCTCTTCCAGGCCGAGCGAGGAGTTCACGGCCGACGCCATCGCCAGCAGCAGCGCGGCGCGGTCGCGGGCGCCGCTTTCGTCCTCCAGAGCCACCTCCAGTCGCCGCGTCATGCCGCGCATGCGCATGAGGGCGATCGTGAGCAGCACCACGGCGATGATGAACAGCACCGAGGTGATCAGCAGGACGGACGATATGTCGGGCAATGGGCCTCCCCGGTGAAATTCGCCATAGGTTAACGCTCGGGGTCGCGAGGTTGATCCCGGTATACTCGCTCCCGACCTGGAGCCGATCTCTTTCGACGACCTCCCCCTCGGCGGCGAGTGGACGACACGGCGGCGCACCATCTCAGAGGCTGAGATCGCGCTCTTTGCTGCGGTGGCGGGCGACTTCTCCCCCCTGACGATCGACGCCGCCCATGGCGGCACCCGCTTCGCTCCGCCTTCTCTGCTCGTCGCGGTTGCGATCGGACTCGGGACGATGGACATGCCGGTGCCGTCGGTGGCCGAGTGGGAATGGGTGAACTGGAAGTTCCCGCGGCCGGTGCGGGCGGGCGAGACCATCTACGCCCGCTGGACGCTCACCCAGAAGCGCCCGCCGGTCGGCGGGGCGCCGACCGCCATCGTGGTCTGGCGGGTCGACGTGCACACGGCAGACGGGGCCATGGTGGCCGAGGGCGAGGTGGGAGCGAGCGTACGCCGCCGGGCATACGCCGCCCGTGCGATCGCCGCCACTGACACCGCCCCCTCTGCGGCACCCGCGCCTCGGCGGCGCCGGGGCCGCCGCTCGCCGGCCGCTCCCAAGCCGGCGATTGAGGCCGTGGCACCGCCACCGGCTGTTGAAGCGCCCCCCAATTCTGCGGCCGAAAAGACCGGCACCGGGGCTGCCAGGCGCAGACGGAGACGGCGGCCCCGGTCAGGAACGTCGTCGGGTCAAAACGGCCAGCCGGCCGCCACGCCGAGCGCCCCTCCCGCCGAC
Organism: Candidatus Dormiibacterota bacterium; assembly: GCA_035473835.1. Taxonomy (GTDB): domain Bacteria; phylum Chloroflexota; class Dormibacteria; order Dormibacterales; family Dormibacteraceae; genus UBA10449. Next base: position 3,569 of record DATINX010000131.1, on the reverse strand, counting down.
CCCCCGCCGCCGACTCCAACAGCCTCGTCCACAGCGTCCACTCCGCCGGCCAGCCCGCTGAGCCGGGTGATGAAGAGACTGCGCCGAACGTAGTCAGTCTCCCTCTCCCCGCAGGGGACAGGGTCAGGGAGAGGGGTGTACTCCAGCCACCAGCGAGCCGGCGTCAGGCCGGCGTCAAGCCGGCGCTTCCAGCGCCTCTATGTACTCGATGACCCTGCGCGTGAGCTGCGAGGGGGTCGAGGCTCCGCTCGTCACGCCGACCTTCTGCGCCCCCCGGAGCCAGTTGACGTCGAGGTCCTCGAGCCGGTCCACCAAGTAGGCGGGTTTTTTGCCCAGCTTCTTCACCACCTCGACCAGCCGCAGCGAATTGGACGACCGCGAGCTGCCGACCACGATGACGACGTCGACGTGCTCGGCCGCCTCCACCGCGGCTTCCTGCCTTTCCTGGGTGGCGCGGCAGATCTCGTTGTGGATCTCGGCCTGCGGGTAGCGGGTCTTGACGCGGCCAATCAAGTCCTCGGTGTCCCACACCGACAGCGTGGTCTGGCAGGTGACGGCGATCCGCTCGCCGTGGAGGTCGAGCGCGTCGATGTCCTCTGGGTCCTGCACGAGGTAGACCTTTCCAGGCGCCTCGCCCACCACGCCTTCCGGCTCGGGGTGGCCTTTGCGCCCGATGTAGACGACCTCGTAGCCCTTGCTCGCGAGATCGGCGACGAGCTCATGAGTGCGGACCACGTCCGAGCAGGTGGCGTCGATCGCGTTCAGGCCGAGCTCGGCGGCACGCTGCTTGACCTGGGGCGACACGCCGTGGGCGGTGAAGATGACCGTTCCGTCCTTGATCTGGTTCAGGCCGGCGAGCCGATCCGGCGGATCGACCAGGCCGATTCCCTGGGCCTGCAGGTCGTCGGTGGCGTGCGTGTTGTGAACGAGCATGCCCAGCATGTGGACGGGCCCAGTGGTCTCTTCGCGCACCCGTTTCGCGATCCGGAAGGCATCCACGACGCCGTGGCAGTAGCCGCGCGGCGTGATCTTGACGACCTCCATGTCTAAATCGGAGTTTACGTGGCGGGCCCTGGTGAGATGATCAGTCCGCAAATGGCTGTCGCGGCAGCGCTCAGCCCGGTCGTGTCGAGGTGGGCGGCCCAGGCCCGCCAGGCTCGGTGGCCCAGGTTGCGCGCGCTTCTCCTCGACTTCCTGGCCTTTTCGATCGTGCTCTCGATCGTCAACTGGGTCTATGCGGGGACCCTGATCGCGACGTGGGGGTCCAACTGCGTTTTATGGGTCGTCTACTACGTAGTGCCCGAGAGTCTCTATGGAGCCAGCGTTGGCAAATTGCTGCTCGGCCTTTGCGTGGTCCGCGCGGATGGCCAGGCCCTCGGCGTCGGGTCGATCGTGGTCCGCAACATCCTGCGATTCATCGACGTCCTCCCAGGCCTGTACTTGATCGGCGGCCTCTCCGTCCTCATGACGGCCGACAGCCAGCGGGTGGGCGACAGGTGGGCCGGCACGACGATCGTTCGCAGTGTTCGGATTGAAGATCCACACGCGACTCGGCATCCGCCGCGCGGGGCAAATCGCCTGCTCGGCGTTGCCCTCGTGCTCGCTTTGCTCTTCACGATCGGCTTCGACTACTTCGGCCGGCCGGCCCTAGTGCTGGAGGATCTGTTCTACAAGCACCAGCTCATGGCGCCCGACTTGAGCTCGTACGAGCTGGGGACTGCCACGTGGTCGCTTGGACGGGTCACCTATCCACTGACGGGATACGAGGGGACGACCGCCTGCTCTGGATCGATATCGCTGCAGTGGGAATGGCCGCTAGGTTGGACGATGAGCGACGGAACGCTCTTGTGCCCGCCCTAGTCGATGCCGGCGAAGAGGTCGCCTTCGGGCAGCGCCGACCCCGGTTTGCCCCGCGCCAGCTGGTAGTACTCGGTCCCGAAAGCGAGCCGGTAGATCTGATCGGCCATGGTCGCGAACCAGGAATTGGGATCGTTCTGGCTCACGTGCGCTGAGAACGCTGCGCGCTTGCGGTCGACCAGGTCGGTGACGTCGACCTTCGTCGTCACCAGCTCGTCCGGCGTGCCGACGATCCTGATGGTGCCTTGCTGCCGTGCCTCCTCAGGCATCTGCTCCATGAACGCCTGCATGAGCGATCGAGGAATCGCGGTGTAGTACAGCTTCTTCGGAGTCCACGGCTCGCGCGAGCGCTGCAAAGCATCGAGCGCGGCATTGGTCACGAAATGTGCCTTGACGTGATCGGGATGGCCGTAAACTCCGTCTTCCGCGTAGGTCACAACGACGTCTGGCTTCTCTTCACGCAGGATGGCGGCAAGCTTGCCCGCCGCCTCCTCTAACGGCGCCTGGTTGAACGAGCTGGGGTTCTCGTTGTCAGCGGTTCCCACCATCCCGGAGTCGCGATAGCCCAGGAACTCCTGACGGTGCACACCGAGGATCCGGCTGGCGTTCTCGAGCTCCTTGGTGCGCACCTCGGCGAGGTGCGGGCGCGTCGCCGCCTCGTCCATGTTGTAGATCTCGCCGACCTCCCCGCGCGTGGCGGTCACCAGCACCACGCGGTGCCCGGCTTCGTGTGCCTTAAGCATCGCCCCGCCGGTGGATATGGCTTCGTCGTCCGGATGCGCGTGCACGAGAAGCAAAGTGCTCATGATCCGAGCAACAGGTCCGCGAGCTGCTTGATTCCACCGTGGCCCGGGCCGGGGATGGTGCGGTCCGCCACTGCCAGGACCTCCGGCGGCGAGCCCTCGACGGCCACGCCGAGCCCGGCCCAGGCGATCATCGTGGCGTCGTTGCGGCCGTCACCGACCGCGGCGGTCTCGTCCTGCCGGATGCCCATGCGCTCGCAGAGGAAGTGGAGCGCCTTCGCCTTGTCGCTGTCGATGGTCGTGAACTCCACGTAGGTCGGCATCGACGTGGCGGCATTCAGTCTGCCGGCCCATCTCCGCCGCACCTCAGGCAGCAGCTGCTCCAGCGTCGCGCTGTCCGCGACGATCACGAGCTTGGGGGTGGTAGGACCCATCGCCTGATCGAGGTCGTCGACCAGCAGTATCTGCATCCCCGCGTGCTGCGCGTACTGATGCGCCTCAGGCCGGTCGCGTTCGACAAGCAGCTCGTCGTCCCTGTATGCCTGGACGTGAAGGCCACCCTCACGGGCGAACTGGATGACTTCCATCGCCACGTCGTGCGGGATGCCACGGTCGAGGAGCATCTCGCCTTCAGGCGTACGCACCTGAGCGCCCTGGTAGCAAACGATCGGGCCGGTCAGGCCGATCCGCCGGACCCACGGCAGAGCACCGGGAAATGGTCGCCCAGTGCACGCGATGGCCTCGATGCCCGCGGCCAGAATGCGATGCACGGCTTTGACGTCGCTGGGGTCGAGGTTCAGGCGAGCGTCGATGATCGTGCCATCGAGATCGAGGGCAAGCAGCCGATATTTCGGCCTCAGGGGCCGCGCCTCCGAAACTATCGCTTGACCTCGGGGTTGAGCAGGTTCGGCGGGCGGCCGCCCCGCACGGCGGTGGCCATGTTGCGCGCCGCCATCGCCGACATCTCGG
>DATINX010000130.1:0-6877 GCA_035473835.1 Candidatus Dormiibacterota bacterium | reverse complement strand
ACGCCCGCGCTCTATGACCTCCCCGCGCCGTCGGTAGGGTCAGGGACGGGCGGATCACGAACGTAAGAAGCCCTGGTGATTTCGCTTCAGCACCTCGAACTCCTCCAGGGCCAGGCCTGTGCCCCGCACGACAGTGGTCTGCGGATTGTCGGCGACGGCGACCGGAATCCCAGTGTGCACCGAGAGAAACCGATCTATCCCTCGAAGCTGCGCCCCACCCCCCAAGAGCACCATTCCCCGGTCGTAGATGTCAGCCGCCAGCTCTGGCGGAGTCTCCTCGAGCACGCTGCGCACCGCCCGGACAATCAGGCCAAGGGGCTCCTGGATCGCCTCGGCGATGTCGTTGGAGGTGATCTCCAGCCGGCGGGGCAGGCCGGTGACGAGGTCGCGGCCGCGCACCTCGGCGCGCAGGGGCTCCTTCATCAGGATCGCCGAACCAGCCGCGATCTTGACCTCCTCCGCGGTGCGCTCTCCTATCAGCAGGTTGTGGCGACGCTGCAGATGGTCTGCGATGGCGTCATCGAGCCGGTTGCCGCCCACGCGAATCGAATAGGCGACCACCATTCCCGAAAGCGAAATGACCGCGATCTCGGTCGTGCCGCCGCCGATGTCGCAGATGGCGTTGCCTCGGGCCTCCGAGATGGGCATGCCCGCGCCGATCGCGGCGGCCAGCGGCTCGTCGATCAGCCACGCCTGGCGCGCGCCCGCTGAGATCGCCGCCTCGGTGACCGCCCGGCGCTCGACGGAGGTCACGCCGGACGGAACGCAGATCATGATCTCGGGCTTGAAGATGCGCTGCCGGCCCTGCACCTTCCCGATGAAGTGGTGGAGCATGCCCTCGGTGACGGCGAAGTCCGCGATCACTCCGTCGCGCATCGGGCGGACCACCTGGATCGTATCCGGCGTCCGACCGACCATCTCGAGCGCCTGCCTACCGACCGCGAGGATGCGAGTGCGTTCGCGGTCGACCGCCACCAGCGACGGCTCGTTGAGGACGATGCCATCTCCCTTGACATAGATCAGCACTGTCGAGGTCCCCAGGTCGATGCCGATCTTCTTCCCGAGCAATCCGCTCGTCCTTATTCGTAGGTGCGTTCGGGGTCGTGGATCTCGGTGTCGATCGGGACCCTCTCGATCTGTGCCCCGACCGAGGCCAGTTTCCGGGCCATGTCCTCGTAGCCGCGCTCGACGTGCCACGCGTTGCGGAGCAGGCTCTCGCCTTCCGCGCACAAGGCGGCGATCACGAGCGCCGCGCCTGAACGGATGTCGGGAATCGTGACCTCTGTGCCGCGCAGGCGGCAGGGACCGTGCACCACGGCATGCAGGCGCCCCTCGACGGTGATGCCGGCGCCCATCTTCGCCAGCTGCGCGACGTGCTGAAAGCGGTTCTCGTGCACATATTCTGAGATCACTGTCTCCCCGTCCGCTTGCGTCATAAGCGCCATGTATTGAGCCTGCAGATCGGTTGGGAAACCGGGAAATGCCCAGGTAGACATGTCGGTCGGCTTGATCCGGGTTCGCGGCTGCCGTCCTACCTGAAACCACCCGTCTGCCGTTTGCACTTGGGCACCTGCCAGCTCGAGCTTCAGCAGCAGCACCTGCAGGTCCTCCGGGCGGCTGCACTCGATGCGGAGCTCGCCGCCGGCGGCAGCGACCGCGATCGCGTAGGTGCCGGCTTCGAGGTAGTCGGCGACCACAGTGTGCTCGGCGCCGCCAAGCTCGCGAACGCCGTCCACGACCAGCCGTTCCGAGCCGATGCCTTCGATGCGAGCCCCCATCTTGCTGAGCAAAAGGCAGAGATCCTGCACGTGCGGCTCACGCGCCGCGTTGAAGATCTCGGTCCGTCCTTCGGCCAGCACCGCGGCCAGAAGGATGTTCTCGGTGCCGGTCACGGTGGGCAGGTCGAACACGATGCGCTGGCCACGCAGCCGATCCACCTCGGCGACGATCTCGGTCGCTGTCTCCTCGATGCGGGCGCCCATCTGGCGCAGGCCGCGGAGGTGCTGCTCCACACGCCGGGCCCCGATGTCGTCGCCGCCCGGACGCGGCAGGCGGGCCTGGCCAAAGCGTCCGAGCAGCGCGCCCAGGAGAACGATCGTCGCGCGCATGCGCCTGCCGAGCCCGTCCGGGACGCTGCTGCCGCGCGCGCCGGCCATCTCCAAAACCATGGAACCCTCTCCCTGGGTACGACCGCCCAGACCAGTGAGGATCTGCGACATCAAAGCGGTGTCGGTCACCTTGGGCACGTTGCTCAGGCGAAGCGGCTCGGCGGTGAGCAGCGATGCGACCATCTCGGGGAGAGCCGCATTCTTGGACCCGCTCACGCACAGCCGGCCCGCGAGCTGCGAACCGCCCGTGATGCGCAGGGCGAAGGCCTTACGAGTCTGGGGCGACTTCAATCAGGCCCGGCGCATCCGCGCCAGGCGCAGCCGTGCCTCAGCCATGGCGAGTGCGTTCTGAAACTCGATCTCCTCAGCGCTGGACAGAGTCCCGGCCAGCTTCTCCTGCGCGCGCTTGCGCGCTTCCTCAGCGCGTTCGACCGAGATCTCTTCCGCGTGCTCAGCCACGTCCGCGAGCACCGTCACGCGATCGGGCAGCACCTCCAGGAAGCCACCGCCCACGAAAAGCAGTGTCTCGGAACCGCCCATCACCTCCTGGATGCGGAGGGGACCTGGCTTGAGAACAGTCATCAACGGCGCGTGACGTGCCATGACACCAAGCTCTCCATCGGCCCCGTTGGCGATCATGAACTCGACGTCGCCCTCAAACAGGCTTCGTTCCACGCTCACCACTCGCAGCGGGTACTTCACTCAGGAAACTTTCTTCATCTTTTCGCCCTGCTCGCGAGCCTCTTCGATGGTGCCGACCATGTAGAAGGCCTGCTCGGGGAGATCATCGTGCTTTCCTTCGAGGATTTCCGTGAAACCGCGAACGGTGTCGCTTACCGTCACGTACTTGCCCTCGCGTCCGGTGAAGCGCTGCGCGACGCTGAACGGCTGCGATAGGAATCGCTGAATCTTTCGCGCTCGAGACACGGCCTGCTTGTCATCCTCAGACAGCTCTTCCATCCCCAGGATCGCGATGATGTCCTGCAGGTCCTTGTAGCGCTGCATTGTCTTCTTGACTCCCTGAGCCGCGTCGTAATGCTCCTGCCCAACGACCGAAGGCTCGACGTAACGGCTCGAGGAACCGAGGGGGTCGATGGCGGGATAAATACCTATCTCGACCAGCGATCGTTCGAGTCGAACGGTAGCGCCCAGGTGGGCGAAGACGGTCTGGATCGCGGGGTCCGTATAGTCGTCGGCCGGCACGTAGACCGCCTGCACCGACGTGATCGAACCTTTGCTCGTGGACGTGATGCGTTCCTGGAGCTCGCCCATCTCGGTGGCGAGCGTCGGCTGGTAGCCGACCGCGGACGGCATGCGGCCCAGCAGCGCCGACACCTCGGAGCCGGCCAGCAGGTACCTGAAGATGTTGTCCACGAAAAGGAGTACGTCCGCCCCCTCCTCATCGCGAAAGTACTCGGCCATGGTCAGACCCGTCAAACCAACGCGCGCTCGCGCACCCGGTGGTTCGTTCATCTGGCCGAAGACGAGTGCCGTTTGAGGGAGCACGCCGGCGTCCTCCATCTCGCGGTACATGTCATTGCCCTCACGCGTCCTCTCCCCCACTCCCGCGAAAACCGAGCGGCCCTTGTGGTGGTACGCGATGTTGCGAATGAGTTCCTGAACGATGACTGTCTTGCCCGTGCCGGCGCCACCGAAAAGCCCGATCTTCGAGCCCTTGGCGAACGTGCAGATGAGGTCGATGACCTTGATCCCGGTCTCGAGGATCTCGACCTTTGCCTGCTGTTCCGACACCGGTGGCGCCTCACGGTGAATCGGCCAGCGCGTGACTCCTTCTGGCGCGGGTTCGTCGTCGATGGGCGCGCCGATGACATTGAAGAGCCGCCCAAGTGTTTCGACGCCGACCGGCACTGAGATCGGACTGCCCGTGGCGATCACTTTGTCCCCACGGCGGAAGCCGTCGGTGGAATCCATGGCGATGCAGCGCACTACGTTGTTGCCGATGGCACTCGCCACCTCGAGCACCACGACCTTGCCCTGCTCCGTGTGGACCTCGAGCGCCTCAAACAGCTCGGGCTGATCGCCGGGTGAGAAACCGACGTCAACAACAGCACCGATGACCTGGGTTACCTTCCCTTCGCGCGTCTTCTTCTGCGTGTCAGCCATGCGTCTCCTTAATCTATGTGCGTGTGCGCAGGGCTTCTGCGCCGCCGACGATCTCCATCAGCTCTGTGGTGATGCCCGCCTGGCGGACCTTGTTGGCAAAGAGTGTGAGTGAGTCGATAAAGTCGCCCGCGGCTTTGGTGGCGTTCTGCATCGCGATCATCTTCGCCGAGTACTCGCTGGCCTTGTTCTCCAGAACCGCCTGGTAGACCTGCGTCTCCACGTATCGCGGTAGCAGCGCGTCCAGCACTGATTCCGGATCGGGCTCGTAGATGTAGTCGGCGCGCGGCCCGGCGTCTTGCTCCCGCTCCGGGATCTCGGCTGGGATGAGGGTGCGGACGACAGGTTCCTGTTTGAGCGTCGAGATCCACTTCGCGTAGCACAGGAGGACGGCGTCGACGTCGCCCTTCGTGTACTCCTCAAGTGCGACCGCGACGCCGGACAGGATGCTGGCGATCGACGGCCTGTCGGGGAGGCCGCTCGTGTCTGCGATCACGTTGCGGCGAAAGCGCAGCAGGAAATCGCGGCCTTTGCGTCCCAGAGTCACGTACTTTTGCTGGTCCGGATAGTGCTGAGTCATGTAGCGCGTCGCGGCGCGAATGTTGTTGACGTTGATCGCTCCACAGAGGCCTTTGTCGGTGGTGACCAGAATCATCACCGCCCGCGTGCCCGATCGCCGTACCAGGAATGGGTGCTTGTATTCGGTTGCCCGTTCGCCGGCCGTCTGGAGGACCTCGAGCATTTTCTCGGCATAGGGCCGCGTCTCCTGCACGGCTGCCTGCGCGCGCCGCAGCCTCGTGGCAGCGACCACCTGCATGGCCTTGGTGATCTTCTGCGTGTTCCGGATGCTATCGATCCGCCGGACGATGTCTCTGTAAGCGGGCAACTACTTCGCCTTCGGCTTCCGGCTCGCCGCTTTCGGTTTGGGTCCTGCCTTCGCCTCGGGCGTCGCCTCGGCCTTGCCACCGCCATCCGGGGAGGGCGCTGAAGGCGGTGCCGAGGCGGCAGCCGGCGCCGGATCGGGCATCTCCTCCGAGCCCTCGATCCCGAACTGGTGATTGAACGTCGAGATCGCCGCCTTCAAACGCTCGAACAAGCTGTCGTCCAGCGCCTTCTGCCGGTCGATCGCCTCGAGCACCGCTGGTCGTTCGCTCCTCATGAAACGTACGAACCCCGCCTCCCACTCCTTGACGCGAGCGACGGGCACTTTGTCGATGTGACCCTGGGTGCCTGCATAGAGCACGGCCACCTGCTCGGCGAGAGGGACCGGCTGGTATTTGTCCTGCTTCAACAGCTCGGTCAGCCGCGCTCCGCGCTCGAGCTGGTTGCGGGTTTGGGTGTCGAGGTCGGAGGCGAACTGAGCGAAAGCGGCGAGCTCCCTGTACTGCGCGAGGTCCAGCCGAAGCTGGCCCGCCACCTGCCGCATCGCCTTGGTCTGGGCGTCGCCGCCGACTCGGGAAACGCTGATGCCAACGTTCAGCGCAGGACGCTGGCCGGCGTTGAACAGGTCGGCCTGAAGGTAGATCTGGCCGTCGGTGATCGAGATCACGTTGGTCGGGATGAACGCCGAGACGTCGTTCGCCTGGGTCTCGATGACCGGCAGCGCGGTCAGGGAGCCGCCGCCATGGGCTTTGTTCATCTTCGCCGCGCGCTCGAGCAACCGGGAGTGGAGGTAGAACACGTCGCCCGGATAAGCCTCGCGGCCGGGCGGCCGCCGGAGAGTCGCAGACACCTCACGGTAAGCCCACGCCTGCTTGGTGAGGTCGTCGTAGCAGCAAAGAGCGTCCTTGCCCTGGTCCATGAAGTACTCGCCCATCGCGCATCCGGCGTAGGGGGCGATGAAGTTGAGCGAGGCTGGTTCAGAGGCCGTGGCGGCGACGATGATCGTGTAGTCCATGGCGCCGTTCTCTTCGAGGGTGGCCGCCACCCGAGCGATCGAGGCCGCGTTCTGGCCGATGGCCACGTAGACACAGATCAGATCCTTGCCCTTCTGGTTGATGATGGTGTCAAGCAGGACGGTCGTCTTGCCGGTGAAGCGGTCGCCGATGATCAGCTCGCGCTGTCCGCGGCCGATGGGGATCATCGCGTCGATCGCCTTGATTCCCGTCTGCACCGGGGTGTCGACGCGCTGGCGGGTGATGACGCCTGGCGCGATCTTCTCGAGCGGTAGTGTCTTGGTCGTCTTGATCGGTCCCTTGCCGTCGATGGGCTGGCCGAGCGGGTTGACGACGCGTCCGATCAGCGCCTCGCCCACAGGCACCTCGAGAAGGCGGCCGGTGGTGTGGACCTCGTCGCCTTCATGCAGGTGGCCGTACTCGCCCAGGATCACGGCGCGAACCTGGTCCTCCTCGAGGTTCAATGCCAGCCCGTATGTCTCGTGCGGGAACTCGAGGAGCTCCCCGGCCATTGCGTTCTGCAGGCCATAGATCTGCGCGATGCCGTCTCCCGTTGCAACGATCCTGCCGACGTCGGTGGCGACAAGGGTGGCGTCGAAGTCCTTCAGGCGTTCCTTGATGACTTCCGAGATCTCTTTGGTGCTGATTCCCACTCTTCTCTCCTAGGAGGCGTCCGCCAGCTGGCGGCGCAGTTGTTGTAATCGGGAGGCGATGCTGGCATCGATGAGGTGATCGCCGTACTGCAGCTTGAGT
>DATINX010000129.1:0-16420 GCA_035473835.1 Candidatus Dormiibacterota bacterium | reverse complement strand
CGGCCGCAGCTGCTCGACCGTTTTGGGCTGTGCGTGGACGTCGAAGGCATTCGCGACCTCGACCAGCGCGTGGCCATCGTCGAGAAGCGCTCGGTCTGGGAAGACGATCCCCACAAATTCGTGCAGCAGCACGCGGAGTCGGAACAGGACGTTCGGGCCCACATCGCCGAGGGCATCGCCACGTTCCCCGAGGTGGAGCTGCCGCGCGAGATCCTTCGGCTGATCGCGCAGATCTCCATCGCGCTCGAGGTCGACGGCCACCGCTCGGACCTCGTGTGCGCGCGTGCCGCGCAGGCGAAGGCGGCCTACGACAGCGCGGACCAGGTCAAGGTGACCCACGTCGGTGCGGTCGCCGAGATGGTGTTCGCCCACCGGGTGCACTCGGTGCCTTTCGGCAAGGGCGGCCCCAATCTCTCCGAGGTCATCGCGCGCATGATCGGGCAGGGCTAAACGAGTTAAGCAGCGGGCAGTCGGTGTGCCCGCAACTAGAATCCCGGGGCATGAGTATCCCTTCGCCCCTCACTCCCGCTTCGCGGGAGAGCTCCCCGCGGGGTGGTGAGCCCAGGCGCGCGGCGGAGCTACTTGCTCGAATCGAAGAGAACGTCCACCGCGTCATAGTCGGCAAGCAGCGCGTCGTGCGGCTGGCCGCGGCGGGACTGGTCGCCGGCGGGCACGTCCTCCTCCAGGACCTCCCCGGCACCGGCAAGACGATGCTCGCTCGCGCGCTGGCCACTTCGGTGGGAGGAACTTTCCGCCGCCTCCAGTGCACCCCCGACCTACTTCCTTCCGACATCACCGGATCGAGCATCTTCAACCAGAAGGACCTGACCTTCGAGTTCGTCGCCGGGCCGATCTTCGCGAACTTCGTGCTCGCCGACGAGGTCAACCGGGCCACCCCTCGCACGCAGTCGGCGCTGCTCGAGGCGATGGGGGAGGGCCAGGTGACGATCGAGGGCGTCACGCGCACCCTGGAGCGGCCGTTCTTCGTCATCGCCACGCAAAACCCGACCGAGTTCCACGGCACGTACCCGCTGCCTGAATCGCAGCTGGACCGCTTCCTGCTCGCCGCCGAGATGGGGCCGCCCACCGATGCCGAGGCGATGGAGGTTCTCGCGCTGCGGGAGCACGGCGATCCGATTGCGGAGCTGACTGCTGTGGTCAGCCTTGCCGACGTCATCGAACTTCAAGAAGGCTGCCTCCGGGTGGTCGCGGCGCCCGCCATTCGCACCTACATCGTGTCCCTCATGGACGCGATCCGGAAGCGGCCCGAGGTTGTCCTCCCGGCCAGCATGCGCGCGGGCGTCTACCTGCAGCGCGCCGCCCAGGCGTGGGCGCTGTTCGAGGGCAGGGACTTCGTGCTCCCCGACGACGTCAAGCTGCTCGTCGTGCCGGTGCTCGCGCACCGGCTGGGGATGCGCGGGCGCGCCAGCGCATCGGAGGTGCTCGCGGATATTGTGACCTCGCTCCCGCTGCCACCCCTGAGGCAACACTGAGGCCGACCCCCAGGCTATTCGGCGCGCTGGCGTTGGCGGCCGCGATCTTCTATTACGGCGGCACCTCGAACGTGGCCTGGCTCTACCTGCTCTCGTACTGGATCGTCGCCCTGGTCGTCGTCGCGTACGTCTACGCGATGTGGAACCGCGGTTTGCAGGCGGGTCTGCGCGTACGTGGATCGGAGAGCGGAGAGGGATCGCCGTTGGAGGCGCTGCCCGAGCGGATCCTGGCAGTCGGCCCGGCCGTGCCCGTGTTCGAGGGCGATCGCATGCAGGTCGAGCTTCGCATCGAGTCCGGGCGTGGCACCCGCGGACCGGCGCGCATTTCGGGCTCGATCGGTGCGGAGGCGCTGGCCGCTGCGACCGGGGTGATCCCGAAGCAAGGCTGGGTTGAGGTTCGCGCCATCGGCCCGCTTCGCCGCGGCCCGGTCGGGGCCCGCGGCTGGGTGCTCGAAAGTGGGGACCCACTCGGACTGTTCCGGTACCAGGGCCCGGGCGTCGATTCGGAGCTGACCCTCGTGCTGCCGCGATTCGCCGCGCTGGCGGATCGGTCCTGGCCGAAAGAGGTCGAGGCCGGCCTGGCCGCGCCACGCGCGGGATCTGGCACCGAGATGTTCGGCGTTCGCGAATATCGCCCCGGCGATCCGCTGCGCCGCATCCATTGGCGTTCGAGCGCACGGCACGGAGAGCTGATCGTGCGCGAGTTCGAGCCTCCAGGCGTCCAGGTCGTGGGCATCTTCTGCGACCCGGCGCCGCCCACCCCGGAGGCAGCGGATCAGATCGCAAGGCTGGCCGCATCGGAGGCGTGGGACTGCCTGCGCGGCGGCGGCCGCGTAGCCCTGTGGGCGCCCGGCGCCGGGCCCACGCGTCCGAATGAGTCCCGGTCTCTCTGGGCTGTGCTCGAATGGCTCGCCAGATATCCTGGCCTTGCCGCACCGCGGGGAGGCGCGTCCGCTGGAAGCGGCCGCGTTGGGGAAGTGGACTCTTCGCCGCCGGCCGTCGGAGATGCCATCTTCGTTGTGGCCGCGAAAAGCGAACAAATCGACGAGGCACTGGGCGGCATCCGCCGCCGCGGCGGCTCGGTCCGCGGCTGGGTGGTCGGCGACGCTCAGCTCGACTCAGATGTGCCGATGCAGCGAGCCGGTCTGGATTGGCCCCTGTGAGACTGAGACTCCCCGTCTCGCCGGTCGAGAGCTCGCTCGAGGGCCGTGCGTTCGTCTTCTCGGGCTTCGCGGTGGCGGTACTCGCGGTGGTGCTGTACGGCCAGGACTATGTGGTGCCCGCGGTTGCGGTCGCGGCGACTGCGATCGGTCACGTCGTGAGCTATCGCGAACGCGGAGAAAAGCGCGGGACCCGCCGCCAGGTTCTGCTGGCGGGCCTCGTCTTCGCCGCGCTGGCGTACTTCCTCGCGGACTCCGTGGGCGCGATTTTCGGCGGAGTCCTGCCCCAGGCGAACTTCGCCATCCTCCTCGTGGCGATCACGAGCTTCGATTTGAAGTCAAGGCGAAACTGCTACTCGAGCTTGTGGATCAGCCTCGCGATCCTCTATCTGGCCGCGGTCTACGCCTGGGACTATCCCTTCGGCATCCTGGTCGGCCTCTGGGCCGTGTGCCTGGCCGGCTTCTGGGCCGCTTCGCACTTGCGCCGGATGCAGGCCCGCGTCAGCCTGCCCGCGAAGCCGGTCGCGGCGGCTCTCGGCGCTGCGCTCGCCCTCGGGGTCATCGCATTCGTTTTCATCCCGCAGGCCAACCTGGAGCCCTCCGGCCCGACGCTGGTTTCGCTGCCCAGCTACGTCGGGTTCAGAGGCGAGATGGAGAACCCGGCGCTGCCCCTGATCCAACTCAGCGGCGACCCGTCCGGATCCACGACGAGCGTCGACCTGCACTATCGAGGCAGGCTTGGCGACGCCCCGGTGATGTACGTGCGCACCGGCGCTCCGGCCTACTGGCGGGGGCTGGTGTTCGACACGTACGCCAACGGCGTGTGGACCGCGTCAAACCACGAGTTCTCGATTCTTCAGCCATACGTTCCCCCACAACTGCTGCCACCTGCGCCTCCGAACAACAACGGGACGTTCGTGCAGGTGTTCCGTGTCGCCAGGCCGCTTCCCGGCGTGATAAGCGCCGCGTATCCCATTCAGAGCCTGTATGCGCCGGTGTCGGCGCTGCGAGAGGACGCGTACGGCACGTTCCGGACACCGGATCTCCTGCGGCCGGGGCAGACATACTCCGTCGTCTCCTATCTGCCCAACCTCACGCCCGCCGAGCTGCGGGGCGATCCGTACGTCTTCAACGCCCCTAACGAAAACCCTGCCTACCTTGCGACGGGGTCTCTCTCGAACCAGGCGCGCAAGCTCGCAGTGCAGGTGACGCGCGACCACAGTTCCAACGAGTACGACCTTGTGATGGCCCTCACGGCCTACCTGCAGCAGAACTTCGAGTACACCCAGCAGCTCGGACACGTGCCGCCCGGCCGCGACCCGGTGGACTGGTTCTTGTTCGACGTCAAGAAGGGCTACTGCGAGCAGTTCGCCACCGCGGAGGTGATGATGCTGCGCAGCCTCGGCATCCCCGCGCGCCTCGCAACGGGCTACTCGACCGGCGAGTACAACCCGGTTCTCGACCAGGCGATCGTGCGCGAGCGTGACGCGCACGCATGGGTCGAGGTCTGGTTTGCGAACCACGGTTGGGTGCCTGTCGATCCCTCGCCCGGGTTCCCGGCTCTGGCCGCGACGCAGTTCCCCAATCACTGGGCGGCCGCCGGGCTCGCCCGCCTCCTGCCGCACCTGACGATCGGCGGGCCGCTGGCGGCCCTCGGATCGCTCGGCGCGCTGGCCGTGATCCCGCCCGCAGTCGCGCTCGCGCTCCTCGTGACGTTGATGTGGGCGTGGTTCCGGAGGCGGCAGCGGCGATCGGCTGTGGCCAGGCGAGCGCCGCCCGGCGAATCGGAGCTGCTGGTCCTGTACGAGCGCGTGCAGCGCAGGCTTGGGCGCCGCCGGGCGCCGCCCGAGACTCCGCTCGAGTACATGCAAGCACCTCTCGCGGGCCCACTGCGACCTGGGGAGGTGGGGTTGCTCGAGGACTTGACCGAGGCGGTCAACGAAGGCGCGTATGCAGGTCGCTGGCCCGACCGGCAACGGGTGCGCGAGCTGTCGAAGCGTTTATCCTGACCGCCCATGGCGCAAGCGACCAGAGCGACGGGCGCGGAGAAAGTCAGGTGGGACTTGAGCGACCTCTTCCAGTCGCCCATCGACCCCGCGATCGAGACCGCCCTCGCCGATGCGCTCGAGCGAGCGCAGAAATTCGAGAAGCGCTATAAGGGCAAGGTCGTATCGCTGCCGGCCAAGGAGTTCGCCGCGATGATGCGCGAGCTCGAAGACGACGAGGAGCTCGCGGCCAAGCCCGATGTCTACGCGTACCTGCTCCACAGCCAGAACACCGAAGACCCGGCGGCCGGCCGCGTCCTCGCACGCGTGCGCGAGGCGGGCGCCGAGCGCGGGCGGCATGGCGTGTTCTTCACGTTGGAGCTGGCGCAGATCACGGACGAGCAGGCGGCGCGGTTCTACGCCGACCCGGAGTCCGCCCGCTATCACCACATGATCGAAGAGGCACGAAAGTTCCGCCCGCATCAGCTCTCCGAGCCGGAGGAGCGCGTCCTCACCGACTACAGCCCGGTCGGCAACTCCGCCTGGAACCGCCTGTTCGAGGAGCTCTGCGCCCGAATCCGGGTCGACATCGGCGGCCAGGAGCTTCCCCTGGAGGAGGCGCTGATGCGGCTGCGCGAGCCCGATCGCAGCGTTCGGCGCGAGGCGAGCGCTGCCATCACGAGCGCATTGGATCTGGACGTGCACACCAGGGCCTACATCTTCAACGTCATCCTTGGCGAGAAGGCGATCGACGACCGGTTGCGTCATTTCCCGACCTGGATCTCATCTCGCAACCTTGCGAACGAGACCTCGGATCAGGCGGTGCAGGCGCTGGTCGAGGCGGTCACCGGTCGCTATGACGTTTGCGTGCGCTTCTACCGCGTCAAGAAGCGCCTGCTTGGTGTCGGCGAGCTGCACGAGTGGGACCGCTACGCCCCGGTCGGCGAGGCCGCACGCGATCTCACCTGGGATGACGCCAAAGACCTGGTGCTCGGCTCATACCGCCGTTTTTCTCAGCGGGCGGGCGACCTGGTCGAGGATTTCTTCAAGCACGGCTGGATCGATGGGCCAGTGGTCCCCGGCAAGGCCGGGGGCGCCTATTGCATGCCGGTCACGCCGCGCCACCACCCGTACGTGATGCTGAACTTCACCGGCAAGCTGCGCGACGCGCTGGTCATGGCGCACGAGCTTGGCCACGGCCTCCACGACCGGCTGGCATCGAAACAGCACATCTTCGATTTCCATCCTCCTCTGACGCTCGCGGAGACCGCGTCCGTCTTCGGAGAGGCCCTCACCTTCGACCGCATCATGGCCGAGGAGAAAGACCCCACCGTCCGCCTGGCGATGCTTTGCACCCAGTGCGAGGACGCCTTCTCAACCGTGTTCCGCCAGGTCGCCTTCAATCGTTATGAAGACGCCTGCCACACGATGCGGAGGAAGGAAGGGGAGCTGGCCGTCGAACAGCTCGGCGAAATCTTCCAGGACAAGCTGCAACCGATGTTCGGAGACGCGCTCACGCTCACGGACGAGCACAAGGTCTGGTGGAGCTATGTCGGTCACTTCATGCACACGCCCGGCTATGTCTATGCGTACGCGTTCGGCAACCTGCTGGCTCTATCCATGTACCACCGCTACCTCGAGGTCGGACCGAGCTTTGTCGACGACTACCTGGGGTTCCTCGCCGCGGGCGGATCGACCCGGCCCGACGAGCTGGTTCGGCGCCTCGGCATGGACATCACCGATCCAGGGTTCTGGGACGCGGGCTTGAAGATCCTCGACGGCATGGTGGCCGAAGTGGAGCGCCTGGCGCCGCCGAAATGAACCTCGACGCAGACGCGGTCCTGGTTCACCAGGTTCACCCCGTCAAGCTCGCCTTCGATATCAGCGCCTCGATCATCTCCAACGTGCTGCTGTGGCAGCACCGGCTCGCGGCCGGCCTCGTGACGCGCTATGCGCTGCCGGTCGCGGGCTCGGCTCTGGTCCTCGCCTTCGCCGACCTCGACCGGCTGCGCAGCACCGCCCGAGCCGGGTACGTGCTCGAGCACATGCCGCCGGCTTCCACCGCCCTGCGCTTCGGAGGCGACACTCTCATGGCGGTCGGGGCCTGGCGGCGCCACCCTTCATGGCTGGTGGCGGGGGCCCTGATCGTGGCCGCCGGGTGGTCGCACGGCCTGTTCTTCGAACCGATTTCAAGAGACCGATAGACTTAACACAATTCCGCTGGGGTCCCGTGATCCGGTTGGGATCTCGGGTCGCTCGCCACCCATGAGTGGTAGGGAGTGAGATGACGGTCACGACCGAGGTGCTTGCCACCACCGATCTCGAGTTCGCGCGTCAATTGGGCCAGCAGCTGCGAGTCGATTCCATCCGCTGCAGCACGGCCGCCGGCTCCGGGCACCCGACCTCGTCGATGTCCGCCGCCGACCTGATCGCCGTGCTGATCTCACGCTACCTGCAATACGACTGGAACAAGCCGAAGGACCCCAACAACGATCACCTGATCTTCTCCAAGGGCCATGCCTCGCCCCTGTATTACTCGATGCTCAAGGCGGTCGGGGCGATCACCGACAGCGAGCTCATGACCTTTCGCAAGTTCGGATCCCGCCTGCAGGGCCACCCGACGCCCGCCCTGCCATGGGTGGACGTCGCCACCGGGTCTCTCGGACAGGGCCTGCCGATCGCGGTCGGCGTCGCGATGGCCGGCAAGGACCTCGACAAGCTCCCGTACCACGTCTGGGTGCTGTGCGGCGACTCCGAGCTGGCGGAGGGCTCCATCTGGGAGGCCTTCGACAAGGCCGGCTTCTATGGGCTGTCCAACCTGACCGCCATCCTCGACATCAACCGCCTCGGCCAGCGGGGCGAGACAGAGTACGGCTGGACCATGGATGTCTACCGCCGCCGCGTGGAGTCGTTCGGCTGCTTCCCGATCGTCATCGACGGCCACGACGTGACCGCCATCGACCGCGCCTACGGGACGGCGCTCTCTGCGACCGGCAAGCCCACGGTGGTCATCGCCAAGACGATCAAAGGCAAGGGATTCTCCGAGATCGAGAACAAGGACGGATGGCACGGCAAGGCGCTGCCTCCCGACATGGCGGAGCGCGCGATCAAGGAGCTGGGCGGGATGCGCCACCTGAAGGTGAAGACGGCCAAGCCGGAAGCAGGGGTGCCCGCGATCAAGCACGTCGACGCCCCGGTCAAGCTGCCCGTTTACGGCAAGGACGACAAGGTCGCCACGCGCAAGGCGTACGGCGACACGCTGCTCGCGCTCGGGGCGATTCCGGACGTCGTCGCCATGGACGGCGAGGTGTCCAACTCCACTCACTCCGATGAGTTCGCCAAGGCGTATCCGGAAAGGTTCTTCGAGATCTACATCGCAGAGCAGCAGCTCGTGGCGACCGCCGTGGGCATGAGCGTCCGCGGCTACCGGCCGTTTGCCTCCACGTTCGCCGCCTTCTTCACCCGTGCGTATGACTTCATCCGGATGGCGGGCATCTCAGAGGCCAACATCCGACTCGCCGGCTCGCACGCCGGCGTCGAGATCGGCCAGGACGGCCCTTCGCAGATGGCGCTGGAAGATCTCGCCTCGCTGCGCGCCATCCACTCATCGATCGTGCTGTATCCGAGCGACCCGAACCAGACGGCCAAGCTCATGAGCCTGATGGCCGAGGAGAGCGGCATCGTTTACATGCGCACCACGCGAGGTGCGTACCCGACGCTCTACGGGCCCAACGAAGCTTTCAAGATCGGCGGCGCAAAGGTGGTGCGCCAGAGCTCGAAGGACAGGGTGACCCTCATCGGCGCGGGCGTGACGCTGCACAACTGCATCGCGGCGGCGGAGACACTGGCGCAGAAGAAGATCGCCGCTCGTGTGATCGATCTCTACTCCGTAAAGCCTGTCGATGTGAAGACGCTCAAGGAGGCGGCCCGAGCGACCAAGGGAAGATTCGTGATCGTCGAGGACCACTACCCGCAGGGCGGTCTGGCCGCCGCCGTGCTGGAAGCGTTCGCGCCAGAGGACGGCCTCAAGGTGGTGCATCTTGCCGTCAAAGACCTGCCGACCTCAGGGAAGCCGGAAGAGCTGATGAACGCCGCGGGTATCTCCGCGCGCCATGTGGTGGCGGCCGCGACGAAGCTGCTGGCGGCCAAGTAGCCGAGATGGCGACCAGAGCTCGGGTACCCGCGCCCATCCGGGAGCTGAAGCGCGTCGGCCAGTCGCTGTGGCTGGACAACATCCGGCGGCAGCTGATCACCTCCGGCGAACTGGCGCGAATGCGCGACGAAGGCGTCAGCGGCGTGACCTCCAACCCCACCATCTTCGAGAAGGCGGTCAGCGGTTCCACCGACTACAACGAGGCGATGGTCGGGCTCGTGCGCGCCGGCCACAAACCCGAGGAGATCCTCTGGGAGCTGATGGTCGAGGACATCCAGTCGGCGGCCGACGTCTTCAAGCCTGTCTACGAACAGGCCAAGACCAAGGACGGCTTCGTCAGCATCGAGGTTTCTCCGACGGCCGCGAGGAGCACCCGCCGGACGATCGCGCAGGCGGAAGACCTGAGGTCGCGGTGCCGACGGCCCAACGTGATGGTGAAGATCCCCGCCACCAAAGAGGGCATCCCGGCCATCTACGACCAGATCTCCAAGGGCCACAACATCAATATCACGTTGATCTTCTCGGTCGATCGGTACGGGGAGGTGATGGAGGCCTACCTTTCGGGCCTGGAGAAGCTGCAGAAGGGAGGCGGCGACCTGCGCAAGGTCGCCAGCGTGGCCAGCTTCTTCGTCAGCCGCGTGGACACCAAGGTCGACAAGGTCCTGGCCCAGAAGATCGAGCTGAGCACCGACCCCGCGCAGAAGCGAGCGCTCGAGCGTCTGTACGGCAAGGCCGCCATCGCCAACTCGAAGGTGGCCTACGAACGGTTTCGGCAGACATTCAGCGGCCCGCGCTGGGAGAAGCTCAAGAAAGCCGGCGCGCAATTGCAGCGGCCGCTGTGGGCGAGCACTTCGACCAAGGATCCGCGCTACCCCGACACCTACTACGTCGAGGAGCTGATCGGTCCGGACACGGTGGACACCGTCCCGCCGGCCACGCTGGCCGCGTTCCGCGAGCACGGCGAGGTCCGCCGAAGCATCGACGAGAACGTCGAGCTGGCGAAGCGCCAGCTCAAGCAGCTCGCGGACGTCGGCGTCGACCTCGACCAGGTCACGCGTGAGCTGGAGGTCGAGGGAGTCGAGTCGTTCACGAAGTCTTTCGAGAGCCTGCTCGCAACCATCAAGAAGGAAAGCCAGAACATCAAGGCGGGCAAAGGGCCCCGGCAGTGGTACAGCCTTGGTGGGCTGCAGCCCAACGTCGACGCCCGCGTCGCGCAGCTGCAGAAGGCCGACGCGCCGCGCCGCCTGTGGGCCAAGGACTCGACGTTGTGGACCTCAGACCCCGCCAAGCGAGAGGAGATCCGCGACCGCCTCGGCTGGCTGAACGTCGCCGAGAAGATGCTCGAGCACGCGTCAGAATTTCGGGAGCTCGCCGCCGACGGCCGCGCTTACTCCGACGTGGTTCTGCTCGGCATGGGCGGGTCGAGCCTCTGCCCCGACGTTTTGAGGAACACGTTCGGCCCCATCCGCGGCCACCCGAGGCTTCACGTTCTCGACACCACGGATCCCGCGACCATCCTGTCGGTCAGGTCGCGCATCCGGATCCAGGACACGCTCTTCATCGTCGCGTCCAAGTCCGGTGAGACGACGGAAACGCTTTCACACTTCGCCTATTTCTGGGCAGAGGTGCAGGGCACCGGCCGTGAAGGCATGGCCGGGCGGCACTTCGCCGCCATCACCGACCCGGGCACGTCGCTGGAGAAGCTCGCGAAGGATCACGGCTTCCGCTGGATCTTCCGAAACCCGCCGGACATCGGCGGCCGCTACTCCGCGCTCAGTTATTTCGGGCTCGTGCCAGGCGCCCTGATGGGCATCGACGTGACGGAGATCCTCGAACGCGCCGTCGAGATGGCGCATTCGTGCGCGGACTCCGTCCCCGCAGACAGCAACCCCGGCGTCTGGCTGGGCGCGGTCATGGGCGAGCTCGCCCTCGAGGGCCGCAACAAGCTGACGCTCATCGCGTCGCCCAAGATCGCCGCTTTTGGCTACTGGGTGGAGCAGCTGATCGCGGAGAGCACCGGCAAGCAGGGTACGGGCATCGTTCCAGTCGAGGGCGAGCCGCTGGGCAAGCCGGCCGTGTACGGCGACGACAGGCTCTTCGTCTACGTTCGGATGGACGCCGACCCGCCCAACAAGGCGGTGCGGGCGCTCGAGAAGGCCGGGCATCCCGTGGTCACGCTGACGCTGCGCGACAAGCTCGACCTCGGTGGCGAGTTCCTGCGCTGGGAGATCGCGACAGCGATTGCGGGATCGGTCCTCGCCATCGACGCATTCGACCAGCCCAACGTCCAGGAGTCCAAGGACAACACGAAGAAGGTCCTGGCCAAGTTCCGGGCCACGGGCAAGCTGCCTGCGGCCGAGTCGGCGCCGGCGGCCAAGTCGCGCACCGGCCTCCGTGCTCTGCTCGACCGCGGCAGGCATGGTTCCTACTTCGCGATCATGGCGTACACCACCAGGACGACGACTTCGGAGTCGTCCATCGCATCGATTCGCACGAGCGTCCGCGACGCCACCCACTACGCCACCACAGCTGGCTACGGCCCCCGCTTCCTGCACTCCACAGGCCAGCTGCACAAGGGAGGCCCGAAGGTCGGCGTCTTCCTCCAGATCGTGCAGGAGGACACCCGCGACGTGCCCATCCCCGGCCAGCCGTACAGCTTCTCGATCCTCAAACAGGCGCAGTCTCTGGGCGACCTCGAGTCACTGACGTCACGCCGCCTGCCGGTGCTCCGCGTGACGCTCGGCAAAGAGGCGGCGGCCGGCTGGAAGGCGCTCGCGGCGGCGGTCAGATCAGCGGTCAAGTAGTCAGCGCACTCACTCGGGAGAAATGACCATGGAAATGGGGATGGTCGGCCTGGGCCGCATGGGCGGCAACATGGTCCTGCGCCTTATGAAGCGGGGCCACCGCATGATCGCGTACGACCGCGCCGCCGACGCCGTCAAGCAGAAGGAGGCGCAGGGCGCGGTCGCCGCGTACTCGTGGCAGGAGTTCGTTCAGAAGTTTCAGTCGAAGCCACGTGTGATGTGGGTGATGGTGCCGGCGGGCGATCCCACCACCGAGGCGATCGACCAGCTGATCGCGCTGGGTGAGCCCGGCGACATCATCATCGACGGCGGCAACACGAACTGGAAAATCGCCATGGACGATTGTGCTCGGGTCAAGGCCAAGGGCATGCATTACATGGACGCCGGGACGTCCGGCGGCATCTGGGGCCTCGAGTACGGGTACTGCCTCATGGTCGGGGCGGAGGCGGAGATCTACAACTACTGCCTTCCGCTGCTCAAAGACCTCGCTCCCGATGACGGCGGCCTCGTGCACACGGGGCCGGAAGGATCAGGGCACTTCGTGAAGATGGTGCACAACGGCGTCGAGTACGGGCTGATGCAGGCCTACGCCGAGGGTTTCATGATCATGAAGCTCTCGAAGGTGTTCCCCGGCATGAGCATGCAGGCCATCGCCGAAGCCTGGCGCACGGGCAGCGTCGTCAGGTCCTGGCTGCTCGACCTCATCGCGCGGGGCCTGTCACAGGATCCCGAGCTGTCAGGCATCAAGGGCTACGTCGAAGACACGGGCGAAGGTCGCTGGACGGTGGAGGCGGCAATCGATGAGGCGGTGCCGGTGCCGATCATCGCTGAGTCACTGTTCGCGCGCTTCCGCAGCCGGCTGGAGAACACGTTCGGGGACCGGATGCTGGCCATGATGCGGAACCAGTTCGGCGGTCACGCGGTGGTCACCGACGCACAAGGAGAGACATCCAAGACGTGACGTCCAGCGACGTCACGACGATACAGACCGGCGACGGCGTCGGTCCCAATCCGCTCGCGGAAGGGCTGCACGACTATCGCGTTGCCGAGCCGGCCCTGATGGTGATCTTCGGGGCAACCGGCGACCTCAGCGCGCGCAAGCTGCTGCCGGCGCTGTACAACCTCGCCAAGCAGCGCCTGCTCCCAGCGGGATTCGCGGTGGTCGGAGCGGCGATCGACAACCTCGACGACGCCGGGTTTCGCAAGCACGCCGCGGAGAAGATCGCTTTGTTCTCTCGCACGCAGCCGGTGGATTCGCAGGTCCTGCAGTCGTTCCTCGAGGCCGTGTTCTACGTCAAGGTGGATTTCTCGAAGCTCGAAGACTTCAAGGCGCTTGCGCGCAAGCTCGACGAGCTGGATCACACCCGCCACGTGGGCGGCAACCGGGTTTTCTACTGCGCGACGCCGCCGCCGACGTACGAGACGATCACCGAGCAGCTCATGGCCACGGCCGTGAACGCGGGCCCTGGATACCACCGCATCGTCATCGAGAAGCCTTTCGGCAGCGACCTCAAGTCCGCGCGCGAGCTGAACAAGATCGTCCAGCGCGTTTTCCACGAAGACTCCGTGTACCGGATCGACCACTACCTGGGCAAGGAGACGGTCCAGAACATCATGGCGTTCCGGTTCGCCAACACCATTTTCGAGCCTGTCTGGAACTGCCACTTCATCGACTCCGTTCAGATCACCGCCGCGGAGGAGATCGGGGTCGAGAATCGAGGCGCTTACTACGACAGGGCGGGCGCGATGCGAGACATCGTGCAGAACCACGTGCTGCAGCTGCTCGCCCTGACCGCGATGGAGCCGCCCATCGCCTTCGAGGCCAATGCGGTTCGGGATGAGAAGGTGAAGGTGCTGAAGGCGATCCGGCCGATCAGCGACGAGGAGGTTGTGAAAGCCACGGTGCGAGGCCAGTACACGAGTGGCTGGGTCCTCGGCGAACACGTACCCGGGTACAGGGAGGAGCCGAACGTCGCACCCGGTTCGCTGACCGAGACTTTCGTGGCGCTGCGGCTCTACGTCGACAACTGGCGCTGGGCGGGGGTGCCGTTCTACATCCGGGCCGGCAAGCGTATGCCCAAGCGCGCGACCGAGATCCGCATCCTGTTCAGCCGCCCGCCCCATCTGACCTTCGGGCGCAAGGCCGCGCAGGAGCTCGATCCCAACTCGATCATCCTGAGGATCCAGCCCGAGGAGGGGATCTCGCTTCGGTTCGGCGCCAAGGTCCCGGCTGCCGGCATCCGGCTGCGCAGCGTCGCCATGGATTTCCTCTACGCGTCTTCGTTCCTGATCGAGGTGCCCGAGGCTTACGAGCGGCTTCTGCTCGACTGCATGATCGGCGACGCAACGCTGTTCACCCGCGCCGATGAGGTCGAGACTGCTTGGGCGCTCGTGGATCCGGTCGAAGCCGCCTGGCGGGATGGCCGGCCTCCGCTGCAGATGTATCCCGCCGGCACGTGGGGACCTCCGGCGGCGGCCAAGCTGCTCGAGGCCGAAGGCAGGGAATGGCACCGGCCCTGAGCGAGCCCGTGGCCACCCCCACCGCGCCGGCGTGGAAGGGCGAAGCGGTGACCATCGCGCAGGTGCTCGACGCCCTCACCGACTTCCGCCACAAGTTCGCCCAGGCGCTCGCCGCCGATGACGACCACCCACGGACGCGGAACACTGTCATGACCCTGGTCGCGATCACCGCGACGGAGGCGGACGAGAAGCGTGCCCTGGCTGAATGCGCGGCGATCGCCGCCCATCATCCGTCCCTCGCGATCGTGGTGAGAGGGCAGTCTGACGTCACCCAGGGCCGCATCGACGCATCGATCACCGCCCCGCCCGTGCCGGCGCCCGACGCACCTGCTCCGGCGCATTACGAGCTCGTCAGCTTGCACGTTCGCGGTGGCGCGGCGATGCATCTGGCGAGCCTGGTCGACCCGCTGCTCATCAGTGGCGTGCCCACCTACCTCTGGTGGCTCGGGACTCCACCCTTCGGATCCAAGGAGCTGCGCGACGCGCTGCAGATTGCCGACGCGCTGGTCGTGGACTCGGCGCGTTTCGCACGTCCGTACCACTCATTCCTCGCCCTCTCCGGCCTCAGCGGGCATGCACATCCCCGCCTGGGCCTGGCCGACTTTCAGTGGGCGCGACTCGATCCCTGGCGTGAGTCGATCGCGCAGTTCTTCTCGCCCGCGAGCCGGCGAGCGTTCCTCAAGGGCATCACCGAGATCGGCATCGACTACGCGGGCGAGGGCCGCGGCAACCGGATTCCGTCGGCGGTGTTGATCGGCTGGATCGCGAGCGCCCTGGGCTGGAAGCTGCAGCGTGCAGCGGGGGGCGTCGGAGGTGTGGTGTCGGCCCAGTACGAAGCCGAACGGTGGAGGGTCGTCGACGTAGCCTTCCGGTCTGTCGCGAAGTCCGGGCTGGTCGAGGGAGAGATCAGCACGGTCAGGATCGTGGGTATGTCGGGTGGAACCACATTCAAGCTCTCGATCGCGCGCAACCCCGAGCGCCCGCGGCGTGCAACGCCTGACATCGGTCCGCTCAGCTTCCAGCACCTGCATGCCACCGGCGGTGATGACGAGGCGGGGATGGAGCTCGCGCATCGCACGGCGGCCCAACACCGCGAGATGGCCTTCCAGAATCGCGAGTCGCTGCACCACACCGCGACCGGTGATCCGCCCGATCAGAGCGTGCCGCCTCGCCCCACGGTGTTTGTGAGAGAGCGCCGAAGCGCGGACAGCTCGATGGTGCTGCTGACCTTGATCGACATCGGACAGGCCCCCACGCTCCGTCACGTGCAGCGGATCGAATCGAACGACGACGCCTCTCTTCTGGTCGAACTGCTCGCCCTGGGCGCACATGATTCGGTATTCACACGTTCGCTGGCCGCGGGCGCGGATTTGACGCGGGCGCTCTGACGGTGGACGTCGCCGTCTTCGACACGGCCGAGGAGGTGGCTGCGGCCGCGGCGGCCGAGATCGCGGCAGCCCTGGGAGCCGGATCGAGAACCCTGGTCCTTGCCGGGGGCAGCACGCCGGCGCGCTGCTACGAGCTGCTCTCGAGCATGCAGGTCACATGGGGACGGGTCACCGTCCTCTTCGGCGATGAGCGTTGCGTGCCGCCGGACCATCCCGAAAGCAACTACCGCATGGCCCGTGAGACTTTGCTCGATCGCGTGGCGCCCGCCTCGGTGCACCGAATGCCCGCGGAGCTCGGACCCGATGAGGGAGCGCAGCTGTACTCGACAGTGGTGGCGGCGCTGGCGCCGCTCGACGTAGTGGTGCTGGGGGTGGGGGAGGACGGCCATACCGCCTCTTTGTTCCCAGGGCATCCCGCGGTCAATGCCAAAGGGTGGGCGATCGGGATCCGCGATTCTCCGAAACCGCCGCCAGAACGGGTCACGCTCACAATGTCGGCCCTGCGAGGCGCGCGACGCGTGATCATCCTCGCGACAGGCGCGGGCAAAGCGGACGCGGTGGCCAAGGCAAAACGGGGCGAGGTGCCATCGGGCATGATTGCGGGCGCGCGATGGCTGATCGACCGCGAGGCGGCAGGAGGGCGGTGAAGATCGAGGTCGTTCCTTCGATCCTTTCCGCCGACGTCGCGCGTCTCGGCGATCAGGTTCGGGAGGCCGTGGCCGCGGGCGCGGATCGGATCCAGGTGGACATCATGGACGGCCACTTCGTTCCCAACCTGACATTCGGCCCGTTGGTGGTCGAAGCCGTGCGCAAGATCACCGACCTGCCGATCGAAGCGCACCTTATGGTCGAGCGCCCTGAGAACTTCCTCGAGATGTTTGCGAAGTCGGGGGCGAGCCTCATCGAGGTCCAGGTCG
>DATINX010000128.1:0-1737 GCA_035473835.1 Candidatus Dormiibacterota bacterium | reverse complement strand
AGGGCTTCGAAGTTGTACCACTCGGTCTCGACCTCAGGGCCGAGCTCGACCTTGTAGCCGAGCGATTCGAGCACGGTCTCGATCTGACGCTGGACCTCCGTGAGCACGTGGATGCGGCCGCGGTGAAGGGGTGGGCCCGGGAACGTGATGTCGATGGCCTCGGTCTCCGCGATGTCGGCCAGCCGCGCGTCTTCGAGCTCCGCACGCCTGGCAGCGAGGGCGGCCTCGATCGAGCGCTTGGCTTCGTTGGCGGCCTGCCCGAGCGCCGCACGATCGTCCTGCGGCAGCTTGCCGATGCCTGACAGCAGGCTGCTGATGCGCCCGTTCTTGCGCCCGAGGTAATCGACCTCGATGGCGACCAGCTCGGTCTCGCTGCGGGCGCGCGTGATTGCGGCCACGGCCTCGTTCGCGATCTCGTGAGGATCGGTCATGCGGCCAGCCTCTCCTTTATCTGGAAGAGGATGAGCGCCGCCGCCGCGGCGACGTTGAGCGACTCGACGCCGTCGCTCAGGGGAACGGTGACCATCTTGAGGTCACGCCGCGAAAGGCCGTGGGTCTCGCTGCCGAGCACGATCATCCCCGCATTCTCTATCTGCGCGTCGGCCAGGGATTCACCACCGGAGGCGGCGGCGCCGTACCCGTCGATGCCTTCCAGATCGCTCCAGGTCCCGCGGGCGACCGTCAGCCGGAACACGTTGCCGGCCGAGGCGCGAACAGCTTTGGCGCCGTAGGGGTCCGCGGATCCTTCCAAGGCCACGAGCGCGGGCGCGCCGGCGGCCGCGGCACTGCGGCAGATCGCGCCGACGTTGCCAGGATCCTGCACACCGTCCAGCACGATGAGCGGCCAGCGGCGCGCGTGCGCCGCAGCGATCGCCGCTTTGACATCCGGCTCGTTGATGCGGGCGATCGCGATCACACCTTGAGGCGTCACCGTCTGCGTGACGGCGCGGAACACCCCGGGGGCGAGGGTCACCCGCTTGCCGGCGCGGGCACTGAACTCGTCCCCCTCGCGAACGGCCACCAGGTCGAGCTTGAGACCCGCCATCTCGGCTTCCGCGAGCACGCGCGGACCTTCCAGGAGGACGTGGCCTGGCTCGCGCCGGGTGGCGAGACGCCGCAAGCGGCGGACGACATCGTTATCCGGGCTGCTGATCAGCTGCTGGTCAGAGGGAGTTTTTCGCAACCTCCACCAGCCGGGCAAAGGAACCGCTGTCGCGCACGGCCAGGTCAGCCAGCACTTTGCGGTCGATCTCCACTCCGGCCTGGCGAAGGCCGTGCATGAGCTTGTTGTAGGGAAGTCCCGATTGTCTCGAGGCAGCGTTGATGCGAGCGATCCAGAGCTGGCGCATCTCCCTCTTGCGGCGGCGGCGGTCGCGGTACGCGTATGCGAGCGCGTGCAGAACCGCTTCGTTCGCGGGGCGGAAGAGCAGCTTCTTGGACAGACGAAAGCCTTTGGCCCTGTCGAGGATCGCCTTGTGACGGCGATGGGCGGGGACGCCCCGCTTGATGCGTGCCATCTAGATCCCCAGCGCCCGGCGGACGGTCTTGCGGTCGCTGTGGTCCACGTCTTGGGCCTTGTGGTACTTGCGCTTCCGCTTCTTCGACTTGTGCTCGAGCAGGTGGCTCTTCCACGAGCTGGCGCGCATGAGCTTGCCGTTCTTGGTGACCCTGATCCGCTTGGCGAAACCCTTGCGGGTCTTGAGCTTAGGCACTGGTCGCTGCCTCCTTGCCGGCAGC
>DATINX010000127.1:0-4136 GCA_035473835.1 Candidatus Dormiibacterota bacterium | reverse complement strand
GATCGCGGCCAGCAATCCGGGACGGTTGACGCCACATTGACCAACGCCACCACCGGCAAGGACGGCCTGCAGATGACCGGCAGCTGGAACTGCAAGCAGTAACGAGGGTGAAGCTCGACGAGAAGGTGAGGGCGGCGCTCGTTCGGGGTGGGGTGATCGACATCACCACGATCGGACGGCGGACCGGGCGACCACGCCGGTTGGAGATCGTTTTTCACAATATCGGCGGCCGGATCTACATCAGCGGGATGCCCTTTGAGCGGCGTCGAAGCTGGCTGGCCAACCTCGAGGCGCAACCAGCGTTCACGTTCCATCTGAAAGGTGCCGTGAAAGCCGACCTACCGGCCAGAGCCCGCATCATCGAGGACGACAGCGAGCGGAGGAAGGTGCTGGCCCCCATAGCGACCTTCTGGAAGCGCAAGGACCTGGACAGGATGGTGCGCCAGAGCCCCCTCGTCGAGGTCCTCCTCGACGGTGCCGCCGGCGATCCGGACGCGATGGGGACATCGACTTAACAAAACTTAACCCAGTAATTTGAAGGGGCCGCGAATACGGGCCCTAGGCTGACGACTCGTGAGCGTCGAAGCCGGTCCTCCGCAGCAGCCGCCCCAGCTGTCGCCCGACGGCCAATGGGTCTGGGATGGCGCCAAATGGCGGCCCATCGCCGGGGTCGCCGAACCCGCTCACAGGGGAGTCTTCGCCGCCTACACCTCGATCGAGGTGCCGGAGGAACCCGTCGCGGTGGCCGTGCAGCCGGTGCCGGCCCAGGACCCGGCGATCGATTACTCCTACACGCCCCCTGAGGTTGCCGACCCGGAGGCGCCACTCTGGAACCAGCCCGCGCGCAGCGGTATCACGACATACCTGTACGTCGGCGGAGCCTTGGTCGTTTTGGTAGTCGGCATGATGATCCTCAACTCGATGAACTTCATCCAACTGCCCTTCGGAGCACAAACAGCCAGCGCAAGTCCGACTCCCAGGGCATCGCCATCGCCTACTTATCCACGCTCTCAGTACGGCCGTGCCGACCAGTTCCTGAGTTCCTCGCTCGCCCCGGCGCTGGATGCTTTCGACCAAACTCGGCCGGCGATGCTGGTCTGCAACGGGATCATGTCCAACAGCTGCTTTGACGCGATCAACGTCAGCGATCCGCCGATGAAAAACTTACTTTTGGTGATCGACCACGGGACCATCCCAGTGTGCATCGCGGCCCCGTTGAAAAAGTTCCAAGGCGATCTGGCATTCATGGAAGGTGGGCTCCAAACAGCCCTCAAGGGTTACAAGGACAACCAACGCAGCGAGGTCATCGACGGCATTTATCGCTTCACGCACTTCGGTGCGTTCGAGACTGCCGACGTGCAAGCCCTTCAGAGCGCGCAGAAACAATGCTCTACGGTCGCAGAGGGGCCATAGCCGCCGCCCAGAAGAAGTAAGCGATCCGGGTCGGAGTCAGCTGCTTCCGGTGGCTGACGCGACGATCTGTGCTGCGACATGGGCGTTGCCGATCACGGTCACCGTAAGCAGAACCACCGAGCCCTGCAGGGTGCGGGCGACTATATCCAGGCATCGCTCGGCTCGTTCGCCTGGGTGATTCCGCCGGTATCTCAGGGCAATGGACGCCGCGATCGCCATGCCGAGCACGACGCCCAGTTTGAGCAGCATGAACAGCCCTGGCCCGCCGACCTGGAGGATGAACGCGGCGAACTGGTTGGTTTCGACACCGCCCCGAACGCGGTCCGCCTCAGTGGTGATTACGTCGGCCATCTGCGCCACGCCGAGCAAACCGACCCAGCTCATCAGCAGGCGGCCGCCGTACTTCGATCGTCTGACAGACGCGGGCCCATCGCCGGCGTGCCGCCTCGTTCCGCGACCAATACCAAATGCTCCACCCACGGCCCCAGATCCCTCCCCTTCCCAGCATAGGTCGTGCCTGTGCTCGAGTTTTGGATGTCCTCTCTATTAGGAACGTCGAACACCACGCGGCGCACCCGTACTAGCCGCCGCAAAAAAACTGGCGCCCTCGGGTGCGCCTGGTCGCTAGCGGGAGAAGCCGAGAAGGTCAGGCAGCCAGGCGGGATTCTCGAGTCGAACGTTGGCCTGCCATGTCGGTGTTGAGAAACACCTACCCTGCCTGATCATGAACGGAGGTCCTGTGACCAACATCGCGGCCCGCCGCTTGCACGCCCAACGCCTTACAGGCGCGCCCCTGGAGTCCATTGTCAGCGTAGTGAGGTGGATGGGCGCCGTGCAGTCGCAGGACTATGGCGCCGGCAAGTGGGGCATCGGCCAGCGCAGCCGGGACGTGACCGATGCGGCGATCGACCGCCTTTTCGATTCAGGCGACATTTTGCGGACGCACGTCATGCGGCCCACATGGCATTTCGTGCTGCCCAATGACGTTCGCTGGTTGCTGAAGCTCACCGGTCCCAGGATCCGCGCCGGCCTGGTCGCCCGCTACCGCAACCTGGGCCTCGACGATACGGTGGCCGAGCGGGCGGCTGGGGCATTTGCGGCCGCGCTCAAAGGCGGCCGTCACATGACTCGCACCGAGCTGGGCGACGTCCTCGTCGCGGCAGGCATCTCACCCGAAGGCCAGCGCCTGCCACATCTCTTGATGCGCGCCGAGCTCGACGGCTTGATCGTCAGCGGGCCGCGGCGCGGCAAGCAGTTCACCTATGCGCTGCTGGAGGAGCGCGTGCCCAAGGCGCCGGTCCTGGATCGCGCGGGGGCGCTCGCCGAGCTTACCCGCCGTTACTTCCGGAGCCACGGCCCGGCCCAGGTCCAGGACTTCACATGGTGGTCGGGCCTGACCGTCGCCGATGCCCGCGTCGGCATCGAGCTCGCGGGCGCGGCGCTCGCGCACGACACGATCGACGGCACGGATTACTGGTTCGACGCCGCTGCGGGCGCTTCGGTGAGCGCAGCCGCTGTGGCACACCTGCTGCCCAACTTCGACGAGTACACGGTCGGCTATCGGGATCGAGCCGCGATGATCCACTCCGACCGCAAGTGGGAACCCTCGTTATTTTCATTCGGCAGCGTCCTGTCCAACGTGGTCACTGTCGGCGGCCGGGTGCGCGGCGCGTGGCGGCGTTCGCTCGCACGGGATCGTGTGCGGGTGGAGATTCGTGCCCTCGACCGCTTTCAATCTCGCGAGAAGGCCGCGGTCGAAGAGGCGGGCCGCTGCCTGGATCGATTCCTAGAGCGGCCGGTGGAGATCTCGTGGCTGTAGCTGCTGAGCCGCCTGCTTGACACTTCTCGTGTCAGTTCTACGTCGAACACGGCGTCCGCTACTAGCAAAAGGAGGCAGTCATGGCGTCATCCAGAGGAACGAAGACGATGCACGATGCGCGCTTTCCGGTGAGACCGAAGAATATCGCCAGGCACGCGACGAGCTTCTGAAGTCGGAGATCGAGCTCCGACGCCACATCGAGAAGGTGGCCGCTCAGCGGCGCAGATTGCCGCTGGGCGGAGTCGTGCCGACCGACTACACATTCGAGGAGTGGGACGATCGCGCCAACTCCGCTCGATCGGTGCGTCTATCTGAGCTCTTCGAAGACGGGAAGGACACGCTGTTCCTCTACAGCCACATGTTCATCCCGGGCCAGGCCGGGCTGCCCCTCGAGCAAGGCTGCCCGTCGTGCACCGCCATCATCGACGCGATCGACGGAGCTACGCAGCACATCGTTCAGCAGATCAACTTCGCCGTGGTCGCCAAGCCGTCCATCGAGCAGTTTCGCGGGCATGCGAAGGCGCGAGGCTGGAGCCACCCCCGCCTGCTTTCGTCGGCCCACAACACATACAACAGCGACTACCTCGCCGAGGGGCCTGAAGGCGGGCAGCTGCCAATGGCAACGGTCTTCGCGCGCCGGGACGGGAAGATCCATCACACGTGGAGCAGTGAGCTTTTTCTGGTCCCGCACGACCCAGGGGAGGATGCGCGCCACGTCGACTTCATGTGGCCGCTGTGGTCGGTCTTTGACACCACGCCCGAAGGTCGCGGCAGTGATTGGGGCCCGGAGCTCGTGTACCCGCCGAAAAAGGGCTAGGCGCCGCCGCTCCTACTCTTCGCCAGTCTCCTGGTGGTCGGCCTGAGCACTGCTGTCAGCGTGGCCTACGTCAGGCGCGCCCGCGGG
>DATINX010000126.1:0-2176 GCA_035473835.1 Candidatus Dormiibacterota bacterium | reverse complement strand
GACCCCATGTACGAAGGGCTGACGGATACGATCACCGGCATGATCGACGAGGGCATTGCCGTGTTCGACCGCGGCGCCTAGGAGAGAAGCATGGGCTGGGATTTCTCGACCGAGCCGGAGTTTGAAAAAAAGCTCGCGTGGATGCGCGATTTCGTGCGCGAGGAGGTCTACCCGCTCGAGGTGCTGGACACCGACGAGGCCGGCTTCATGCGAGCGATCCGGCCGCTGCAGGCCGAGGTGAAGAGGCAGAAGCTGTGGGCCACCCATCTGCCGCCCGAGCTTGGAGGCCAGGGCTATGGGCAGGTGAAGCTCGGGCTGATGCACGAGATCGAGGGCGCTTCCGTTTGGGCGCCGATCATCTTTGGCAATCAGGCACCCGACTCGGGCAACTCGGAGGTGCTGGCCCACTTCGGCACTGATGAGCAGAAGAAACGCTGGCTCCGCCCGCTGCTCGACGGCCAGATACGGTCCGCGTTCTCGATGACGGAACCGAACAACGCCGGCTCCGACCCGACAATGCTTTCGACCACCGCCGTGCTGGATGGCGACGAGTGGGTCATCAACGGCCACAAATGGTTCACGTCGAATGGCATGATCGCCGACTTCCTGATCGCGATGGTCGTGACGGAGCCGCAAGCCGATGCCTACGAGCGGGCGTCGATGATCCTCGTGCCGGGCGACGCTCGCGGCCTGAAGAAGCTGCGCAACATCCCGACCATGGCGGGTGAACACGAGCGGTTCGGATACGGCCATTCCGAGATCCTTTATGAAGACGTGCGCGTGCCCAAGGACAATCTCATCGGTGAGCGCGGCCAGGGCTTTCTCATTGCGCAGGCACGGCTGGGGCCAGGCCGCATCCACCACTGCATGCGATGGCTGGGTCAGGCGCGGCGCGCGTTCGACATGCTGTGCGAGCGTTCGCTGCAGCGCGAAGCCTTCGGAAAGAAGCTGGCGGGCCACGAGACGGTGCAGAACTGGATCGCCGATTCGGCGGCGGAAATGCAGGCCGCGCGCTTGATGACCCTGCACGCCGCCTGGGTGATCGACACGCAAGGCGCAGCGGCCGCGCGCAAAGAGATCTCGCTGATCAAATTCTTTGGCGCGAAGGTGCTCCACGACGTGATCGACCGCGCCATCCAGATCCACGGCTCGCTGGGCTACTCGTCCGACATGCCCCTGGAGGAGATGTACCGCCACGCGCGGGCCGCGCGCATGTACGACGGACCCGACGAGGTCCATCGCGTCTCGGTGGCGCGACAGATCCTGGCGGGCTACCAGGCGCCGAAAGGCACGTGGCCCCGCGAGCACGTCCCGACACGCAGAGCGGCGGCGCAGCGCAAGTTCGCATCCCTCCTGGAGGCAGCCACTACCGACGCCTGACCGGCGATCAACTCGCTGAACGACTAGGGCGGGACCGCCACCAGTTCGCGATTCGGATGCAGCTCCAGCGTCCAGCCTTCTTCATGGACCTGGCGATGATGGCGGCGGCAGAGCAGGACCAGGTTTTCGAGCGTGCTGGACCCGCCATCCGCCCAATGCTTGAGGTGATGGGCATCCGTCCAGGCTGCCGGCATGTCGCAACCCGGCATCCGGCAGCCCTTGTCTCTGGCCACCAGCGCATGTCGCCTGGGACCTGGCACCGCCCGGCTGGTGTGGTCGGCCTCGCCGTTGACGATGGGAGTGATCGCCGCGTCGCAAGCCAGCCGGCGCGCGGTCTCGGCGGGTATCGGTTGCGCCCACTCGAGCTCCGCCGCCCGCGCGCCCGGCTCCTTGGTCAGGGTCGACATGTCGACGTTGACCACCAGGTGCGGCTTCTGGCCGCCGACTTCGGGCAGCGTCCCGCCATCCAGTAGGCGCCGGCCCATCTCCACCGCCGCATCCGCTCTGCGCTGCGCCGGCGTGCGCTCGTCGTGGTGAGCGGGCGGACCCATGATCGAATCCAGCGCCGTCTGCAGGGTGGCGCCACCCTCGGCGTCGAGGCGGCCATTCAGGTAGAAGACGCCACCAAAGGTCTGGCTCAGATAAAGGAAGCGCCTCTCATGCGCCTCATTGGCATCGGCGAGAAAACCATCCGGCTGCAGACAGTGCAGTAGGTGCGCGGTCACACTGCGGAAGCGATCGGGGTCGAGCTCCCTGGCCGCGGTGACCAGGATGTCCTCGGCATTGGCCTCCATCT
>DATINX010000125.1:0-3024 GCA_035473835.1 Candidatus Dormiibacterota bacterium | reverse complement strand
ACCGATCCCGCTTCATGATGCCCATCTCGCTATCACATTATAACGCCAAGGTGTTTTGCCGCTGATCCTCGGACGGCGGACGCCGCTGACGGCGTGCATCGGCGGTTTGCTTGACCGTTGCATTGTCGAGATCATCGGCCCGGATCACCCAGGGGGCGCCCTTGCAGTGCTGGGTGGCCGGTAGGACTTTCTCCTTTATGAGCCGACGCACCGTTGCTTCGCTGACATTGAGAACACCAGCGGCTTCCTCCAGCGTGACCTCGCCGCGTTCGGCACGTTCGCCCTCGCGGTAAGGCGGGATGCCACGGTGATTGCGCACGATACAGACCCGGGAACGGGTCCAGCCGTTGCCGCGCCCAGTCGTCTTGCCGGCGCGATTGAGGATCGACGCAATCGCCTTGTCCGGCAGCTGCCGGGCGAGCGCGGTGACGAGCTCGACGACGTCGGCATCGGTTCCCCAGCGATGCTGGCCGGCGCGGTTCTTGCGCACGCGCAAGGAAGTGTGGTCGCCGCCGGTCCATCGGATCACCAGGTCGAGCGCGTCATCCTCGACCCGCACGATGATCTCCTCGATCAGGGTGCGGATGATCCGCTTTCGGGTTGCCGGCGTCGCACCGGAGCTGTTCCAGGCGGCCTCAACGTCGGCGCCGAGGTCGAGCAGGCGCTGGCGCTCGGCCTCGGTGAGCATCGTTTTCGGGCTTACGGCCAGCGCATCCCGGTCGTCTTCGAGAGCGCGCACCGCGAGCAGGCGCTCATTCCAGCGTTGCTCCAGCTCGGCGGCGACCAGACGGTTGTCGGGGTCGACTGCATCATATTGTCGACGTGCCCGGGCGGCCTCGTAGCGGGCCTGCTCGATTGCCAATTCCACCTGACGCCGCTTCTCCGCGTTCTCTGCGCGCTGTGCTTCCAGGGCGCCGAGTGCCGCTTCGATGCCGAGCGGCTGCAGGCGTTCGATCACCTCGGCACCGACGGCGCGGTCGATCCGCATGCCGCCGAACGAGATGCAGGGAGCGCTGCCGTGGTTGAGATGACCGCCCCGGCAGTGATAGCGGCCCGAACTCCCGTTCTCGCCGCTGTAGGCGACGTGCAGCTTGCGACCGCAATGCCCGCAGCGCAGAAGGCCGGCCAGCAACGCCTCGCCGCGCCGGATCGAGCCGCGGCTCATGAAGCTCTTGCCATTGGCATTGTCAGCGATCAGGCGCTGGTTCCTCTCGAACTCCGCCCAGCTAATGTAGCCCTCGTGATGGTCGGGGATCAAAACCTCCCAGCTGCTGCGATCCCTGCGGAAGCCGCGTGCGATCCGCTTGCGCCCGGCTTCGAGGGTGATGCGGCTGCCGGTACGTCCGAAGACGTAAGCGCCGGCGTAGATGGGGTTGGTCAGCAGGTGGTGCAGCGTGTTGTAGACCGGCAGCTTCCAGACCACCTTGCGGCCTTCCGGACCGTATTCGGTCGCCGGCAACGGCAGGCGCTCCTGTCGCATCCACAGATGAACCTGCCGCACCGTCTGCAGTTCGGCGAATTTATTGAAGGCGAGCATGATCGCCTCCTGGACGCGTCGATCAGGGTCCTTCTCAATGCGATCGTGCGACGTTTTCAGGTAGCCGATCGCCACGGTCAGGAACAACTCGCCGCGCCGCGCCTTCTGCTTCAGTGCTTCGAGCGAGCGCTGGCGAAACAGCGACAACTCCATCTCGCTCATCGTCCCCTTCATGCCGAGGAGCAGGCGATCATTCGGATGCCGCGGATCATAGACGCCATCCTCATCGACGATCACCGTGCCGACCAGGCCGCAGAACTCGAGCAAGGTATGCCAGTCGCGCCCGTTGCGGGCGAGCCGCGAGGCTTCGATCGAGACGACCGCACCGACCCGACCCTCGCAAATTGCCGCCAGCAGCTTCTCGAAGCCGGGACGGGAGATGCCGGAACCGGACCGGCCGAGATCATCATCGATCACCTCGACGGTGGTCCAGCCCAGGGCACGGGCGCGATCGACGAGCCCGTACTGGCGGCGCCGGCTTTCGTGATTATGCAGCAGCTGGTCGCTGGTCGACTGGCGAACGTAAATAAAGGCGCCACGGGCGAGGTGGTCAGGCGTGATGCTGGTCATCGCCGATCTTCCCGCCGTCGCGATCCTCCGATTCGGCTCGGCGCTGCTGGACGCCGGCCGCCTCCGCCAGGAGCGTCTGCAGCAATAGCGCCAATTTGTTCCGCAGGTCGGGCCGAAGCTCCGCCACCGGCGGCTTCTCGTCGAATAAGTCTCTCTGACGGCGTCGCGCGCTCCACATTGCTGGCTCCGTTGCAAGGGGGTGGATCCCCAATGCATGAGGCCATGAGCGCGTCGACCAGTGCGCGCAAATCCGCCAGGCGTTCGACCGAAAGCCGTGGCTGGACGACAACCGCCTGTGCGCGTCGACTTGCCTCGGTCATCCACGCCGGCAGCAGCGCCAGCGTGAGATCAGGCTGCCGGATAATGAAGTGCGCTATGCCGGCGTGACGCTTCGCACCGACTACCGCGACGGTTTCACCGCTGCGCGGGTGAAACGGATAGAGGATCCGAACCTCAATCGCCGGACACCCGGCAGTATGACGCTGCTTCGACCGGCGTGGGCAAATCTTGGCTTGCTTGTGGCCTCGGTCACAAGGCTTGCCGCGACAACCGCTCTGTTCTCTATCAGCGGGTTCCCAAGCTCTTCCCCGAACTCGCGCTCGCCCGCGGTGACGGCCGCTATGCCCGCATCCTGCGCGGTCTCACCGGCGTCCAGCTCCTCATCCTCGACGATTGGGGCCTCGAACCGCTCGACGCCGGCGCCCGGCGTGACCTCTACGAGATCCTCGAGGAACGCCATGGACGCCGCTCGACCATTCTCACCAGCCAGATCCCGGTCGACAAATGGCACGCCTTCATTGGCGACCCGACTTATGCCGACGCCATCCTCGACCGCCTCGTTCACAACGCTCACCGGATCGATCTCGCCGGCGACAGCCTTCGGCGCAGGCGCTCCAGATCAACTGCAAAGGATTGAC
>DATINX010000124.1:0-2370 GCA_035473835.1 Candidatus Dormiibacterota bacterium | reverse complement strand
GAAGGCCGTCGTTCACCTTCAACACGACATTCCTTTGACATGCGTCACGTACGGCGAGCAGGTTCTTGGCATCAATGAGAGCGACACGACCTTCTCGACGACCGGCCTTTTCCACGCCTACGGCTTCGGCAACAACCTGACTATGCCGTACTGGGTCGGCGCGTCCACGGTCCTGCATGGCGGGAGGCATACGCCGGCGACGGTGCTGGAAACGATCGAGAGGCGCCGGCCGACTCTCTTCTTCTCGGCGCCGACGCTGTACAACGCGATTCTCAACTTCGACGGCTCGCGCGAACGCGATCTCTCGTCGATTCGCCACTGCGTAGCTGCAGCAGAATCGCTGCCCGCCGAGGTATGGCGCCGCTGGAAGGACGCCTACAACCTGACGATCCTCGACGGGGTCGGGTCGACGGAGATGCTCCATATCTACTGCTCCAACCGACTTGATGACGTGCGGCCAGGTTCGAGCGGCAAGCCGGTTCCGGGCTACGAGCTGAAAATCCTCGATGACGAAGCGAAGCCGGTGCCGGATGGGGAAGCCGGCGATCTGTACGTCAAGGGCGACAGCGCGCTCGCGCTCTACTGGGCCCAGCACGAGAAGTCAAAGCGGTCGATCCTCGGCGAATGGTTCTTCACCGGCGATCGCTACCGCGTGGACCCGGATGGTTACTACTGGTATGAAGGCCGTTCCGACGACATGATCAAGGTGGGCGGGCTGTGGGCTTCACCGATCGAGATCGAGTCTGTGCTGCTCGAGCATCCGTCCGTCGCCGAGAGTGCGGTGGTCGGCATCGAGATCGGCGGGTTTACGAAGATCAAAGCCTTCGTCATCGCCAAGGGATCGACCGGTGACGATGCGCTCGTGGCCGCCCTCCAGGAGCACTGCAAGTCAAAGCTGCAGCGCTACCAGTACCCGCACGTGATCGAGTTCGTCGCCGAGCTGCCGAAAACCGTGACCGGCAAGATCCAGCGCTACAAGCTCCGCGAGCGGGAGGCCAGTCCTGCCTAAACACATCGCGGTCCTGCCCTGCGATGGAGCGGGGAAAGAGGTCGTGCCCGAGGCGATCAAGGTTCTCCGCGCAGCAGGCGGCGACTTCGAGTTCGAAGAGTTCGACGTCAACGCCGACTCCTACATGCGCACGGGTGTCGCCATCCCCGCCGCCGTCTGGACGCACGTCGCGGCCGCTGATTCCATCCTGTTCGGCGCAGTCGGCGACCCGCGAGTTGAAGACCCGGCATATCTTGCCGGAGTCCTGCTGCGGCTGCGCTTCGAGCTCGACCTCTATGTCAACCTGCGCCCGGCCAAGCTCTACGACGACCGCCTGTCGCCGCTGCGGCGCGAGGACCGGCGGCCAACGAACCTCCTAATCGTGCGAGAGAACACCGAGGGCCTCTATGTCGGCATGGGCGGGCGCTTCAAGAAGGGCACCAAGGACGAGATCGCGACCCAGGAAGACGTCAACACTCACCTGGGCGTGACGCGCATCATCGAGCACGCCTTCCAGATCGCAAAGCGCGAAGTCGTCATGGTGGACAAGTCCAACGCGATGACGTTCGCGGGCGGGCTCTGGCAGGAGCGCTGGAAGGCCGCCGCCGGCTCTCATCCGAAGGTGAAGACTCGCCACCTCCTCGTTGACGCGGCCGCCATGCAGCTCGTCAAGGACCCGAGCCAGTTCGACGTCATCGTCACGGGCAACCTGTTCGGGGACATCCTCTCCGACCTCACCGCCGAGCTGGTCGGCGGCATGGGGATCGCGCCATCGGGCAACATCAACCCGTTGAGCGGGCGCGGCCTCTTCGAGCCTGTCCATGGAACCGCCCCGGACATCGCGGGCAGGGGCCTCGTGAACCCGGTCGGGGCGATTTTGAGCGGGGCTATGATGGTGAGGCATCTGGGTGACTCACACATGGCAGACGCGATCGAGGGTGCGGTCGAATCAGCCATTCGAGCTCGCGAGTGTACGCGTGACATCGGCGGCGACCTGTCGACGTCGCAAGCCGGCGACGCGATCGTCAAGAGGCTGAAGGATTAGTGGCACCGCACATGGGCATGACGATGACCGAGAAGATCCTCGCCCGAGCGAGCGACCGCGATTCAGTCCGCCCCGGCGACCTGATCCTGGCCAAGGTCGACTTCGCCATGGGCCATGACCTCACCATCCCGCCGGCGGGCAAGATCATGCGGGAGCAGATGGGGGCGGAGAAGATCTGGGACCCGGACCGCGTGGCTGTGACCCAGGACCATTTCCAGCCCGCCAAGGACGCCGCCAGCGCAACCCTCGGGCGCCTTACACGCGAGTTCTCGCACCAGATGGGCGTCAAGTGGTATTTCGAGGTGGGGCAGGGAGGCATCTGCCACACGGTGCTGCC
>DATINX010000123.1:0-3479 GCA_035473835.1 Candidatus Dormiibacterota bacterium | reverse complement strand
AAGGCTTACCCACGTATAGCAGAGGTTCCGTTCGACGCCGCCTACAAGCTCATGGCCAGCTTCCACAGGGTGACCGACGATGGCGGAAAGCCGGTAGTGCGCTGCTACGTCAAGGGCGCGCCCGATCAACTCCTCGAGCGGGCGGCGGACGCGTTTGGGCCCGATGGCGCCACGGTGCCGGTGGAAACCATCCGCGCCCGCTATCTCGCAGCCAACGAGGAGCTCGCGAAGGACGGCCTGCGGGTGATGGCGACCGCCCGCCGCGACTTCAACCCGGAGACGTTCGACCCCAACGCGGACTTGCTGGGCAAGGTCCAGGGTTTGACCCTGCTGGCGATAGTCGGGATCATGGACCCGCCTCGGGTGGAGGCCAAGGCCTCGATCGAGCAGGCAAAGGCGGCCGGGATCCAGGTCCGCATGATCACTGGAGACCATGCCATCACCGCCGAGTCGATCGCGGCTCGGCTGGGCATAACCGGCCGCGCGATCACGGGCGCGGAGTTCGCGGCGATGAGCGACGCGGACGCGGTTAAGCAGATAGACGGAATCGGCGTCATCGCCCGTGTCGCACCGGAGCACAAGGTGCGCCTGGTCGATATCCTGAAGAAGAAAGACGACATCGTCGCGATGACCGGAGACGGGGTGAACGACGCCCCGGCATTGAAGCGCGCTGACATCGGCGTCGCGATGGGCATCACCGGAACCGAGGTCTCCAAGGAGGCCGCGGTCATGATCCTCACCGATGACAACTTCGCCACCATCGTCAAGGCGGTCGAGCTGGGCCGCGCGATCTACGACAACCTTCTGCGCTACGTGCGATACCAGATGGGGACTCTTTTCGGTTTCATCTTCACCTTCCTCGGCGCCGGCATCTTCAACATCGCCGGTGGCACTCCTTTCCTGCCCCTGCAGACGCTGTGGATCAACTTCACCGTCAACGTCTTCCAGGCGATCGGACTCGGCTTCGGGGAGCCTGCGCCAGGGCTGATGCAGCGGAAGCCGCGTTCGGCCAAGGAGCCACTCCTGCCTCGCGGCCGGTTGATCCAGGTCGTGGCGATGGGCCTGTGGGGGGCGGTGGGCACGCTGCTGCTGATCTATTTCGCGGAAAGGACCTCGTCGAGCGTCGAGCACGCCCGCTCGATGGGCGTGACAGCCTTCTCGATCTTCTGCATGGTCTTGGGTCTCGAAGCCGCCGACGAGCGCGCGTCGGTGTTCGGCGCGCAAATCCTGCGCAACCCAGCCCTGATCAAGACCACGCTGCTCTCCGCGGCGACCATCATCGTCGCGACCGAGCTGCGGCTGTTCCAGTCGTTCCTCAAGACCACGAGCCTGAGCCTGAGCGAGTGGGCGATCTGTATCGGCGTCGGCGCTTCCGTCATCGTGCTGGCGGAGGTCTGGAAGTTCTTCCTGCGACGCCGGCCCGAGCAGGCGGCCGCGCCGGCGCCCGCGGCCGCGCTCGCGGCTGAGCGGCCGAAGCGGCCCGTCGTCACCGGTGGCTGAGCCGCCCCGACCCGACACCGGACGTCAGCGGCCGCCCACGCTCCTGGACGCTATCGCCCCGGTCGTCGTACTCACCGTCCTGATCGCGCTGACGATCGTGCTGTTCGGCGTCGACGCGGCGAACGGCCCGCTCCAGATCGCGCTGCTGACCAGCGCCGTCTTCGCCGGCCTGGTCGCCTTCAAGAACGGATACACCGTCGCGTCGGTGCGCGACGCCGCGATCGGTGGTGTGACTTCTGCCCTCGGTGCGGTGTTCATCCTGCTCGCGGTCGGCGCTTTGATCGGAGCCTGGAACCTTTCCGGAACCATTCCCACGGTCGTGTCATACGGCCTGCACCTCCTGAACCCGACGATCTTCTTCGTCGCCGTCGCGGTCATCTGCGCGGTCGTGGGGGCGGTCACCGGCAGCTCGTGGACCACGGCAGGCACGCTGGGCGTCGCCTTCGTCGCCATCGCCGATGTGCTCCACATATCCCCGGCCGCCGCCGCTGGAGCGGTGATCTCCGGTGCCTATTTGGGCGACAAGATGTCGCCCCTGTCCGAAACGACGGTCCTGGTGCCGTCTATCGTGGGCGGGGTCACCGTCCAGCAGCACATCCGCGGCATGGTCCGAACCGTGGTCCCATCGTTCGTGATCGCCCTGGGGATCTTCCTGGTGATGGGGCTCAACGCCGAGACTGGCTCGACCGAAGAGGCGACGAAGAAGGCCGAGGAGGCGCTGGCCGGTGTCTTCAACATCTCTCCTTGGTGTCTGGTGCCGCTCCTGCTGTTGATCGTCCTGTCGATCCTCCGCGTTCCGCCTTTCATTGCCATCTTCGGCACAGCCATCTTCTCGTGCGCATACGCGCCGTTCGTGCAGCCGCAGATCGTGCAGCACTTCGTGGGCAAGCCCGATCAGAACGTGGTGCTGAACACCATCGAGGCTGCCTACAAGGCGATGGGGGAGGGTTTCGTCCTGAAGACCGGCAACATGACCATCGACACCCTTTTCTCGAGAGGCGGCATGGTGACCATGCTGACGACGGTATGGCTCATCTTCGGAGCGCTCAGCTTCGCGGCGATCATGGAGGCGGCGGGTTTCCTCGACCGGCTGATCTCACCGATCGTCGCGCGCGCGAAGACGTCCGGTTGGCTGATCGCCACTGTGGTCGGGACATGCTTCGGGTTGAACCTTGTCGCCGGAGACCAATACGTGGCCGACGTGCTTCCCAGTCGTGCCTACAGGAAGGCCTTCGCGCGTGGTGGGCTCGCGCCGCGGATGCTCTCGCGCACGGTGGAGGACTCGGGCACCGTGACCTCGCCGCTGGTGCCCTGGAACAGCTGCGGCGCGTACATGTCCGGCGTACTCGGCGTGCCGACTATCGAGTACCTGCCGTACGCTTTCTTCAACATCGCCAACCCGTTGGTGGCGCTCTTGTTCGGCTTCACCGGCATCGGCGTCGAGCGGCTTCCTAGGGAGGGTGTGGGCATGCAGCCGGCCGCGCCGGTGCCGGGACGCCCAACGGTCGAATGAGCTCTTCCGCGCCGACCAGGAAGATAAGCGTCTGGCAGGCCGCCTTCATCGGCATCGCATCGATGGTCGGCGCCGGCATCTTCTCGCTGCTTGGC
Source organism: Candidatus Dormiibacterota bacterium (assembly GCA_035473835.1). Lineage (GTDB taxonomy): Bacteria > Chloroflexota > Dormibacteria > Dormibacterales > Dormibacteraceae > UBA10449. Next base: position 371 of record DATINX010000123.1, on the reverse strand, counting down.
GTGGCCGGCGAGGTCGCCGGCGCGGCCGTCTGGCTGTCGTTCCTCTTCGCGGGCGGCGTCGCCCTGCTGCAGGGCTACTCCTTCGCCAAGTTCGGCGCGCGCTATCCCGCCGCGGGAGGCTTCGTCGAGTACGTCGTCCGCGGTTTCGGCAACGGGCACGTCACCGGGATCGTCGCCTGGAACCTGCTCGTGGCCAACACGATCATCACCGCCATGGTGGCGGTCTCTTTCGGCAGCTACGCAAGCGGGGCGTTTGCCGGCGGCAATGCGGGCTGGGCCAAGGTGTTTGCAGTCCTGGTCATCCTCGTCATGACCGTCTTGAACACGATGGGCTCGGCAGCTGTGGCCCGCGCGCAGACGGTCGTCGTCAT
>DATINX010000122.1:0-12100 GCA_035473835.1 Candidatus Dormiibacterota bacterium | reverse complement strand
TTGCGTTTGGTGAGAAACGCTTCCACACCTTCGCGGAAGTCCCGCGACGTATAGCACGCCAGGATCAGGTCGGAGTCTGCGTTGTCTGGCACCGTCCGATCACGCAGGCGCCGCAGCGCCTCCTTGGTCACCCACAGCGTGAGCGGCGCCAGCGACGCCATCTCTTCAGCCAGGGCTTGCGCCCTGCGTACAAGCGCGGGCTCGTCCGCCGTGATCTCCGACAGCATCCCGCACGCGAGCATCTCCTACGCGCCCATCAGTCGCGCGCGCATGATCAGGTCCTTGAGCCGCGCGATGCCGAGCAGCGAGGCCGCCCTCGCATAGTTGGCCATCGAAAGACAGTTGCCGAGCGTGCGCGCAATAGGAAATCCATAACGGGCCGAGGGCGAGCCGATGCGGATATCGCAGCAGTTGGCGATGGCGGCGCCCGCGCCCGTACACGGCCCGGCAATCGCCGCGATGGTCGGCACGCGCACCGCTTCGATCCTGCTCATGACGGCGTTGCCCTTGGCCTCGTAGTCGAGCGCGTCCTGCTCCGTCTTGAAGTCTCGAAACTGCGAGATGTCGGTGCCGGCCACGAATGCCTCGCCCCCGGCCCCCGTGAACACCACCGCCCGCACGGAGCGATCGGAGTTGATGTCCCCGCACGCGTCGACCAGGCGGTCGTACATGTTCCAGGTCAACGCGTTTCGAGCCTGTGGCCGGTTGAAGGTGACCCACCTCACCGCGCCTTTCTGCTCGATCAGCACCTCGTCGGCCGGACCTTCGGCTCGTGATGGCCGGCTCACGACGATGCAGGCTCGCCGGTCGGGATGGCGACCACGCGCTGTTCCACAAGCGTGCTCACCTCCGCGGGGCCGTAACCCAGCTCGGCCAGGAGCGCCGCCGAATCCTCGCCGAGCAGCGGCCCGGCCATGCCGCGGCGCGCCGGCGTCCGCGAGAAGCGCATCGGCGAACCCAGCTGGCGCACCACGCCCACCTTGGCGTGCGGCGCATCCCAGAAGTAATGCCTCGCCAGCAGGTGCGGATCCGTGAAGACCTGGCCGAAATCCTGTATCGGTGCGCACGGGACCCCGGCGTCCCCTAGCGCCGCGAGCCAGTGGGCGGTCGGCTTGGTCACCGTCACCGCCTCGATCGCCGATGCGAGCTCCTCACGGTTCCGGTGACGGAGGCTCGCGTCGGCATACCGGCTGTCGTCCTGCAGCCGCTCCAGACCCAGCGTCCGGCAGAGTGCCGTCCAGTTGAACTTCGTCGTCGCGCCGATCGTCAGCCAGCCGTCCGCCGAGCGGAAGGCCTGGTATGGCGCCGCGCTCTGATGGGCCGACCCGGATGGCTTCGGAACCTCGCCGGTCGCAAAGAAGGCGCCCGCCTCCCAGATCGCCAGTGAGACGCCCGCCTCGAGCAGCGATACGTCGATGAACTGGCCGGCGCCGCTGACTCGGCGCGCGTACAGCGCCGTCACCGCCGCGAGCGCTCCGTAGAGCGCACAGACGAGATCGCACAGGGGCACCCCGACCTTGACCGGGTCACCGCCCGGCAAGCCGGTGATGCTCATCAGGCCCGAGCGCGCCTGGGCCATGATGTCCATCCCGGGCTGGTCTCGGAGCGGGCCGTCCTGACCCCACCCCGATGCGGCCACGTAGACAAGACCGGGATTGATGGTGCGAAGCCTCTCGTAATCAAGCTGGAGGTCGCCCATCGTTCCTGGGCGCAGGTTCTCGACGACGACGTCGGAGGTGGCGACCAGCTTGCGGAAGATCTCTTTGCCCGGTTCCGATTTCAAGTCGAGCGCGATCGAGCGCTTGTTGCGGTTGAGGCGCATGAACGCCGAGCCTTCGCCGTCGATGAGCGGCGCGGACTGCCGGACCTGATCGCCACCGTCCGGGTTTTCGATCTTGATCACCTCCGCCCCCAGATCGGCCAGCTGCATGCAGCAGAACGGAGCGGCCATGTAGTTGCCCACCTCGAGGACCCGTATGCCGGCAAGGGGGCCTTGCTCCGTACCGGCTTGCTCGTGGTTGTGCTCAGCGGTCATCGAAAGTTCGGATCCCGCATCCGGGCCACCTCGCGCAGCACCTCATCCGTGTGCTGCCCAAGAAGTGGGGGCGGCAGCCGGATCGGGCTGGACATGCCGTCGATCTTCCAGGGAGCGCCCACCTGGCTGATGAGGTGGGCTGTAGGGTGGTGGATCTCCTGCCGCATGTCACGTGCTGTCGCGAGCGGACTCGCGAACGCCTCCTCCATATCGAGGATCGGGCCTGCCGGAATCCCGAACTGCTCGAATCGCACCAGCCACTCTTCGCGGGTGCTGCGACGTAGATAGCCTTCGATCACGCGGGCCAGCTCATGCTTGGCGGTCTGGCGCAGGGGATTGGTGGCGAACCTCTGATCATCGGCCAACTCGGGAGCCCGGATCGCTTCGCAGAATCTCTGGAACTGAGCGTCCGTCGCAACCGCGACGTTGAGAAATCCGTCGCTCACCGCAAACGTGCCGTACGGGGCAATCGTCGCGTGATGGTTGCCTTCCTGGGTCGGGACCTCGCCGGTCGCGAAATACCTACCCGCCTGGTAAGTGAAAAGGGCGAGCAGTGAATCGTTGAGGGCAATGTCGATGTAGCGTCCCTTGCCGGTCCTGCCTCGCTCCACCAGCGACGCGAGGATCGCCTGCGATGCAAACATCCCCGCCGCGATGTCCCCGATTGGAATGCCGACCTTGGTCGGAGGCCCGTCCGGAGTCGCGTTCACGCTCATCATCCCCGAGGTCCCCTGCGCGATCTGGTCATAGCCCGCAAGCGTCGGCTGATTTTGGCCGAAGCCGCTGATGGCGGCGTAGACAAGCTCCGGCTTCATGCCCTGCAACTTTTTCGCGCCGAGGCCGAGTCTGTCCATGGTGCCGGGCTTGAAGTTCTCCACGACCACGTCGCTCGCCATCGCCATGGCCTCCGCGTTGGCGTGCCCCGCTTTGCTTTTGAGATCCAGCACCACGCTCCGTTTGTTGCGGTTGACGGAGAGGAAGTAGGACGACTCTCCATCGATGAACGGCGGGCCCCACTGTCGCGAGTGATCGCCGGAGGGCGGCTCGACCTTGATGACATCGGCGCCCAGGTCGCCCAGCAGCATCGTGCAGTAAGGGCCGGCAAGCGCGTGGGTCAGGTCCAGGATCCGGATTCCCGCGAGGGGCGACGGCGCCGCGATCGGGTCCACCCGATCAGGCCGGCTGGGCGTTCTCGCCCCGAGCACCGGGCGAGCGAAGGAAGAGCTGCAGCCTTCCGCGCAATGCATGCGAGTGCCGGAACTTCGCCTCCCGGCGCGAAAGGATCGTCTTGACCGTCATCTGTTCCAGGGCAGACAGCTCCTCGACCAGGGCAGAACGCAGCATGGTCGCCATTATGTCGGGCGCCTCATGCCCGGCCGGCTGCTCGGCCACGACCCGATCCACCAGGTGGAGTCCATACAGGTCGCGAGCCGTCAGCTTCAGCTGACCGGCAAGCTCATGAGCGTGGGCGGCATCGTGATAGAGGATCGTCGACGCCGCCTCCGGCCCGATGACCGAGAAGATCGCGTTCTCGAGCATGAGCAGGCGGTCGCCGACCGAAAGCGCGAGCGCGCCACCGCTCCCGCCCTCGCCGAGGACGACGTTGATGACGATCGTGCGCAGACGGCCCAGCCTCGCGAGTGACTCCGCGACCGCGCCCGTGATGCCGCCCGCTTCGGCCTCGGCGTCGGTGGCGGCGCCGGGCGTGTCGACCAGCGTGACGAGAGGCAGCGAGAACCGCTCCGCAATCGTGAACGCGCGCTGTGCCTTGCGATAGCCGCTGGGGCCGGTGCGGCCGCCGTTGGCCGAATGCCGATCCTGAGCGACCACCACCACCGGCCTGCCGCGCAGCGTCCCGATGCCGGCAAGGATGGAATCGTCGTCTCCCCCACTCCGATCCCCATGCAGCTCGAAAACGTCGTTGAACACTTTCAGAGCGATTTCGCGTCCGGTCGGCCGTGACGGGTGCCTGGCCAGCTCGACGGTCTCCCACACCGGCCGTGCAGATCCCGCGAATTGCGAGGACTTCGCCGCCGGCGACTTCTTGGCGCGACGCGCTTCCTGCGGGCGAAGGACGGCGGCGAGATGGCCCAGGACCGGGCGCAGGCGCTCACGCTCGACGATGGCGTCGACGGTTCCATGCGAGAACGCAAATTCGGCGGTTCCCGGCGGGGCGACGTCGCCGATCGCCTTCTCGTGGACACGCGGCCCGACGAATGAGATGCGGGCGTGGGGCTCCGCGAGGATCACGTCGCCCATGCTGCCGAAAGACGCAAGCACTCCGCCCATCGTCGGATCCGCAAGGAGCGTGAGCAGCGGCACCCCCTGCTCTCGCAATCGCGCGGCGCACAGGGTGGTCTTGGCCATCTGAAACAGGGCCACCATGCCCTCCTGGATGCGGGCTCCGCCAGACGAGCAAATCGCGATGACCGGCAGGCGCTCGCGACGGCCCGTGTCCAGGGCGCGGGCGACCTTCTCGCCGACGACGCTGCCCATGCTGCCGCCCAGGAACCTGAAGTCGAACACGACCAGGACGACCGCTGTCCCCATGACCTGGGCGCGGCCGGTCACCACCGCATCGAGAAGCCCTGTTGCCGACTGAGCCTGCGCGAGCTGCTTTTCGTAGCTGGTCGCGCCGCCCGAGAAGTGGATCGGATTGCCCGACCAGATGTGGCGGTCGTACTCCTGGAACGTCCCGCGGTCGGCGAGCTGCTCGATCCTCTGAGCCGCGGCCAGCGGCGCGTGATGCCCGCATGCGGTGCAGACACGCAGCAGGTTGAGGGGCGCGGCGCACCTGTCGCACACGGCGGCCGTGCCTGGCTGACCCGCGAGGCCCCTAGGTGTCGGCGCCGACATCGTCGGAGGTTTCCGGCTGCCACCTCAGCAGCGACACGTCCGCCACCACTCGAAGGTGCTGCCGCATCTCATCGGCAGCGAGCTCGGAGTTGCGAGCCTCGACGGCGCCAAGGATTCGCCGGTGGGCGTCGAGGGAGCGTGGCGGGCGCCCGGGCTCGCTGAGCGACTCGATGCGGCTCTCCTGAATCACGCCCGCCATCGCATCGATCAGGTGCAGGATGATCTCGTTGCGCGAGGCGAGAGCGATCGCGTGGTGAAAGGCGGCATCGCCCTCGGTACCCAGCCCGCCGGCGTCGATCTCCGCCTGCATCTGCACCAGCGCGGCCTTCATGGCCTTCAGATCGGTCTTGACCCAATTGGCCGCCGCCAGCTCCGCCAGCTTGACCTCGAGGGCTTCTCGCGCTTCGAGCACGTCGGGCAATCGCCGCCGCCGCTCGAGCAGCTTGGTCAGCGAGTCGCCGAAACCCCGCGTCCTGCGCAGGAAGACCCCCTCGCCGTGGCGGACATCGACAAAACCGAGCGCCTGCAGCACCACGAACGACTGCCGCACCGAGGTGCGGCTGACGCGCAGCCTCTGCGCGAGGTCGCGCTCGGCGGGAAACTGGTCTCCCGGCGCCATGCCGGACTCGCGCACGAAGTCGCCAAGCCGCTCGCCGACGTCTTCGTAAAGGCGGCTGCGTTCGAGTGGGCGAAGCGCGGCGGCTGATGGCGCCCCCATCAGAGTGTCGCGCCCCCGAAATCCGAAGCAGATTCGTGGCATCGGCGGCCGGAGCCAAGGAAAGGGTGGCGCAAGGAGGAGCGCATCCTCTGGGGCCCCCGCGCAAAGCGTGGGAGGAAGCGCGGCGCCGGGCCCCTTGACGCAGGCTTCAGCGCCGTAGGCGCCCGGCCGCCTAGGCCACGACGATGCGAGGAGGTTCGGGGGCGCGACACTCCAACTCGAGTCTAACAGGCACACAGGTCCAGTGGTCCAACCATTGACAACGTGCAGACCCTGGACTAATCTCGCCCGGAACCGGCTTCGCTTTTGGGACCGCGGGAGGGACGTTTCATGCACCTCAGCCTCGCTAGCAGCATTCGCCGCGCCAGCGCCTCGCGCCTCCTCGCGGGCTCGGCGGCAGCCGTCTTCCTGGTCGCCGCGTGCGGCACCACCTCGTCCACAGGCTCGACAGGCAAGCAGCCCAGCGGCCCCGTGACCATGGGCGTGCTGTCCTGCTTTACTGGCACCCTCTCGAGCCTCGGCGCGGCAATGCTCCAGGGTTCCCAGGTGGCGCAGAAGGCCGTCAACGATGGCGGCGGCATCCTTGGTCAGAAGTTGAACATCACCCACGCCGACACCCAGTGCGACGAGGCGGACTCGGTGCCCGCGGTGCGTCAGCTGCTCGCCGCGAACCAGGTCGTCGGGATCATCGGCCCGGAGACCCAGGAGATCAACGCCGTCGCCCCCATCGTGATGTCGGCCAAGATCCCGACGCAGTTCCAGGGTGGCAGCACCCTGTTCGACAAGAACACCAACCAGTGGCTGTGGAGGGATAGCCCATCGGACTCACAGCTCGGTGTTGCCATGGCCCTGTACGCCTACAACAAGGGATATCGCAACGCGGCTCTCGTCTTCTACTCGGACATCGCCGCGCAGACGTTTCCGCCGCCGATCACCGCCACGTTCCAGAAGCTCGGCGGCAAGATCGTCTCCAACATCACGATCGCACCCGACCAGACCTCGTATCGAACGCAGGTCCAGCAGGTCATCGCCACCAATCCCGACGTGATCTTCACCCAGACCGACGCGGCGACAGCGGCCGTGCTGTACCGCAACTTCAAGGAGCTCGACAACCTGCAGATCCCATTCGTCGGGACGGACGTGACAGGCGGTGACGATTACCTGAAGGCCATCACCTACCAGGTCGCACACGCCCACCTCATCTCCATCTACGGCACCTCGGTGTCCGGCCAAGCGGCGGATGAGTTCAACAAGGACTTCGCGGCGATGTTCGGCGCCAGCCAGCAGCCGCTCGCCAACGCCAACTATGCGTATGACTCGGTCATCAGCCAGGCGCTCGCGATCGACAAGGCCAGCAGCATCACCGGGGCCGACATCAACGCGGCGATGACGTCGGTGACCAACCCGCCCGGCACCGCGTGCTACACGTACGCGGCATGTCTTGCCCTCATCAAAGCGGGGACCAAGATCAACTACGAGGGCGCGAGCGGCCCGCTCGACTACAACCAGTACCACAACGTGTTCGGGCCATACGGCGCCTTCCAGCAGGACGTGGCCAGCGGCCAGCAGGTCCAGGTCCAGGTGTTGACGGCGGCCGACCTCGCAGCGGCGACGCCGTGACCTGGCGGCAGAGAGCCATCTGATCGCACGGTCTCGCTGAGACGGTCGAGGGGTAGGCCGTGCACCAGGCGCTTCTGACGCTTGGGTTCGGGATCGTCACCGCGTCGATCCTGGCCCTCTCGGCGGTCGCGTTCACCCTCGAATACGCCGTCACGAATGTCGCCAACGTGTCGCACGGCGAGATCCTCACGGTCGGTGCGTATGCCGCCTATCTGGTGCACCAGCGGACCGGCAGCGCAATCGCGGCTGCGATCGCCGCCGCGGTCGCGGGCGGGTTGATCGCTCTGGCGATGCATTCGGCTGTGATCGGACCCTTCATCCGCCACGGCGCCAGCCCGACGGTCGTCTTCATCGCGACGCTTGGCATGTCCTTCATCATCCAGAACGTCCTCGTCATCTTCTTCGGCGCGGCCAACGTGGCCTACAACCTGGATCCGGGGGCGCCTCGGCAGATCGGACCATTCCTGCTCACGCCGCTCGACGTCGAGATCATCGTCTCGGCCATCGCCATCACCTTTGTGCTCTACCTGATCATCTCGCGCACCAGGTTCGGCAAGGCCCTTCGCGCGGTGTCGCAGAACCGCGAGCTCGCACGGGTCACCGGCATCAACGCCACGAGGGTGGCGGCTGCGACTTTCGTCCTGGCCGGCCTCATCGCCGGCTATGCGGGGTTCGTGCTCGCCGAGAGCGTAGGGTCCTTCACGCCCTACTTCGGGTTCGGATTCTTTCTGATCACGCTGACCGCCGCCGTCGCCGGCGGCCTCGGTAGGGCGTTCGGCACGATGGTCGGAGCGATTCTGGTCGGCATCATCCTCGAGTTCGCGGGTGGCTACATCAGCGCCAGCTACAACCTCGCCTTCGCGTTCGCGATCCTGGCGGTGGTGATCCTGGTCCGCCCACGCGGTCTGTTCACCAACGCCCGGAGAACTGTTTTCGAATGAGCGCCTATCTCGTCTCCGTCCTCACGGAGGGCGCGATCTTCGGAATCATGGCGCTCGGGCTCAACGTGATCTGGGGCTGGTCCGGCGACTTCGACCTCGCCTATTACGGCTACGTCGCGGTCGGCGCGTACATGACGCTGGTACTCACCATCGGGCCCGCGACCGCTCCCGCCCATTACATACTCGGGCTGCAGCTCCCGTATCCGCTGGCCGTGGTCGTCGCCGTGCTCACCGCGATGGCGGTCGGGCTGATCGTCGGCTTGATCGCGCTCCGCCACCTGCGCGGCATATATTTCTCGATCGTTACCCTCGGCGCGGTCTACGTCATGTACGTCCTTGCGGGCCAGTACGTGCCCCTGTTCGACGGCTACAACGGCCTGTCCGGTCTCTTCGACCCGATGGGCGACTGGTTCGGCCTCGACTACCAGTCCTATCAGTACTTCTTCATGGCGCTCTGCCTTGTCGCCTTCGCCCTCGTCTTCCTTTTCATGTGGCGCGTCTCCGGCAGCCGGTTCGGCATGGCGCTCCGCACCCTGAGGGAAGATGAGCGCGCGGCGGCGGCTTTCGGGCGCGACATCTACAGGTTGAAGCTGAAGGGATACGTGCTGGGCGCGGCTCTCGCCGGTTTCGCGGGAGCGCTCTTCGCTGCGTACCTCAGCGCCTTCAACCCCTCGGCATGGTCGCCGGTCGAGGTGATCGTTCTGTACTCAGCGGTTCTGGTGGGCGGCCGCGGCAACATCTGGGGCGTCGTCCTCGGCGTTCTGATCATGGGCCTCCTGGTCCAGGAATCGACGCGCTTCCTGCCGGAGGTGCCCGGTCATCCACAGATCGTGCTCGCGCTCCGCGGCGCGGTGATCGGCCTCGTCCTCGTCCTCTTTCTCCGTTTCCGGCCGCAGGGATTGCTGCCAGAGCGGCGATTCGTCGATCCCGACCCGGCGCTGGAAGCCGTGCCCAGGACGGCTTGAACGCGACAACCGCCACTCACCCGGCCCTTGCGGTGCGAGGGCTCACGAAACACTTCGGCGGGGTCTACGCGGTCGAGGGCTGCTCGTTCGAGGCTCCGCAGGGACAGGTGACCGGGCTCATCGGGCCGAACGGGGCGGGCAAGAGCACCGCGATCGATCTCATCTCGGGGTTCAAGCTGCCCGACAGCGGGACCGTGGTGTTCAAAGGGCGGGCGCTCGAAGGCCTTCCGCCACACGTGATCTCCCGCCTCGGCCTGATCCGAACGTTTCAGGCCCCACGCGAGTGGCCTGGGCTCACGGTCCTCGAGAACGTCGTGATGGCCCGCTGGGACTCAAGGCGCGAGGGTTTCTTCAACGGCCTGGTCGAGCTCGGCCGTGCGCAGCGAGCGAAGTCCGCGGAGGAGCGCGCCCGCGCTCGCGAGATCCTCGAAGAGTTCGGCCTCGGCGCGCTCCGCAACGAACGCGCGGGCAACCTGAGCGGGGGCCAGAAACGCCTTGTGGAATTCGCCCGCATTCGCATGGCACAGCCAGAGCTCGTGATCCTGGACGAGCCGATGGGTGGGGTGAACCCCGTGCTTGGGGAGCGCATGGCCCTGGCCATCGAAGGCTTCATCGCATCGGGGACTTCAGTCATCGTCGTCGAGCACAACCTGCCGTTCATCGAGCGGGTGACCCAGCACGTCATCGTCATGGCGCAAGGCACGGTGATCGCCGAGGGGCCGTTCGAGTCGCTGCGTTCGAATCAGGAGGTCGTTGACGCCTACCTGGGTGAGATGGTGAAACAGTGAGCAATAACGCCGCCGCTCCCTCTGCCGCCGGGGGAGCGGGTCGTGGAGAGGAGCTCAAGCCCGGTGCCGTGCTGGAGGTGGAAAATCTCACCGCCGGCTACGGCGGACCTCCCGTCATCGAGAGCGTCAGCGTCGCGGCCCGGCGAGGCGCGATCACCGCCATCGTCGGCCCCAACGGTGCCGGCAAGTCGACCCTGCTGAAAGCGATCGCCGGTCTCATCCGGCCCACCGCCGGCAAGGTGCGGGCCAATGGAGTCGACGTAACAGGCCTGCCCGCCGAACAGCTCGTCGGCAAAGGCATTGCCTACGTGCCGCAGGTGGCGAACGTCTTTCCCGAGCTGACGGTCCGCGAGAACCTCGACATGGGCGGCTACAGCCGCAAGCACGGGGTGCGAGAGAGGATCGACGAATTGTTCAGGCTGTTCCCCGACCTCGCGGCATCGTCCCACCGCAAAGCCCACACTCTGAGTGGAGGCCAGAGAACGATGCTCGCGCTGGCTCGGGGCCTGATGGTAGACCCCGCTGTGCTCATCCTCGACGAGCCCAGCGCCGGCTTGGCGCCGAAGTTTCAGGGACTGATCTGGGAGCGCATCGAGGAGATCAAGGCGACCAACGTGGCCGTCCTGGTGATCGAGCAGAACACCCGTGAGACGTTGCGTCACGCGCAATGGGCGTACGTTCTCGTTCTCGGCAAGAATCGTCTCGAGGGTTTAGGCAAGGATTTGCTCGAAGATGAGGAGGTGGTGAATCTCTACGTAGGCCGGCTTTCGTGAGTCTCTAATCCGCAGCCGGCACCGCTCGCGCTTGCGAGTCGACGCTGCGATCGGCGGGATGGCCGGGCTCGCGAGCGGGCTGCTGGGTGTCGGGGGAGGCTTTTTGATCGTGCCCCTCCTGACGGTCTGGGCGGGCATGGACCAGCACCGCGCCACGGGGACCTCGCTGGCCGCGATCCTGCCGATCTCCGTCGTCGCCGCGGGTATCTATTACTTCGGCGGGGGGACGCCCCAGGCGGACCTGGCCATCGCGGCGGCGCTCGTCGCGGGAAGTGTGGTGGGAGTGATCGGCGGCACCTTCGCCGCGCAAAGGATGTCCGAGACGGCCCTGCGCATGTTCGTCGCCATCCTCCTGCTGGTGGTCGGCGTCAAGGACCTCCACGACCTCGTCTTCGGTGCGGCCGCCGGCAACGGAGGGCACGCCGCCGGCCTGGCGTGGGAGCAGTACGTGCTCATCGCCGTTTGTGGCCTCGGGATCGGCATCGTGGCCGGACTTGCCGGCCTGGGCGGTGGGGTTTTCATCGTGCCCCTGCTGGTCATCGGGTTCGGGATCTCCCAGAGGGTTGCCCAGGGCACCTCGCTGATCGCCATCCTCCCCGCCGCCGCGATCGGCGCCATCATCCACGAGGCCAACGGCGAGGTTGACGTGCGCGCGGCCACGGTCATTGCAGCCGCGGGCGTCCCAGCGGCAATCGCCGGCGCGCTCCTCGCGCTTTTGGTTCCGCAGCGAATCCTCCTGGGGCTGTTCGGCGTGTTCCTGATCTTCGCCGCGGTGCGAACCTGGCCCCGGTGGCCGGCTATTCGGAGGGCTTGACCGGCGCCGGCTCCGGCGCGTTCGTGACCACGGAGTGGTGGCGGAAGATGTCCGCCCCCGGCTGTGGGCCCGAGCCTTTCGCCTTTTTCTTCTTCTTGACCTCGCGTCCTTGTTTGTCGCGTCCTTTAGCCATGGGCCCCAGTTTCTATGACCAGGGCCAGTTCGCGCAAGAAGGATTCGACATCCGTGACCAGTCCGATCGACTGCCAGCTGCCGCGGTCGGCGAGCTTGGTCACCGCCGCCGGGTTGATGTCGACGCAAACGGTGCGTACTCCCGCCGGCAGCATGTTGCCGGTGGCGATCGAGTGCAGCATCGTCGACAGCATCAGCGCCATGCGGACCCCGTGCAGCGAAGCACGCATGCGCTGCTGCGCCTGCACCATGTCCGTGATCACGTCGGGCAGCGGGCCGTCATCCCGCACCGATCCGGCAAGGACGAAATCGACACCGTGGTCGATCGCGGATCTCATGACTCCTGAAGTGAGCTGACCGCTCTCGACCATCTGCCGAAGGCCGCCCGCGGCCCTGACGCGGTTGATCGCGCGCATGTGGTGCTCGTGCCCGTGCTCGATGGCGAGCCCGCTCTCGAC
>DATINX010000121.1:0-17481 GCA_035473835.1 Candidatus Dormiibacterota bacterium | reverse complement strand
CCGAGCGACCTGTGGGGAACGCAGTACGGCCTGGTGCTCAGCGCCAAAGCCGCCGGGGTCGCGGTGATGGTGGCCATGTCCGCGCTCGTCTGGAGGCGCGGTTTCAGGTATGCGCAGGCTGAAGGTGTGCTGGTGCTCCTGGTGCTGGCGGCCACCGCGGTGCTCGCGGCGTTCCCGATTTCTCCGGGCCAGGAATAGAATCCGGGTCATGGCCACCGTGCGGGAGGTCATGAGCGAGAACCTCTACACGATCAGCCCTTCGTCCACTGTCGGCGAAGCGGTGGCATTGATGGCCCAGCACCGAGTCGGTTCGATGCTCGTCATGGAAGGCACCCGGCTCACAGGCATCTTCACCGAGCGCGACACCGTCCGCGCGATCTCGCAGTCGCATGACGCGCCATCTCACGAGGTCTCGTCGTGGATGACGCAGGAGCCCCGCACTGTCGGCCCGGAAGAAAAGGTCGAGAACGCCCTCCAAATCATGCTCGACAACGGATTCCGCCACCTGCCGGTCGTGGAAGGCGGAGAAGTGATCGGGATCGTGTCGATAAGGGATCTGGCCGGCTGACCTGACCGGGCAAACATTTGTAAACCAGCGGGCCCCCACAGTAAACTGAGCGACCCCGCCCCCGCTGTTGTTTCGCGCGCCCAAAATGCCGCGCGCATGGAGAGAGCTCTTGGGTCTGCTGGCGCTGCGGCGCTACCTGCCGTACATGCGGCCGTACATCGGCCTGGTGGTCATCTTCGGCCTATCCCAGCTGGGCAGCCTTGCCGCAGCGGCGTCGATACCGAAGGTGATCCAGTACATCATCGACGGGCCCATAACTCACCGGCAGCTAAGCCAGCTCGTTCCGATGGCGGGCTTGCTGGTCTTGATCGGAATCCTGGAGTTCGTCTTCATCTTCCTGCGGCGCAATTACTCGGGCATCGCCTCGCTGCGTATGGAAACCGACCTTCGCAACGACTTCTACGCGCACCTGCAGAACCTCCAGGTGGCTTTCCATGACAACTGGCAATCGGGCCAGCTGCTGTCACGCGCGATCTCCGACATCGGCACCGTGCGCCGGTTCGTGAGCTTCGGCTTGATCTGGTTCCTGCAGACGTTCGTGACCTTCGCGGTCGTCCTCGTGCTGATGCTCGGCCTCGACTGGAAGCTCGCTCTGGTGGTGGTCCTGTGCATGCTCCCAATCGCGTATTTCAGCAACAAGTTCCACGAGAAGTACAGGGTGATCGCGAGAAGCCTGCAGGATCAGCAAGGCGACCTCACCACGATCATCGAAGAGATGGCGACCGGCGTCCGCATCATCAAGGCCTTCGGCCGCATGCCGCTGATGCAGGAGCGCTTCGAGGACCAGGCGGCGCTTCTGCGAACAACGAGCCTCGAGGGCATTAGGGCGCGCGCCGTGCTGTGGACCCGGCTGAACTTCCTGCCCAACCTGTCACTCGTTGCGGTGCTGCTGCTCGGAGGCTTCGACGTAGTCCACGGAACCCTAACGATCGGCGGCCTCATCGCCTTCATGAGCTACATCTTCATGCTCACGTGGCCGATGGATGCCATCGGTTGGGTGCTCTCCATGAGCGAGGAGTGCCAGACCGCGTCAGCGAGGCTGAACGAGGTACTCGATTCGCGGCCGGAGATTGCCGACCACCCGGGCGCGCGCGCACTGCAGAAGTCGAGAGGCCACATCGAGTTCCGCGGCGTTGGGTTCAAGTACCCCAAGTCGGACGAGTGGATCCTTCGCGACCTCAACCTGGTCGTCGAGCCGGGCGAGACCGTGGGCATCGTGGGGCGCACGGGAAGCGGCAAGACCAGTCTTGCCTATCTCCTGCCGCGCCTTTACGACGTCGCTGAGGGCCAGGTCCTCCTCGACGGCATCGACGTGCGCGAAGTGCAGCTGCGATCGCTGCGCGCGCACATCGGCGTTGCCTTCGAGGACCCGATCCTGTTCTCCGCCTCGGTGCACGAAAACCTGGTGATGGGCCGTGCGGTGGTCTCGGACCAGGAGCTCAAACGGGCGCTCGAGGTCGCGCAGGCGGGCTTCGTTTGGGATCTCCCCTGGGGCCTCGAGACGCGGGTGGGCGAGCAGGGCTACACGCTTTCAGGCGGGCAGCGCCAGCGGCTTGCGCTCGCGCGCGCGGTGCTCGGCGGCCCGTCGGTACTCGTGCTCGACGACCCGCTGTCGTCGGTTGATGTGCACACAGAGGCGCTGATCGAGGATTCGCTGGCGCGGGTGCTCGAAGGGGTGACCGGGCTCCTGGTCGTGCACCGGCCTTCGACTCTTGCCCTGGCCGATCGCGTCGCCCTGATCGACGGCGGCACGATCGTCGCCGTTGGCACTCACACCGAGCTGATGAGGTCCAACGACACGTATCGAGCGCTGCTGTCCCAGGAATACGAGGCTTCGAGGATGCAGACCGCATGAGCGCGACCGCTCCGGCCGACCGCTGGCGCGGGGTCGCGTCAGAGGAAATCGACGAGTTCTCGGCCAGCGTGACCGGGTTGCTGAGGCGTCGCAGCCGCCGACTGCTCGCGAGCCTCGCCCGCCCCTATGGGCGGGAGATGCTCATGGCCGCCGCGCTCATCCTCGTTCGGTCCGCCGCCTACCTCGCGGTGCCCTACCTGGTCGGTATTGGGATTGACTCGGGCGTCAGGCCCGGCCACACCGGCAACCTGACGACGCTGGTGGTCGTTGTCGCGGTTTTGCTGCTCGCGCTCGTCATCAACGCGGTGGCGAACTACGCATTCCTTCGACTGTCCGGCCGCATCGGCGCCGACATCCTGTTCGACCTGCGCCGGATGCTCTTCGCCCACGTGCAGGAGCTCTCGCTCTCGTTCTATGAGCGCTACACATCGGGCCGCATCATCTCGCGGCTGACATCCGACATCGATGCCCTCAACGAGCTCCTGGCGACCGGCCTCACATCGGTGATCACCTCGCTGATATCGGTGGTGGCGATCACCGTCATCCTCATCCACCTCGACACCCGTCTCGGCCTGGTGACGCTGATAGCGATGCCCCTCGTCCTGGGGCTCACGTACTGGTTCCGCAGCAACTCCGCCCGGTCTTATCGCGCGGTCCGCCGCGCCATCGTGCTCGTGATCGTCCATTACGTCGAGTCGCTGGGGGGCATCCGTGCGGTGCATGCGTTTCGACGCGAGCCTCGCAACCAGCAGATCTTCGAGGACGTCAACGGTCGCTATCGAGACGCCAACATCTGGTCGAACCGTCTCGCCTCCACCTTCGGGCCGGGCATCTCCCTGCTCGGCCGGCTGACCACCGCGGCGGTGCTCCTGTTCGGCGGCTACCTGGTGGTGCAGGGTCAGCTCACCCTCGGCGTACTCACGGCGTTCGTGCTCTATCTGCGCCAGTTCTTCGAGCCGATGCAGGACCTCTCGCAGTTCTACAACGTCTTCCAGGCGGCCGGCGCGGCGCTGGAGAAGCTGGCCGGGGTCATCGAGGAGAAGCCCACCGTGCCAGAGCCCGCGAAACCGGTGCGCATGGGAGTGATCAAGGGTGCCGTTGCCTTCGATGGTGTGACGTTCGCGTACCGCGATAAGGCGGTTCTGCACGACCTCGACATCCAGATCCCGGCCGGACAGATCGTCGCGATAGTGGGCGAGACCGGCGCGGGCAAATCCACGATGGCGCGGCTGATGGCCCGCTTCTACGACCCCACCACCGGCCGCATGACGCTGGACGGCGTCGACCTTCGCTCGATCGCCACCGAAGATCTCCACCGGGCGGTGGTGACCGTGACACAGGAGAGCTACCTTTTCTCGGGCAACGTCCGCGACAACCTTCTTTTCGGCCGCCCTGGTGCGACGCGAGAGGAGATCGAGGCGGCCGCCAGGGCGATCGGCGCCCACGAGTTCATCAGCGCGCTTCCCAACGGCTACGAGACCGACGTCCGCCGGCGGGGCGTCCGCCTGAGCTCGGGCCAGCGCCAGCTGGTCGCCTTCGCTCGCGCGTTCCTCGCCGACCCGCGCGTGCTCATCCTCGACGAGGCGACGTCCTCGCTCGACCTTCCCTCCGAGCGCCTCGTGCAGCGCGCGCTGCGGACGCTTCTGCGCGACCGCACCGCGGTGATCATCGCCCACCGTCTGTCGACCGTCGACATCGCCGACCGCGTGCTGGTGGTCGACGGTGGGCGGGTGGTCGAGGACGGCGCGCCCTCTGATCTGAGGGAGCGCAGCGGCCGGTATGGGTCGCTGCATCGCGCCTGGGTGGAATCGCTGGCCTGACGGCCACTTCCCGGCCCGGGACAGCGCCTCTGCGATACTGCGCGCGTGGCCCCATTGGCTAGGCGTTTGCGCCAGATCGACGAACCGCGTATGGCAGCGGCCTGTCTTGCCGCGCCGTGGCTGGTCATCCTCGCGGCCTACGCGTACTCGCTGACCAGCGTGCAGGCGACCCCTGGCGGGCTTGCCGCAGCCGCCGCCCTGGTCGGGATAGCCGGGACTGGCCTCCTGTATGCTTGGCGCGCTGTCACCGGCGCCTCCCTCGAGTAGCCGGCCGGGACCACTACTTACCAACCACGGAGTGCGGATGGACTCCCTCCACGCGATCGGCTTCTACGTGTCCGCTGCACTGGCCGGGGTCGGCGGCGTCCTTGTTGCTTTTCTGCAAGGTCAACCGCGCCGTGGCGCGGCCCTGGGCATCGCCGGGCTTGGCGTGGCCGGCGTTTATGCGTCGCTGTCGGCGGGCTTCGCAGCGATCGTCGTGCTCCTGTGCTACGCCGGCTGCGCGCTGCTCGTCGCCCGGACCGACTACCGGACCGTCGAGCTTGCCTTCCGCGGTAGGTGGCGCCAGGTCGGCGCGGTCGGGGCAGCCCTGCTGCTTGCCGTCCTTCTCTACGCCGCATTTCGCGGCGACTTCGCGCAAGCGAACTTCTATGGAGGCGCGTTCGGCAGCGTGTCGGTGGCGCGTCTGCTGTTCGCTCACGACGCTCTCCCAACCGAAGCGGTCGGCGCCCTGGTCGTCGTCGCGCTGGTCGGCGCGGCCGCGGCATGGCGGCGAGAGCGGCCACGGGATGAGCGCGAGGCGCGGCGGTGACCGTCACGCTCGTCTCGGTGTTGGTCGTCGCGGCAGGCCTGGTCGCCCTTGGAGCGTTCGTCGCAGCCTGGAGGCGTGAGCTGACTGCCGCGATGACCGGGCTCCCTCTGATGTTCGCCGGGGCCGGGGTCGCCTTCGTGGGCGTGGCGCGATTCAGCGCGGTTTCGGGCGCTCCGCTGCTCGGCCACGAGATGGCGGTGCTGCTCGCTATCGCGTCGCTCTCCGCGGTCGGCCTCGGAGTCGGACTCGCGGGCCGGGGGAGCTCTCGCTGAGCCTGCTCGTCGCCTTCGGCGACATCATCGATGCGGCGTCTGGCGCGGCTTCGGGTGCGCGTGCGGCCGGGGGCTTTCATTTCGATCCCGCGAACACCCTCGGCTGGGCGGTGCCGCTCGTCGTGCTCACGCCGCTCTTCGCCTTCGTGCTGGCGGCGACCAGCGTTCGGACGCGCCGATCGGCGGCCAACATGGCGATGTTCGGTGCTGTGGTGATGTTGGCGCTGTCTTTGCTGGTGGCATGGGGCATGACCCGGCGCACCACTCCATTCCAGGTCACCTACCCGTACCTGAACGTGCCCGTCGCGTTCACCGGCCCGCCCAACTTTCAAGGGTTTGGCATCGACATCATCCTTCGAGTCGATCGCCTGACATCGGTTGCGATGATCGTCATGGAGCTCTGCGTGATCGGCGCGCTGGCATGGCATCGCGTGATGGGCCGCTCGGAGCCAGGCGCCGCCCGCTTCTACGCGCTTGTCAGCGCCTTCCTGTTCGCCGCGGCCGGCGCCCTCGTGAGCTATGACCTGGCCGAGCTCTTCGCCTTCTGGGGCCTTGCAGGCGCGGTGACCTACCTCATACTCGCCCATCGCTGGTCGTCGATCGAAGCCTCGCGCAGCGGACAGGTGGCGCTGGTGCTGCCCTTCTTCTCGGACCTCGCGCTTTTATGTGGAATCGCGGTGATCTACTCGCACTATGGCCTGCAGAACATCGGCACCCTCGTACCGATCCTCCACACGACGCCGGGCGTCGGCACCAAGTCCTTGGTCGCGATTTCGGTTCTGCTTTTCGTCGGCGTGGCCGGGCGGCTGGCGTTGTGGCCCTTACACGCGTGGCTCACGAGCAACGCGCGCAGCTCGCCTCCCGCCGGCAGCGCGATGGCGCAGTCCGTGTGGTCGGTGGTGGGGATCCTGATCCTGTACCGGCTCATGCCGATCATCTCCGCCTCGAATGCCGCGACCCTGCGCGACCTCGTATACGCCTGCGCGGTGGCGGCGATCGCGGCCCCTGCGCTGACTTTGTTCGGGAACGACCCTCGCCGGGCGCTAATCCTGGCCGGGTCGGGTGTGGCGGCGATTGGAGCCGGGCTCGTAATACACGCGTATGCGATTTCGAGCACGACCCTTGCGGTCGTGGGAGTCGCCTGTGTTCTTGCGGTTGCCCCGGCGCGAGCGGCCGCGATGCTCGCAGCCTCCGCGATCACCGCGGCGATGCGGACGGACGACATGGCCGAGATGGGCGATGGGTGGCGCCGCATGCGCGCGAGCACCGTCGCCCTCCTGCTTTCTGCCCTGGTCATCGGTTTGAGCGCGTGCGGCGCGCTCGCCTTTGGCGTCTCTTCGAGCTCCAGATTCGGGCTGGCGATGGGCGAGGCGATCCTCCTCGTGTCGATCGCCGCGATTCGCGTTTTCTTCGCGGTCGCCATCGGTCCCCTGCGCAGGCGACGCGCCTTCGAGCCCGATCGCGTGCGCGAAGCCGCCACGGCATCGCTCAGCTGGCCTTACTGGCTTGCCACCGCCGGCGCGGTGCTCGCGGTGGCTTCACTGTTCCCTGCCTGGATCGGCTACCTCGACGGGCACAAGCACAACGCGGCGCCCGTCGGCGGGATCCTGGTGTGGGTGGGCGCAGCCGCGCTCGGAATCGCGCTGACCGCCGCGGCCTTCGTCTACGACAAGGACGGCGCCTTGCGTGCTTCGGCCGCGCTGGGGCGGTGGCTCGACCAGGTCCTGGGCATCGCCGCGGGCCTGCTCTCGCGCTTCGTCTACGAGCCGGTGCTCGCGATCACGCTTCGCATCAACGACCTGATTCCGGAAGGCGACGGCGAGCTCGCTCGTGCGGCCGCGGCATCGGGGCGCCTGGCACTGGCCGCTGCTCGTCTGCCCGCGGTCCCCATCGTCATCGGGCTTGCGGCTCTGCTCGCCCTGGTTGTGGGCATCGTCTCGCCAGGGGTGTTCAGGTGATCCTGCCGGAGATCGTGCTCGCTTCGCCGTCGCCCGCCGCCGTTCCCGGCGCCGGCATATTCACGTCGCCGCTGATCCTCAGCCTCACGATCTGGCTGCCGGTCGCGGTCGCGATCTTCATGAGCGTGATCCCCAACCCGCGGAACCGATACGACACGGTGATGAAGCAGATTGCCTTCTTCACCAACGTGGGGATCCTGTTCATCCTCTTCGTCGCTTACAACCAGTTCCAGACGTTTCTGCCCACGGTGCAGTACGAGGAGAAGCTGCCCTGGCTCGCATCGATCGGAGCGACATATCACCTCGGTGTCGACGGGCCGGGCATGACGATGATGATGCTGTCCGGCCTGATCGGCCTCACGTCTGTGCTCGCGTCATGGGGTGTGCGCGAGCGGGTGCGGTCGTACTTCTGCCTGCTCCTGCTCACCCAGGCCGCCGTCAACGGCGCGATCGCGGCCCACGACATGTTCGTCCTGGTTCTCTTCTGGGGCGCGGCCATGATCCCCATCGCGCTCCTGATCCTCGGATGGGGAGGACCTCGCCGCGAGGCCGCCACGTGGAGGCTAGTCGGATATTGGGGACTCGGGACCGCGGCCCTGCTCGTCGCGATCATGACCGCCTACGCCGCCAACGGAGGCGGGAGCTTCGATATGGATGTCCTGTTGAAGGCAACGCTGAGCCCGCGAGTCCAGCTGGCGGTGGGAGCCGCCCTCGTCATCGCCGCCGCGACGCGTCTCCCGCTGTTTCCTTTCCATGGCTGGGCGCGAGACGTGTACTCGGAGGCGCCGCTCGGCGTCTCCGTGGTGGTGGCCGGCAGCGCATCGCGCCTCGGCGCCTATCTGCTGCTGCGCGCGCTCGTGGCGGCCAATCCGGCCGCGGCGCGTCTGCTGGCGCCGTTCGTCGCGATTCTCGCAGCGCTGACCATCGTGTACGTGGCGCTGGTCGTCATCCGCTCGGTCGACCTGCGATGGGCGGCGGCCTATCTGTCGATGGTGCCCGGGGCCATCACCGTGCTGGGGCTTGCCGCGCTCACGCCTCTGTCGATCGCGGGCAGCGTGCTGTCGACATTCACGGGGGGGCTCGCAGCAGCACTGATCGTCGCGGCGGCCTGGACGCTCACCGATCGCGCCCAGTCACGGAGCCTTCAGGTCTTGAGCGGACTTGCTCCGCGAATGCCCATCCTCACCTGGATTCTGGTGATCGCGGCGCTCGGCCTTCTTGGCGTGCCGCTGCTGGCGTCGTTTCCGGCCGAGGCGATGGTCCTGTTCGGATCGTTCAAGACGCAGCCTGTGGGTGCCTTCGCGGTCGTGGCAGGCCTGGTGCTGACGGCGGTTGCGCTGGCAGCCCTCGTGCATCGCGTTTTGTTCGGGCAGCCGAACCCGGACGCCCCGGCGGTCTCTGACGCTTCATTGGGTGAGACGTGGTACCTGGGATTGCTGGCGGGTGCGCTGCTGTGGGTCGGCCTCTTCCCGGGCGGCCCGAAGCTCCCCGGCACCGACCAGACCGTATTCGACCCTGGCTTGCTCAACGTGATGGCGGCGGGCATCACCGACATCGCATCGCCCTACGTTGCCTCGACGACGGCGCCATGAGGAACTTCGTGCTGGTCCCCGAAGCCCTCGTCGTCGCCGGCGCGCTTCTGCTGCTGGTGATGGCCCGTGCTCGCAGGCGGCCCCGTCGCTGGCTGCCGCCCTCGGCCGCGGCGCTCGCCCTCGTCGCCCTGCTCGTCGAACTCTGGGTCGGAGGCACTTTGGCGACGCTCTTCGGCGGCGCGCTGGTGCAGGATCGATTCGCCCTCTTCGCGAAGGCAGCCATCCTCCTGGCGGCCGGCCTTGCGATCGCGGTGACCGACTGGTCGGACGAGGACGCGCCGTCGATCGGGATGGCGATGGTCCTGCTCGCCGCGTTCGGTGTGATGGTCATCGCATCAGCAGGCGATTTCGTGGGCCTCTGGGCCGGGCTCGAGCTCGCGGCGATGGCCGCGGTCGTACTCGTGTCGACGCGCCGCACCGATCTTGGTCTTCGACTCCTGGTCGTCGGCGGCGTGGCGAGCGGGCTGGTGCTGGTCGGCCTTGCCTTCGTCTACGCGACAGCCGGCTCAGCGGACCTGCAGATGGTCCGCAAGGGCCTCGCCTCCGAGTCGGCGACGCTGCCGCTTGCGATCCCCGTCCTGCTTCTGATGGGCGGGTTGGCGGTCCGGGCCGGGCTGCCGCCATTCCAGTTCGCACGGCTGCCCGTTGGCCTGGGCGCCTCGCCGCTCGGGGCGGGGATGGTCATCGGCCTGGTTGGAGCCGCAGCGCTCGTGGTGGCGGCCAAGCTGAGCGCCTCGCTGGTGCCGGTGCCGGCGGTTTATTCTCCTTACCTCCTGGTGGTCGCGGCTGCGGCGATGGTCGGCGGCGGCGCGGCGGCGCTCGCCACGCGGTCTCCCCGAGCGCGCCTCGCCTATCTGGCCGCGGGCCAGGTTGGCTGGATCGCCGCAGGCCTGGCCACCCACTACCGGACCGGACTCGGCGCCTCGTTGTTCCTCATCGGCGCGTTTGCGGTCGCAGCCACGACGGGACCGGCCGTGATGGCAGGCGCGGACGTAGGCGAGTTCGCGCTGGCCGGCTTGAGCATGCTTCGCCCGGCGCGCGCGGCGGGGATCGCGCTCGTCTTCCTTTCTCTTGCGGGCGCGCCGCCGCTCGCAGGATTCTTTGGCGAGTTCGCGGTCGGGGCCGCACTCGCTCAAAGCGGCAACCTTTGGGTGCTGGCTCTCGGACTCCTCGGCGGTCTGATGAGCGTGGCCGCGGCCCTGGGTACGGTGCGTGCCATCTACCTCCAGAGCCCACCTGACGAGAGCCGGCGCGCGGCCGGCGCCCGCCTGCCCGTGTTGACACGGCTCTCGACCATCGGTGCGGTGGCGCTGTGCATCGTGATCGCCGGCTACGGCCTGTTCGGAAACCCGATCCTGGGCTTGGCCGACCAGGGAGCGGAGGCGCTCGGCCTGCGCTGAACCCGGCTCGAGCTCACGTCCTCTCACCGTAAGGACACGGGACAGTTCGGTAGACTCGCCCCAACAGTCGCAGCTTTCGTCGCACCAAACGTCCTGGAGGTCGTCCCTGTCGGGCATACAGCATCGCCGTCGCGCCTCCCGGCGTGGCGCATCAGCCGGTTCGCTGAAGCAGAAAGCTCGTACCCGTGTTCGCCCGCACGGCGGTCGCCGCCGCGTGTCGGGCGGGTGGATGGCACGCACCGCGCTGGTCGCGCTCATTGCCGTCTGCGCTGTCGGCCTGCTAGGCACCGTCACGGCGCTCGGGATGGTCGACTACTTCGCGGGCGACCTGCCCACGATCGAACAGCTGCAGACGTCGAAGCTCACGCAGACGAGCCGGATCCTGGACCGCAACGGCACCCTGATCGAAGCGCTCTACCACCAGAACCGGACCGTCGTGCCTTTGGGCAAGATCAGCGTCAAGCTCCAGCGCGCGACCATCGACACCGAGGATCGTTCCTTCTACGCCAACTCGGGGGTCGACTATCGCCGGCTTGCGATCGCCATCGTCTACGACCTCACGCATCACTCCTCCACCCTCGGCGGCTCCACGATCACGGAACAGGTGGTGAAGAACGACGTGCTCGACACGCAAGAGGCGCAGAGCCGCACCATAAGCCGCAAGTTCCACGAGCTGGTGCTGGCCGAGGAGATGGAGCGCCGCTACTCCAAGGACCAGATCCTCGAGCTCTATCTCAACTCGATCAACTACGGCAACGGCGCATACGGCGCGGAAGCCGCCGCCGAAACTTACTTCGGCGTGCACGCCGCGGACCTGAGCTGGGCGCAGGCGACCTTCCTCGCCGGCCTTCCGCAGGCCCCCTCCGATTACGACCCGTTCGGAACGCCGGACCAGCTCACCGCCGCCAAGGATCGGTGGCAGCAGGTGCTCGACGGCGTGGTCACCGTTGGCGACCTGAGCTCCGCGGCCGCGCACGCCGCGTTCAACAGCGACCTCGTCGACAAGATGATCGCCGCACACAAAGCCCAGGCCGGCTCGCGCAACCCGCTGACGGCACACTTCGCCGATTACGTCGAGGCTTACATCACACAGCGCTACGGCTCGCGCGCCCTTTATGAGGGCGGGCTTACGATCTACACCACGCTCGACCTTCCCACGCAGGCTTCTGCCGACAAATGGGTGAAGTCGGGCGTCGCCACATACGCACGCCGGGGCGTAAACACCGGGGCCATGCTCGTCATGAACCCCGCCGATGGCGAGATCCTCGCGATGGTGGGCAGTGCCGACTACAACAATGTCGGGATCCGCGGCCAGATCAACCTCACCGGGGTCGATCCTCTGGGATGGCGGGGAGTTGGCTCGTCATTCAAGGTGTACACGTACGGCGCGGCGCTCGCGGCGGGCCTCGTCAACCCGGCGACGTTGTTGAACGACCAGACCGGGATCATCGGCGGCCTCACATTCAACGACTGGGACACCAAGCACGAGGGATACATCTCGCTGCGCGTTGCGCTGGCTCAGTCGCGCAACCTGCCCGCGCTGTGGACCTACCGCAAGGTTGGCGGCTCGGACGTGACGTCGTTCATGCACCAGCTCGGCGTCAGCGCGACGATCGAGAACCCAGACGGCGTGGCGACCACGCTCGGCCACGACCCGATCTCGATGGCGGAGCACCTGGCTGCGTACTCGGCGTTCGACAACGGCGGCTACCGAATCTCTCCGCACCCGGTGCTCAAGGTGGTCGACGCCGACGGCACCGTGCTGGAGTCGTTCGATCCCAACGCCACGCGGGTGCAGGTGATCAGCCCCGACCTCGCTTATGTCATGACGGATTTGCTGCGGGGGCCGGTGAAGCTTTACCTGGGTGACCTCGGCAGCCGCCCCGCGGCAGGCAAGTCGGGCACGACCGAGGCGTACACGGGGTCGATTTTCATCGGCTACACGCCGAACCTTGCAGTGGCCGCTTCGCTCATGCACATCGACGCCGGCCCGAATTGCAAATCGGGGTACGCGTATCTCGCGACCAACTTCCCAGCCTCGGGCTGGCAATGTCCGACCGGGGTTCTGTTCGGCGAGAACGTTGGGATCTCGGTTTGGAAGCCGTTCATCGAGGCGTATTACGCCAACCATCCCTGGCCCGCGATGTGGACGCAGCCCGCGGGAGTGGTCACCCGCATGGTCTGCTCGTACGACGGCGGATATGTGAGCTCGGGCGGCTACAACGAGATCTTCCTCAAAGGAGTTGGCGAGCCCACTTTCCCGTGCGGGGCCAACCCGCCGCCAGGGGCGGCGCCGTACCACCCGCCTTCACCGACGCCCTCCCCGCCGCCAAAGGCAACGCCTTAGCCTGAGCGGGTGCGGATCACGCGAACCGGGATCGTTTTCTCGGCCGCTTATCTTGTCCTCGGCGTCGCGTGGGCGTTGGGCGCGACTCCTCCAGGACCTGTCGCTGCGTACATCGCATGGTTCGTCGTGGTCGCGATTGTTGGGGCGTTCATCCCTGGAATCGCGAACCAGGTCTCGCTTGCGCGCGCGTACCTCGCCGGGCCCGCCCTCGCGTATTCGGTGACGGCCGACCACCTCGGCTTGCTTGCGGTTGTCCTGGCTGTCGCCGGTTTGACCGACCTGGTCGACGGCACGATCGCGCGCCGATTCGATCGGCCCTCGACGCTGGGCGGAGGGCTTGATCCGGTCGTCGACGGACTGCTCCTAGGTGCGGTCGCGATGGGTCTGGTGGTCGGCGGGATTCTCCCGCTGTGGCTCGCAATGGTCATCGTGCTGCGATACCTGGTGCCGGCCGTGGTCGGGTTCGCGCTCATCGTCTTGCATCGCCGGCCGGAGCTCCGGCACACCCTCAGTGGGCAGGTATCGACCGCACTGATCATCATCCTGGTCGGAGGCATCTGTCTGTTTCGCTTCTTCAACCAGGACGCGAGCAACGTGGTCGTGGGCGCCGAGCTCGTCATCCCCGTCGCCACCGTGGCGACGTTCATCCATCTCGGCTGGGCGGCAAGAACGAGGAGGCCACCGGTGGCGGCGCCGGAGGGTGGGTGAGGGGTCCTGGCGAACTGACGCGAAGCCACTGAGTTCGTGTGGATCTAGACTTACATGTGGTCGCGCTAAGTGGGGTGCTGGCGGTCCCCTGAACCGGCAATCCGCCTTAGCCGGACCGAATTCCCGCGCTGAGGTCAGGTCCTTAGCCTGGCCGCGGCTAACGGTGTTGAAGGTCGGGACCTGCGCAGCTCGGGTCTCCGAACCCCGTCAGGTCCGGAAGGAAGCAGCGGTAAGGAGAGAACCTGAGGGTGCCGCAGCCATCCGGGCCGGAGCTGTGAACCGCGGTGCGAACTGGGGCACCTCGATCGAAGCGGGGGTGCGCGGCCACCTGAATTGAAAAAGTCCGAACCTGATCTCCCTCTCACCGGCGGGGAGGGGGTTGGGGAAAAGGGGCTTAAAGAAGAACGCATGCCTGAATACCAGAGCCTCTACCGCAAGTACCGATCGCAGACCTTCGCCGACCTGGTCGGCCAGGATGCGGCCTCACGCGCGCTCCAGGGCGCGCTGATCGGTGGGCGCGTGTCTCACGCATACCTCTTCAGCGGCAGCCGGGGCACAGGCAAGACGTCGGCGGCGCGGCTGCTGGCGAAGGCGCTCAACTGCTCAGGTCGAAAGCGGGACACGGCGGAACCGTGCAACAAATGCCAGTCGTGCCTGGAGATGACCGCGGGCGCGGCCCTCGACCTCATCGAGATCGACGCCGCCTCCAATCGCGGCATCGACGAGATTCGCGACCTCCGCGAGAAGGTGAACCTGGCCCCGGCGCTGGGCCCGTTCAAGGTCTACATCATCGACGAGGCGCACATGCTGACCGAGCCCGCCTTCAACGCGCTGCTGAAGACGCTCGAAGAGCCACCGGCCCACGTCGTGTTCGTGCTCTGCACCACTGATGCGCAGAAGATCCCGCTCACTGTCATCGGTCGCTGCCAGCAGTTCGTGTTCCGGCGCCACAGCGAAGAACAGATCGTCTCGCGGCTGACGCACATCGCGCGCTCGGAAAACGTGGAGGTCGATTCGGAGGCGATGCTGCTCATCGCCCGAACCGCACAGGGTTCGATGCGGGACGCGGTCGGTCTCCTCGACCAGCTGGTGCCTCTCGCTTCGGGTCCGATCAGCCTCGAAGGGGCGCGATCGCTGCTTGGGATCGCGGACCCGCGATTGCTGGACGAGCTGCTGGATCACGTCCTCGAGGGACGGGCCGCGGAAGCGCTCGACGAGCTCAACCGGGTGTACTCGGAGGGCGCCGAGCTCCGCCAGGTCGTGAGGGGCCTGATGGAAAAGACCCGGGATCGGCTGGTCGCCGCGCTGTCGCGGCACGACCAGGCCACGGCGCGACGCCTGTCGGCGGTGCTCGATGCGCTGCTCCACCTGGACGGGGAGGTCCGGCGTCATGCGGAGCCGAGGTTCCTGGTGGAGGCCACACTAGCCCGGCTGGCGGTCGAGGTCGGCACCAGCCAATCAACGCAAGTACCGGGCCCTGTGCCTGAGGCGCCTCGACAGGTCGAAACACCGGTCGCTCCCGTCGCCTCGTCTCCGGTTGCCCCACCGGCGAATGGAGGCATGGCAGTAGCAGGTTGGACCGAGGTGCTGGACAAGCTGAGCCGCACCGTCCGCGCCGCTTACCTCGACGCGCAACCAGAGGTGGACGGAACGACGCTGGTGTTGTGGTTCCGTTACGGGTTCCATCACAAGAAGGCTCAGGAGCAGTCGGCCCAGCTGCTGCCGCTGGTTCGCTCATGGCTTGGCGATGGTGTCAAAGTCGAGTTCATGCTTCGAGAATCCCCAGGCGAGACGAGCAAGCCTGGCGGCGGCAAGATCCCCGTCAGTCCCGAAGACGATCCTTTCGTCCGTGAGGTGGTGCGTCGTTTCGACGGGCGTGTGACACGAGTCAAGGAGGTCTCGGAGTGAAGGATCAGTTGAAGATGCTGAAACAGGTCCAGCAGATGCAGGACCGGATGGCGAAGGTGCAGACGGAGCTCGAAAGCGAGACGGTCGAAGCGAGCGCCGGCGGCGGGGCTGTGCGGGTGACCGCGACCGGCACGCAGAAAGTGATCTCGGTGGCGATCGACCCGGCCGCGGCCGGCGACAGCGAGATGCTCCAGGACCTGGTCGTGGCCGCTGTCAACGAGGCGATGGAGCTGTCCAAACAGCTGGCGTCGACCAAGATGCAGGCGGTCGCCAGCGGGCTCGGCCTCCCGCCCGGACTCGTCTAAGAGCGGAGCCAGTTGCCACAGCTCCCGGAGCCTCTCGAACGGCTGGTCCAGGAGCTGTCACGCCTGCCGGGTGTGGGGCCGAAAACCGCCCAGCGCCTGGCCTTCTACCTGCTTCGCTCCGACCGGCAGCGCGCGGAATCGCTCGCGCTGGCGATCGCGGACGTGAAGGCGCGGATCGGTTATTGCGAGCGTTGCTACAACATCGCGGAGGGAAGCCTGTGCACGATCTGCCTGTCTTCGCGTCGCGATTCGACCGTCCTTTGCGTGGTGGAATCGGCGCTCGATCTGCTCGCCATCGAGCGGACCTCCGAGTTCAACGGACTGTATTTCGTCCTCAACGGCGTGATCTCGCCAATCGATGGGATCGGTCCTGACCAGATCCACGTGTCACAGCTGCTCGATCGCGCGCGCGAGGATGGAGTGGTCGAGGTGATCGTCGCCACCGATGCAGACATAGAAGGAGAGGCGACGGCCGTTTACCTGCAGCGCGCACTCGCCCCTTTGGGAATCACGGTGACGCGTCCCGCTCATGGTCTGCCAGTCGGTGGGGACCTCGAATATGCAGACGAGCTGACGCTTGCCAGGGCGATGGCGGGCCGGCGTTCGTTCTGAGATGGCGGTGACGAGGCTTTCCGGCCGGCCGGCGATGCTTTTCGACCTGGACGGCACCCTCGTCGACAGCGTCTACCAGCATGTGCTGTCGTGGCGCGAAGCACTCGATTCCGAGGGTCTCGATCTTTCTCTCTGGCGGATCCACCGCCGCATCGGCATGAGCGGAGGGCTCTTCCTCCAGGCGCTGACGCGCGAGCTCGGCCACAGCCTGACCGAGGACCAGGTCGCGCGTTTGCGGCAGTCGCACGCCCACAGCCTGTTGCTGAAGTTGGATCAGATCCGCCCCCTTCCTGGTGCGGCCGACCTGCTCGCGCGATTGTCCGAGATGCACGTGCCGTGGGCGATCGCCACCAGCGGGAGCGACGTCACGGCACGCCGAACGCTCGAGCTGCTCAAGATCCCGTCTGGGACGCCGGTGGTCACCCGGGACCAGGTCGCTTATGCAAAACCGAACCCAGACCTGTTCCTGGTCGCCGCCGAGCGCCTCGGTCTGGCGCCGCACGACTGCTTCGTGGTCGGCGACAGCATCTGGGACCTCCTGGCGGCGCAGCGGGCGGGCTCCCTGGGCGTCGGTTTGCTGTCCGGGGGCTATGGGAAAGAGGAATTGGCGGTGTCGGGCGCCTATCGGGTGTACGACGACCCGGCGGGCCTGCTCGCCCACCTGGACGAGCTCGGAATCCGGGCCGGAGAGTAGCTTCGCCGGCGGGCGTTGCAAACTGGGCCCGATCACCGGTAGAATTCGCAGGTTCCTCTGACGGAAGGCTTCGTGCGCCCTAAAAGGCGCCCGGGAGTCGTCAGGGGGACCAGCACCTTGACAACTGAAGAGTGGGAAAGACTCTGAGAGTCTTATGACTCAGGGCGAGTGCCTTGGGTCCTCCGTTTTAGACGGAGAGTTTGATCCTGGCTCAGGGTTAACGCTGGCGGCGCGCATAACACATGCAAGTCGAGCGAGGGCTTATTTCTCGCAAGAGAGATAAGTTCCTAGCGGCGAACGGGTGAGTAACACGTGGGCAACCTTTCCTATCGCGGGGGATAACACCGGGAAACCGATGCTAATACCGCATGTCGTCACCGGTCGCATGGCCGGTGAAGAAAGCAGCAATGCACGATGGGGTGGGCCCGCGGCCTATCAGCTAGTCGGTGGGGTAACGGCCTACCGAGGCGATGACGGGTAGCTGGTCTGAGAGGACGGCCAGCCACACGGGGACTGAGACACGGCCCCGACTCCTACGGGAGGCAGCAGTGAGGAATCTTCCGCAATGGGCGAAAGCCTGACGGAGCGACGCCGCGTGTGGGATGAAGTCCTTCGGGATGTAAACCACTGT
>DATINX010000120.1:0-11259 GCA_035473835.1 Candidatus Dormiibacterota bacterium | reverse complement strand
CCCCCATGGACTGGAAAGCAGCCGCACTCTGCTGAACGTATCCAGCATACTGTTGCACTGAACACGTTCTCCTTGCCGAGCGCGTCCTGGATCTCGCGCAAGCGCCTCTCCTCGTCCGTGGTGCTGAGATAGAAGAGATCGCCTCGGTGCGCGGCGACGGTCGCGAGGGGCGCCCGCGCCTCGCCCTTGGGCTGGTCGGCGTGCGCGAGGGTGATCAGGCGGCAGAGGTTGGAGTAGCCGCGCAGGTTGCGCGCGATGAGCACCAGCTCGTCGCCATCGACCTCCAGCGACGCGCCGATCAGCGGCTTGACGCCGACCTTGCGGCACGCCTGCAGGAACCGGACAGCGCCATAGACCCCGCCCGTGTCGGTGATCGCGAGCGCAGGCATTTCCAACTCTGCCGCGCGCATCGCCAGCTCAGCCGGATGCGAGCCTCCGTCGAGGAAAGAAAAGTTGGAGTGACAGTGGAGCTCGACGTATGGCGGCATCAAGCCGCGGTGCGAGTGCCAGGGCCCCTGGCCAGATGGCGGTA
This sequence comes from Candidatus Dormiibacterota bacterium, assembly GCA_035473835.1. Taxonomy (GTDB): domain Bacteria; phylum Chloroflexota; class Dormibacteria; order Dormibacterales; family Dormibacteraceae; genus UBA10449. The sequence goes on along the minus strand of DATINX010000120.1, from coordinate 10,727 downwards.
GACGCCGAAGGGTGGGGGGACGGTGATGAATCCGCCGTCATCCGTCTTGACCAGCTGCCACCCACCTTCGTGGGCCATCCAGTGGTGCCGGTAACACAAAAGGAGGAGATTCGGTAAGTCGGTTGAGCCACCCTTGGTCCAGTGGACGAGGTGATGACCGGACGTCGACGTTGCGGGCCGATCGCAGCCCGGCCAGCGGCAGCCTTTGTCACGGACGTTGAGCGCATGCCTCTGCGCGGGGGTCATCACCCGCCTGGAGCGCCCGACATCGATCACCGCCGAGTCGGAGCCGAGCAGGATGCGGGTGACGGCGCAGTCGCACGCTATGCGCTCGACCGCCCTGGCTGAGATCGGCAGGGAGTATTCAAGGTTTGCGGCCGGAGCGCCGGCGAGACCGAGCAGCGTGTCGAGAGAGGTGGTGACATGAAGATGCGGTCGCTGTGTGCCCACCCGCGGCAACCGACCGCCATCCAGCAGCCGGTGGGCCGCCTCGACCAGCGCGTCGGCCAGCCGCCGATCTCGCTTGCGGTGGTCGCCTTTGCCTGAGGGCCGGGCAAGGGGCTCGAGCGCAGTTCGGACAGCCGCACCGCCCTCGGGGTCGAGCATGCCTCGCACCCAGACCATCCCGCCCTGGCCGGCGCTGAAGCTGAGGGAGCGAGCCTCGACCGCGTGCGCCTCCCCGCGGGCATACCCTTCGGGGTCGCCGGCGTGGCGGGCGTGGTCGCAGAATTCGCGAAAGCGGCCGACGCTGAACTCTCGCGCCTTGACCAGCAATGCCGACTCGTCGAAGGCTTGATTCGTTCCCGACTCGGCGATCGCGGTCGCGGTGCGTGCTATGAGGGCCAGGTGGGCGAACCCGATGTCCCCGGCTGCCATCGCCTCGACGCTGTCAGGCATGTGCGCGAGCTGCTCGCCGACCGCGATTCGATCGGCCGCGGCGCCGCCACCCATGTGGCAGTTGAGACGCACCCAATGGATGGGTGAGACGGAGCCCTCGGCCTCGTATTCGTCAGTGGCGGCAAAGGCCGCCGCGCCTTCTGAGAACTCGAGATCGAGGCGGTCGAGCTGGTGGCGGAGGTGAATCAGCTCACCTGTGACCTGCTCGGGCGTCCTTCCTTCTTTATGTCGTTCGCAAAACCGGTCGACCGCTCCCGCGAGCAGCGCCATCTCGGGCTCCATTGGTGGCTTGCCAAAAGATTCGGCCATGCGATAAGTCTACGAACAAATGTTCCCCTGGCAAGGGCTTTAACAAGGCAAAAAACGCACCTATCCCAGCCGGCGCGAAATCGCCTCCGCAAGCGACTCCAGAGGGAGCCGGAACTGGTCGACCACGCTGCGCTCCCCGCTGCCGTCTGGCCGAAAGTGCAGCTCGTAGTTGGGGCCGCTGGTGCCCGCGATCGACGGAATGACCTCGGTCGGGACGAGCAGGCACGTCTCGTGGAATCGACCCTCCGGCACGATCCAGGCCAGCGCCACCAGAACCGTTGTCGGCGATGGGACGAAAGTGGACCGATTGATGAGAACGTGCCGGTAGGCATGTGGCTGATCGAGCTTGGCCGTCTTCACCTGAATGCCAAGCGTCGCGCCGGTGGCCAGGCGCCGCAACACGACCTCGCTGATCTCGTTGTCAGGGAACGGCCGGAACAGGCCGCAGTCCTCGAGCATGCCCAGCCGGCGGCACACCTCCAGCTCGCCCCAGAAGCCGCCGATTCGGTCCTCCTCTGAAGGCAGCTCGGCGATGGCGATCGGGTGGGCCGGCAGCGGAAGACCCGCGCCGACTCGTTCTGCCAGGCGGTCCGTGGGGACGAGATCCTCAGACCACTTGTGTCCCGGAGTCGGGCGAATGGGGATGTCGGCAACCAGCATCGTTCGGCCCCTGTCGACCAGTCGCCCGGCCTTCCTTCTGAATGTGACGGCATCCGCGACGAGCGTGAACGGGCCGAGGTGGTCGCCTTCAAGAGGCACGCCGACGACCAGCTGGTCGTCCGTGAACAGATGATTCTCGTAAACGGCGATCGGGGCCTCGCCAGACTCGAAGTAGGTCTTGGCCTTGACCTGGAGGGCCAGGTACGCGCCGTCCCGGAGGCGGTGAATCAGGGCGTCGATGCCACGGTCGAGCATCGGCAGGAAGGGATGGAGGCCGCCGCCCGACTGCACGATGAGCTCGACCCAGACCAGGAATTCGCCCGCCTGGCCGATCGGGTCGGTGGTGCCAGGCGGCCATCGCGTGTCTCGCCCAGTCGTCACTGGCGCACAGTAGCTCAAGGTCACCAGGTCATTTCAGTCGTAAATCCGTTCCACGAACCATTCGTCGCGAACGAGGTCGTGGTAGAGCTCGCACAGCAGGTCGTCGTCGATCTGGACCTTCCAGTACTCGCGGATGACGAGGCGGTTCCACCACTCGGTCTCCACCTTCCAGCGGCCCATGGAGCGGATGTGGCCGTCAAATGGCCCGGCGATGAAGGCGGGCGTCCCATCCGAGCTCAACGTGATCGTGACCGGGGTGGGCGGCGAGAGAAGCAGGGTCACTGATCGTTGCGCTGCCTGATCACGACGGCAACCACTCGATTCGCTGCGCGGGGAGTGGGGAGGAGACCTGCGCCGGACGCGGCTTGCGCACCACGCCATCGCCGTGACGTTCCTGCAACCGCTCGAACGTCGCGATCACCTCTTCGCTCGTCCCGTCTCCGCCCGCCCATAGGCGAAGCTGTCTTCGGCCCGCGCCCTCGAGCACAGGGAGCTCTATCCACAGCTCGGTGATCGGGGCTCGCGGTCGCCACTCCTTGATCCATGGCCCGATGAGCCCGAAGAGCTCAGCGGCGCTGGAGAGTGGATGGCGGACGATGGAGGCGCGCTCGTCTGGCTCGTCGGATTCGTAGACGAGCCTCACCCGCACTCGCTTGGCTCCCGCGCCACGCAGCCCCAGCTCCTCGGCAAGGTCGCCACACAGCGCGCGGGAGACGAAGAGCAGCGCCTCGCGATCCTCCACTGCCGGCTCGAACTGACGATGGGCGCTCGTGAACTGCGGCGGCCGCCATGGATCGAGCTCATCGGGCTCCGCGCCACGCGCAAGCAAGACGGCATGCCTGCCCGCGCGACCGAGCTGGCTCTCCAGCTCACGCGCGCCGATCGTCGCGACCGCGCCGAGCGTGCGCAGGCCCAGGAGGTCGAGCCTTTCCATCTGCTCCTCGTCAAGAGGAAGCTCGCGTGAAGAGAGTGGGCCGAGAAACGCTCGCGCATCTTCGACCTGCAGGAGTCGACCCGGCCGCGCGCGTGCCGCCGCCACTCGCGACGTGAAAGGTCCGGGGCCGAGGCCGAGGCGCGGTTCGCGGCCGATGGCGGCGCGCAATCGCCGCCTCGCCTCGCGAATCGACTCACCCGACCTCACGACACCGCCCACGTCCAGCCATGCGATGCCTTCGTTCCTCACCTCGACCACCGGCGCCAGGTCATACAGGGCTGATGCGATGAGCTCGCGCAATCGCGCGGCCGCTTCTGGGTCGGGCGCGAGAAAAGTGGCTTGCGGACAGAGATGCTCGGCCTGGCGCAGCGGCATCCCTGTGGTCACGCCGAATGGCATCGCCTCCTCGGAGACAGCGATCACATGCTCCTCCCACTCGCCGACGATGACCGGGCCTCCATAGAGGTCGGGACGCTGTGTGAGCTCGAGATGATTCGTCAGACCACAGCAGACGCGCATTCCAGCTCCTCAATCGGTGATGCCATCTCGATCACGGGCGACGAGAGGGAAAGCTTCGGCCCGAGCGGGTAATGGATCTCGAGCTCCGATTCACCGATCGGCGCCGCGACGCGATTCTTGAGACAGCGGGCGATCGTCTTCAGGCCGACCAGCTGGCCTCGGTCATACACCCACTCGGTGCGAGCAAAGCCCAGGCTCAGGCTGGACGCGTGCGCGAACGCTCGGCCTGGCTTATCGACGACTCCGACCAGCACCGTTCCCGAACGGTTGGCGCTTGCCTCCAGTGGTCCGAGCCAGGGCTCTGGGACCTCCCCCATTAAAAGGATGAGCCCAGCGCCTGCGCGTGCGAGCGCGGTCGCCGCTTCACCCGATGGCTCGGGATCGAGGCGCACCACCGCCAGCGAGTTCAACTCAGGATCGAAAGGGAGGAGGGCCCAAGGATCGAACCCACCGCGGGTGTCGATCACCACCGCATGCGCGAAATCGTGGGTGGCGGCGGCGAGCAACGCCAGCGCGAGAGTGAGCTTGCCGCAGGTTCCGCTTCCGGTCAGAAGGGTGAGCCGGCCGCGAGGGAGGCCTTCGATTCCGCTCAGGTGATCGAGGGGGGTGCGGCTGGGCCAGGGCTGCGGGGGCGGCAGCTCACCGGCCCTCGTCAGCGCCTGGCTGCCGAAACGGACCCGAATTGTGCTGATGGCGTGTTCGAGCTGTCCTGCCTGCATCGTTCTCCATGGAAGGGCGGGCCTCCGGTGGGGACGCAGGTGGGGAAGAGAGGAGGTGATTCCAGACTATCGAACATCTGTTCGTTAGTCAAGGGGGTGGGCTGCTCCATCTCTCTTTCCCTCTTGAGGAGAGGACCTCCCCACCTGGCGCGGCCGCTCCGCGGCCGGGCCGTCCTCCCCGCGGTGCGAGGAGGTGAATCGCGGGCCGCTTCGCGCGCGGGACCTTCCTCCCCACGTTGTGGGGAGGTGAAGACCACCCTCTCCACTGCGCGGGGAGGGGGCGCTCAGCAAAATAAAAACGCCGGGGCTCCACAGAACCCCGGCGCTAAACGGACGAACTAAGAAACGACTCTTGAAGAAGTTGTTACTTCTTCTTCGCGGCCTTCTTCTTTGCAGCCGGCTTCTTCGCGGCCTTCTTCTTAGCAGCCATCATTCTTTACCTCCTTCGCTTGATACGGACCCGAGGTTCCATGGTTTGGCGGGCAGGATTCCCTTGTGAGACGTCATGGACGATTTCTTCTGCACGTACCTCCTCTGCAACCCAACGGGTTTCGCCGCGAAGCCTCATCGATGAGGACTTCGAGACGCTGGCGGTTGTGCGAGATGGTGCGCTGACTCGCGTCGGGTCCGTCGCCTCTGTGGTGGCAACCACGAGTAGCATCGCCATACAAGTTGTGTTGATACATCGATTGCATCCCTCACGTCAATAGATGGCTAAGATTTTTTTTCGTGAAGTGTCCGGTGAAGTGCTTCGAATGCGGAACGTACACGATGTCTCTCGACCTTTCGAAGGACCATCAACACATCGCATGCGAACGATGCGAGAAGGTCTGGTGCGCGGTGTGTATCGGTCGCTTCGAAGTGAAAATTTCGCGCGAATGGCTCGAGCAGCGGCGGGCCGCAGAGCTCAACTGAAAGACTTCGCGAGTTTCATACGATGCGAGTAGTGCTCGGTCACGGCGCTTCGGGCAACGCCGCGTCGATGAAGCCCTATGTCGATGGGTTCAAGCGTCGCGGTATCGATGCGATCGCTGTCGACCTGCCTCGCGGAGGCGCGGAGCGCGCGGTTCCCGTCTTCATCAAGACGTCGGGCCGTGGTCACGACGTCATCGGAGGCGGCCAATCATTCGGCGGTCGCGTCGCCAGCATGGCTGCCATCGAGGCGGACTTCGGCGGCCTCGTCCTCTTCTCGTATCCGCTCCACCGTCCCGGCTTCCCGGACCAGCTCCGCACCGAACACTTCAAACAGATTCACTGCCCGACCCTCTTCATGAGCGGCGATCGCGATCCGTTCGCGCGCATCGACCTGTTGAAGGAAAAGATCAAGCTCATCCCCAACGCTCGGCTGGAAATCTTCAAAGGCCAGGGCCATGGCCTGCTTGCGGTCGTCGACGGTGCGCTCGACGTGGCCACCGACTTCATCAAGTCCATTGAGAGCGGTGCGGGGAGGTGACCAGTCAGCACATGGTGCAGGCCAACGGCCTTCGGTTCCGTACCGTGGTCGACGGACCTCCGCAGGCCGGCATGTTCATACTCCTGCACGGGTTTCCCGAGGGCGCCGAGTCGTGGTCTCACCAGGTCGACGCCCTGGCCAAAGCCGGACATCTCGCCGTTGCTCCGGACATGCGGGGATACGGGCTCACCGACGCTCCGGCCGAAAAGGAGAGTTACGCGCTGGATCACCTGGTCGATGACGTGGCCGCTCTCATCAACGCCTTCGGCCGCGATTCGGCTCACGTCGTCGGTCATGACTGGGGCGCAGTCGTCGCCTGGTTCTTCGCCGCGGGCCACCCGGAGATGACGAAGTCGCTCACCGCCCTGTCCGTCGGCCATCCGGCCGCGCTGGCCGCCGCCAGCAGGGACGATCCGGACCAGCAGGAGCGATCGCGGTACATCCAGCTCTTTCTTCTCGAGGGCAAGGCCGAGCAGGTGCTGGCCGACGATAACTACCGGCGCCTGCGGAGCATGTTTCGGAATCCGAACGCCGAGGCCGTGCCGCGGTCCGCCGTCGAGCACTTCGCCAGGTCGATGGCCAGGCCGGGCCGCCTGACCGCAGCCCTCAACTACTACCGCGCCAACCTGGGGTCCGGGCATGCGTCGTGGGACTCTCTGGCGGACATCGGCCCCATCACGGTGCCGACTGTGCTCGTGTGGGGTGACCAGGATCCTGCGCTCGGCAGGCGCGGCGCCGAGACCAGCGGCGCCCACGTCGACGCCGATTTCAGGCTCCAAATCCTGGAAGGCGCAGGCCACTGGCTCCAGTTCGAGCGGCCGGCCGAGGTGAGCCGCGCCGTCACGGACGCCGCAACTCATTAAGCTGTCAGCCATGCTCCAACGCGGGGATGACAAGGAGCGCCGGTCTAGCCTGCGCCGGCTCGACGACATCCTCGACGCGCTCGAGCAGCTAAACCTTCACGACCGCACCGAGCTGACCGAGGACCTGGCGGAGAGCCTCGTGCTGCTCGGGGTCGAGGACCCGTACGGAATACCCATCCCTCAGCTCATCGAGCGAATCTGGGCCATGCAGCAGCCGTACCTCATCACCATCGTCGTCGAGCGCCGGCGGCGTCGCCGCCGCAAGGTCGATCCGAAGTTCTCCAGCGGATCCGGTCTTGCCTGACGAACCTCTCTGAAGCCCACCGACTGGCTCGACGTCTTCCTGCGCATCAGCTCGCGCGTGCGTGAAACGGTCATGCCGCTCGCGGGCACGGAGCAGGGGAGGGCCCAGCTCTCGATCGGCGCCGGCGGCGATCGCACGATGGAGCTGGATCGCGCCGCGGAGGCGGCCGTGTTCGCCGAGCTGGAGTCGCTGGCCCAAGGGGGCGAGCGTTTCGCGGTGCTGTCGGAGGAAGTCGGGCATCGCCGGTTCGGGGCCGACTACCCGCTCGTCCTTGTCGACCCGGTCGACGGCAGCCTCAACGCGAAGCAGGGTGTGCCGCTCTTCGGCGTGATGCTCGCCCTCCTCGACGGCCCGACCGTCGACGACACGGTGGCCGGCTGTGTGGTGAACCTGATCAACGGCGAGACCTGGACCGCGATTCGCGGGCAGGGCGCCCGGCGCCGCGGCGCGCCGCTCGAGGTGATCCCCCGAACTGATGACGATCGGCTCGAGCTGGTCGCGCTCGAGAGCACCCCGCGAGCGTTGAAGCTGGCGAGCGGACTGACCCAGCGCGCGGGCAAGATCCGGATCCTCGGCTCGATGGCGCTGGCAATCGCGCATACCGCGGCGGGCAGCTTCGACGCTTTCTGCGCTCCGCTGCCGGTTCGCCTGTTCGACATGGCGGCAAGCCTGCTCATCCTCCGCGAGGCGGGGGGCGCCGCGACCGACCTCCAGGGCAACCCGCTGGGCTCGGTCGCCTGCACGCTCGAGACCCGGACGACTCTCGTCTGCGCCCCGAGTCGCGAGCTGCACGCGACCGCCCTGCGGGCGCTCGCCGCGCCCGATCGCGACTGATGGCCCTCGAGCCCCAACGCACCGTCTTCGTGATCCTCAGCTTCGAGGGACCGGACGTGTACAGCCAGGCGGGCGGCCTCGGAGTCCGGGTCAAGGGCTTGTCCCGCACCCTCGCCCAGCTCGGGTACCAGACATACCTCTATTTCTGTGGCGATCCCGACCTCCCTGGCGAGGAGAGCCACGAATCGGGGCGCCTGGTCTATCGCCGCTGGTGCCAGTGGATCTCGGCGCGCCACCGCGGAGGGGTCTACGACGGCGAGGAGGAGAAGATCCGCGACTGGAACACGAGCCTTCCGCCCAGCCTTGTCGACAACGTGATCGCGCCGGCCGTCGCGGCCGGCATGGGCGTGGTGGTGATGGGGGAGGAATGGCACACGTCCTGGTCGATGAACATCATCTCGGAGTCGCTGTACTACCACGGCCTTCGCGATCGGGTCGTGATGCTCTGGAACGCCAACAACACGTTCGGCTTTCACCGCATCAACTGGGCGGCCCTCGCGCTCGCCGCCACCCTCACCACGGTCAGCCGCTATATGAAGTTCAAGGTGTGGGACCGCGGCCACAACCCGATCGTCATCCCCAACGGCATTCCTCGCGCCTCGATCCACGACGCCGACCCCGAGGCCGTGGCTGGCCTGAAAGCAGCCGCCGCGGCCGACCACTTCTGCTTCAAGATCGGCCGCTTCGATCCCGACAAGCGCTGGTTGATGGCCGTTTCGGCGGCGGGTTACCTCAAACGCCGCGGTAAGCGGGTGCGACTGCTGATGCGCGGTGGCAGCGAGCCACATGGGGGCGAGGTCATCAGCCACGCACAGCACCAGGGCCTCAACGTCGTAAACGTCAGTGCTCCAGCCGAGGCGGCCGGGCTGATCGCGATCCTTCAGCAGTATCCCGAGGCCGAGATCGTGAACCTGACCAGCTTCGTCGCCGATCCCATGCTCGCGGTCATCTATCCGTCCTGCGACGTAGTGCTCGCGAACTCCGGGCATGAGCCGTTCGGCCTGGTGGGCCTCGAGGTGATGGCCGCGGGCGGTCTGGCGGTCACGGGAGCGACCGGTGAGGATTACGCCAACGCGTATCGCAACGCGATCGTCCTGGAGACGGACGAGGCGATCGAGCTCGTCACGGCGCTCAACCTGATCCAGCAGCGCCCGCGCCTCGCTGCAGCTATCCGGCGGCGCGGCCGCGCGACGGCGCGCGCTTACACCTGGGAGAAGGTGATCGAGCAGCTCCTGTTGCGCATCGAGTTCGCGGCCGCCCAGCAGGCCGTCAAGCTTCCGGACGCCACGCCGGCGGACATGAGGAGCGCGCGCCGCCGCACCCGCAAGGTGGAGCCGGCGATTGGCTGAGAACCTGGTCGTCTACACGATCGTCCATCAGCCGCGGCGCCTGAAGCTGCCGGCCCAGGTGCTGCCGCCCAAAACCTCGCCTGAAGACATGCCTGGGCACATCTTTGACGACGACCTCGACCGCAAGTACTTCGAGCAGGTGGCGGCCAACTCGTATGGGCCGGCTTCGGCGATGTTCACCGACATGGCCAGGCGAGGCTGGAAGATGTCGATCGGCTTCAGCAACTCGTTTCTCCTCCAGGCCGAGCGCTGGGGGCCGAAGGTGCTCGACGCCTTCAAGAAGCTCTGCGCCAGCCCGAACGTGGAGGTCGTCAACGTCGAGCCATATCACTCGTGGCTCTTCTACCTGGACATCGGCGCCTTCAAAGAGGCGATGCTCGACGCGCGCCGCCGCCTCGAGGAGCTGTTCCAGAAACAGGTCGCGGTCACCGACACGACCGAGATGTTCATGTCCAACGACGTGTACTTCGCGCTCCAGCAGTGCGGCTTCGAGGGCGCGTTCATGGAGGGCCGAGGATGGCAACTGGGCTGGCGCGACCCGACCCACATCTACCAGCACCCGATGCAGCGCCTCAAGCTCCTCGTGCGCCACCACAACCTGTCGGACGACGTCGGCTACCGCTTTTCCAACCGCGCCTGGACCCATTGGCCGCTCATGGCCGGCACCTACGCGGGCTGGCTGCGTGAGACGTGGGGCGACGTGGTGACGGTGGGCTGGGACTTCGAAACCTTCGGCGAGCACCACCGCCGCGATTCAGGGATCTTCGATTTCATGCGCACGCTGGCGAAGGAGCTGAAGAAGAAGAACGTGCGGATGATGCTGCCCTCCGAAGCGGTTGGCGACCTGGGCGCCAGGCGCCTCGAAGTGCCGGTCAACGAATATGGGACGACGTGGGCAGGCGAGGGCGGCATGGAGTTCTTCCTCGGCAACGAGGCCCAGCAGGGCCTCTTCAGGCTCATGCACCACGCCTACTCGAAAGCCAGGTTGACTGGTGACCCGCGGATTGTCGAAATCGCCAGATGGTTGCTCCAGTCGGACAACCTGCATCTCATCCAGTGGTTCGGACGCTGGGGCGCCGAGGCGGAGGTCAGCGCCTACTTCACGCCGGACGAATGGTGGGAGCTCGGGGCGCTGGGGATACTGCGCGAGCAGCAGCGCGTCTACATCAACTTCATTCGTGCGCTCGACGAGTACGCGAAGTGATGTGTGATCCTGTTTAGAACATGACGGATTCTCTGAATGTTTACGGCTGGCGAGGTTTTGGTGACCAAGCAGGACGCGGTGTCGCGGCCGAGGTGAACTCGGCCGCCCTGGCCATATGAAGCCTCTTCACGTCGCTTTCGTTTGGCACATGCATCAGCCTTATTACAAGGACGACCTCACCGACACCTACCTGCTGCCATGGGTGCGCCTGCGCTCGGCCAAGGACTACTTCAAGATGCCGGCCCTCATGGACGCGTACCCGAAGGTGCGCGCCACGTTCAACCTCGTCCCCTCGCTGCTG
>DATINX010000119.1:0-2780 GCA_035473835.1 Candidatus Dormiibacterota bacterium | reverse complement strand
ACCGCGCTGGCGCAGGCCACGCGCCGAGTCCGCCTCGGCACACTGGTCACTGGCATTCATTACCGGCATCCGGCCGTCCTGGTTGACCGGGCAGGGATGGCCGGCGGGATCCATGGGCAGTCCGCAGCGCGGGCAGAGCGGCCGGCCGGCAGTCAGCACATTCTCGGCCTGCTTGGAGAAGGTGGCCACTTGCTGGTGGCTCAGCCAGAAGCGCACGCTGGGCGCGTCGTCGCCACCCTCGTCGCCCGCGGCACCCTGGCTCGCGACCAGCACGAACATGCGCCGGTCCTCGTGGTAGCCGAGGCCCATCTCGCCGACCTGCCACTCCGGCTCGCCCGGTTGGATCGCAGGCGGTGACGTCAAAGCCTCGACGCCCTCGACGCCCTGCGTGGCCATCATCTGCTGGAGCCGAACCAGCAGGGCCTGGATCTGAGACTTCTCGCAGGTCAGGGTGAGCGTGCGTCCCGCGCCACTGGCGAGGAGGAAGAACTGGCGCTGCCCAGGCTGGCCGACAGCCGCGACGGCGATGTGGTCCACCGGGTCGAGCTCGAAGATCGACATGTCACCAAAGCCTACCGAGTGGCCGCACAGGCAAGGGTTTTGATGCTGCTGGGACGGGGAATGGAAGAGGGGTTGACAATTGAAATACGCGCCCGCCTGGGGCGCGCGGGAGGAATTACAAACAGATGCCGAAAACAGTAGGTATCGACCTCGGGACGACCAACTCGGTCATTGCCGTCATGGAAGGCGGAGAGCCGGTGGTCATCCCGAACTCGGAAGGTTCGCGAACCACGCCGTCGGTAGTCGCTTTCACGAAGACCGGCGAGAGGTTGGTCGGCACGCTTGCGCGCCGGCAGGCGGCCGTCAACCCCGAGAACACCGTCTATTCGATCAAGCGGTTCATGGGCCGCAAGTACAGCGAAGTCGAGTCTGAGCGGAAGATCGTTCCGTATCAGGTCAAGCCCGGCAAGGACGACCGCGTCGTCGTCAACGTCCCCGCTGTGGACAAGGACTTCACGCCGGAAGAGATCTCGGCGATGATCCTGCAGAAGCTCAAGACCGACGCCGAGGCATACCTTGGCGAGAAGGTCACGGACGCCGTGATCACCGTCCCGGCTTACTTCAACGACTCGCAGCGGCAGGCGACCAAGAACGCCGGCCAGATCGCGGGTTTGAACGTGATCCGCATCATCAACGAGCCCACCGCGGCCGCGCTCGCGTATGGCCTCGACAAGAAGACCAACGAGACGATCCTCGTCTTCGACCTCGGTGGTGGAACCTTTGACGTCTCCGTCCTCGACGTGGGCGACGGCGTGTTCGAGGTCAAGGCCACCAACGGCGACACCCACCTGGGCGGCGATGACTACGACCGCCGGATCGTGGATTGGCTCGCCGAAGAGTTCAAGAAGCAGAATGGCATCGACCTGAAGGCCGACCGCCAGGCTCTGCAGCGCCTCACCGAGGCGGCCGAGCGGGCCAAGATCGAGCTGTCGTCCAGGCTCGAGACGACGATCAACCTGCCGTTCATCACCGCCGACCAGACCGGCCCGAAGCATCTCGAGATGACGCTCACCCGCGCCAAGTTCGAGTCGCTGACCGCCGATCTCACCGAGCGCTGCCGCGGACCGTTCCTGGCCGCGCTCAAGGACGCCAACCTCACCCCGCAGCAGATCGACGAGGTCGTTCTCGTGGGTGGAGCCACCCGCATGCCCGTCATCCAGCGCCTGGTCAAGGACCTGCTCGGCGGGAAGGAGGCCCACAAGGGCGTCAACCCGGACGAGGTGGTCGCCGTCGGCGCCGCCATCCAGGCCGGGGTGCTCAAGGGCGAGGTCAAGGACATCCTGCTCCTCGACGTGACGCCCCTTTCGCTCGGCGTCGAGACGCTGGGTGGGGTCGCCACCAAGGTGATCGAGCGCAACACGACAGTCCCCACCTCGCGATCGCAGGTGTTCTCCACCGCGGCCGACAACCAGACGTCGGTCGAGGTGCACGTCCTGCAGGGCGAGCGGGAGATGGCAAAAGACAACCGAACCCTCGGCCGCTTCCACCTGGACGGGATTCCGCCCGCGCAGCGTGGGACGCCCCAGATCGAGGTCACATTCGACATCGACGCCAACGGCATCCTCAACGTCAAGGCCCAGGACAAGGGCACCGGTCGCGAGCAGTCGGTGACCATCACCGCGTCTTCGACACTCGGCAAAGACGAGGTCGAGCGCATGGTCAAGGAAGCCGAGATGCACGCCGGCGAGGACCGCGCGAAGCGCGAAGAGGTCGAGCTCCGCAACCAGGCGGACCACATGATCTCGCAGGCCGAGAAGGTGATCAAGGACAACGCGGACAAGATCCCTGACGACGTCAAGGCCGAGGTCACGACGAAGCTGGAGGCGCTGAAGACCACTGCCAAGGGCTCGGATACGAACGCCCTGCGCAAGCAGATGGATGATTTCAACGAAGCCCTCCAGAAGATCGGCGAGCACATCTATCAGGGCGCCGGCGCCGGGGCTGGAGCCTCGACGGCGGGGTCCCAGGCGGACGGCCACGAAGGCGGCCAGCCGAAGAAGGAAGAGGACGTGGTCGACGCCGATTACAGGGAAGTCAACTAAGACTTCGTAGTCAGACTCGCCAAAAGGGCTCGGACTTCGGTCCGAGCCCTTTTACTTTGTGCCGGTGGTTGCGTATGTGCGAACCCGGCGCCGGCTGTGGCCGCTCGTGGGACTCGTCGCCGGCCTGATCCTGGTCGTATGGGATCTGTGGGCCGCGGCCGGTACGTTCCTTTCGCA
>DATINX010000118.1:0-4202 GCA_035473835.1 Candidatus Dormiibacterota bacterium | reverse complement strand
CGTCATCGTCGCCCTCGCTGTTGTTGTGGCGATCCAGTCAGCGGCGCTGTGGTGGCGGCGCACGCATCCGAACCTGGTCCTGCTGGTGATCGCTGTGCTCGAGGTTGCCTCGGTCCTCATCAGCTCATCTCGCGAGGCCTCCGGGCTCGGCCTCGCCTTCGCGATCTACGCGGTGTCGGTTTACGACCGATCGCGCGTGCGACTGTTCGTGGCGGCGGCCGCAATCGCGGTCATCCTCGCAGCCGTGATCTTCCTGGTGCTTGGCCAGTTCGAGACGGCGCGCATCTTCATACCCGCGGGGGCGCTTTCTCTAGTGGCGTGGGTGATCGGCGACTACTTTCGGTCGCGTCGCGCGTTCTTCGCGGCGCTCGTGGCGAGGCATCAGCAGGCCCGCGAGCAGGCGGCCGAGGAGGAGAGGCTGCGCATTGCCCGCGAGCTGCACGACGTCGTGGCGCACAACGTGAGCGTGATGGCGATCCAGGCGGGCGCGGCGCGGGTTTCGGGTAGCGGCGGAGCCGAGGCGCTGCAGTCCATCGAGACCACAGCGCGAGACACGTTGGCTGAGCTGAACCGCTTGCTTGGCGTTCTGCGCAAAGATGGGGGTGCTCCCGACCTCAGCCCGCAGCCGGGGCTCGACCAGGTGGATGTCCTGCTCAAGCCTTTGCGCGACGCCGGCATGGAGGCGACCGTGAAGATCACCGGTGACAGGCGGCCTCTTCCCGCGGCGCTGGAGCTGTCGGCCTACCGGATCGTGCAGGAGGCGATCACCAATGTGCTCAAGCATGCAAACGCAAGTCGTGTCGAGGTGGTCATCGAATACGGACCGGATGCCCTGGGCCTGACCATCAGCGACAACGGCAGTGGTGCAAAGGAAACGGCCGCGTCGGCTGGGCATGGCCTGATTGGCATGCGCGAACGAGTCGAGCTCTTCGGCGGAGAATTGGGCGCAGTTTCGTCGTCCCTGGGCGGGTTCACCGTTCGGGCCAAACTTCCTACCCAATGATCCGTGTCTGTATCGCAGACGATCAGGCCCTGGTCAGGGCTGGGTTCCGGATGATCGTCGAGTCGCAGCCCGAAATGGAGGTAGCGGGCGAGGCCGCCGATGGAATCCAGGCGATCGACCTCATCCGGCGCGAGAAACCCGACGTCGTCCTGATGGACATCCGAATGCCCCGCATGGACGGCCTCGAAGCGACCCGCCAGGTCGCGAACATGACGCGGGTGGTGATTCTCACCACACATGAGCTCGATGAGTACGTCTTCGACGCCCTGTCCGCGGGTGCGTCCGGATTTCTGCTCAAGGCCGCTCCGCCGGAAGACCTGGTCCGCGCAATCCGCATCGTGGCCGACGGCGAGGCGCTGCTGGCCCCGTCGGTCACCAAGCGCCTGATCGAAGAGTTCGCCAAGCGCCCGCAGCCCACCTCGCGCAAGCCGAAAGAGCTGGCTTCGTTGACGGAGCGCGAGCGCGATGTGCTGATAGAGGTGGCGCGCGGGCTCACCAACGCCGAGATCGCCGGACGCCTCCACGTGGCGGAGACGACGGTCAAGACGCATGTCGCCCACGTGCTCGACAAGCTCGAGCTGAGGGATCGCGTGCAGGCGGTGATCTTCGCGTACGAGGTCGGGTTGGCGGGTTAGGCCTTTCCGAACTCGTCCAGCCGGTGGAGCACACCGCTCACGTCCAGTGCTCGCTTGACGAGGTCGAACAGGTCGCCCTCGCCGCCGCGCCGGATCCACTCGACACTCGCCTCGAACGAAGCCGTGACCAGGACCAAAGAGAGCACACGCAGCTCGAAGTCCGAGGCATCGCGGCCGGTGCGTTTGGCGACGATGCTCGCGAAGAGATCCTGGGCCTTCTGCACCTCCTCCCAGAACCGCGCTCGGACTTCGGGCACCTCGAGGCCGAGCCTCGCCCGCGTAAGGATTCTCGGTTTGTCAGACTCGGCCGCTTTGGCGAACATCGTCAGCGCCTGCTCGATCGTCCGGCTCAGGGGCTCGTCATGAGGCAGCGCCAAGATGAACGACTCGAGCATGGGGTCGTAGCGGTCGAAGAGGACCAGGTCTTCTTTGGTCGGGAAATAGTTGAAGAAGGTGCTCGGCGAGATCTCGGCGGCGGCCGCGATCTGCTCGATCGTCGTGTCCTGGTAGCCCTGCTCCTGGAACAGCCGCAGGGCCTCGCGCTGGATCGCCTCCTTGGTCTTGATCTTCTTGCGCTCTCGGAGGCCCAGCGCGAGGGGCGTGATGGTATTCGGCATCAGGCGATCGCCCGCTCCCTCTCGCCTTCGGGGACCGGGGTCTGGTGCGCTGCCCTGGCCGGGAGGAACAGCGCCATCAGGATCGAGCCCGCGATCATCATGGCCGCGCTCACCAGCATCACCTCCGACATGCCCTGAGAGTAAGCGTCCTGGGCCGCCCGCAGCACACGTGCCCCGAGCGGGCTCGGGAGATGCTGGGCCACGGCGGCCGCGACGGCAATGCTGCTCTGCGCCGCCGCCTGCACCTGGGCCGGCAGGCCGGCGAGCTGTGTGCTCAGGTGGGACTGGTAGGCGCCGTTCAGGATGCTGCCCATGATTGCAACTCCGAACGAAGAGCCGATGTTCTGCAGGGTTCGCGTCAGGGCGCTGCCCGCTCCTGTCTCGCCTGCGGGAAGCGAGCCGAGGATGGCGTCGAGGGAGGGCACCATGGTGAGGGCGATGCTTACACCGATGATCGCGAGGGCGACGGCCACAAGACCGTAGCCGGTGTCGACCCCTACCCTCGAAAGGATGAACATGCCTACCGCGTTGCCGAACATGCCGCCTGCCACGATGACCTTGGAGCCGAACCGCTTGACGAGAAGGTCGGTGCTGATGGCCCCGACCATCATGGCCGCGATCAATGGAACGAGCCGGATGCCGGTTCCCTGGGCGTCATTGCCCTGGACGATCTGCAGGAAGGGCGACAGGATGAAAAGCACGCCGGTCATCGCGAAACCCACGATGGTAAAAGCCACAGTGGCCCACGAGAATCGCGCGCTTTTGAAGAGCTTGAGGTCGATCAGCGGCGCAGGGTTGCGCAGCTGCCACGCGACGAACGCCGCGAGCAGGACGGCGCCACCCAAGATCGGACCAGCGACCTGGAAGTCGGTCCAGCCTCGGAGCGGCTGCTCGATGATGCCGTACACGATCGCGGTCACGCCGACCACTTCGAGGATCGCGCCGATCCAGTCGAGACGGCGCGCGGCCGGGTCTTTGCTCTCGGGCACGAAGGACCACACTCCGATCACCGCGACCACTACCACCGGCGCGTTGATCAAGAAGATGGAGCCCCAGTAATAGTGGGTCAGCAGCCAGCCGGCCAGCAGCGGGCCGAGCGGGAGGCCGATGAACGCGCCGGCGCCCGCAATCCCGATCGCGCGCTGTCGCTCATCTGGGTCGAACATCGAGGGCAACATCGACTGCATGAGCGGAAGGACGATGGCGCCGCTGGCGCCCATGATCACCCGCATCAGGATCAGGCCGTTCGCGGAGGTCATCTGGCTGGCGATCACCGAGGAGATCCCGAAGGTCACGAGTCCGACGATCAGCATTCGCTTGCGGCCGAGGCGGTCGCCAAGAACTCCGGCCGGCAGCATGAAGCCGGCCAGGGCGAGGGTATAGGCGGCCGACATCCACTGCAGCTGGTCGGTGGTGGCGTTGAGCTTCGCCGACAAGGTGGGTAGGGCGGTGACCAAGATCGTGATATCGAGGCCCAGCACCAGCGCGCTGAGCGTCAGCGCGGCCAGGCCGAGCCACCTGCCCCGCAGCTTCTCTCGCGTCGTCCCCATGTTCATGCTCATCTCAACACCTCCTCCGGCTGGAATTTGAGTCACATGATAAATAAAGCGACTCCAAAAATCAAGAGGCTGCAGAATGTGGCCGGGGCGATGGCTCTTTTGGCGGTGCTGGGCGCGTGCGGCGTGGGAGGCCACGTCGGCTCCGGGGTGCCGGCGCGCCACGTCTTCTTGATCGTCATGGAGAACAAATCGCACTTGGAGGCGCTGACGGGGCCTTTCACCGCGTCGCTGGCGGCCACATACGGGGTCGCCAACGACTACCACGCCGTCACGCACCCGAGCGTCCCCAACTATCTGGCGCTCACATCAGGCTCGACGTGGGGGATCAACGATGACAGCTACCACGCGCTGCCCAAGCAGGATCTGGGCACGCAGCTATCGTCCGCCG
>DATINX010000117.1:0-5373 GCA_035473835.1 Candidatus Dormiibacterota bacterium | reverse complement strand
CCGATCTGCGCGCTGGAAGCAGCTCGATTCAGGCCAGCGGCTGATAGTGGCCTGGCTCGTGGTATCGCTCGCCGGCTCGCTCGCCGGCGGTCACCTCTCGTGGCACTACTTCATCCAGGTCATGGGCCCGCTCGCCCTGGTGTCAGCGTTCGCCATCGATACCGCCCTCCGCACACCGCGCAAGAGACTGGTGGCGACTATCGTCGCGTTGGGTGTCGCCGTGCCCGCGCTTGCATGGGCCGCGTACGACATTGCCGCCGACCCCTTGACCTACGACTGGAACCCGCCCATCGCCCAGCACGAGCTGGTCGCGGCGTACATAAAAGACCACACGAAGGCCGGCGATCGCGTGTTCGTGTGGGGGGACTGGCCGGCGCTCTATGTCGAAGCGGACCGTCTGATGGCCGGCCGTTTCCCCGGCTTCCTGCGCGGGTTCGCACGCGGTTCGGGACTGCCTCCGAACAACTGGGACACGGCCCCCGACGTATGGCCGGCGCTGCAGTCCGACCTCTCGCAAGACCCTCCCGTCCTGGTCGTCGACACCGCGTCCGCCGGCTGGAGCGACTTCGCGATGTATCCGATGAGCAACTACCCGGTCCTGCAGAACCTCGTGACCACGCAGTACCACCTCGCGGCGACCGTGGACGGAGTGAACATCTTCGTCCGAAATTGACGCCCCGCTAGATCGCGGGCAGCTTGGGCAGTGCGGGTGATGGCGTGGGCAGCGGAACCGGCAGCTTCACCGGCGGCGACACCTTGACCGGCAGCGATACAGCCGGTGCGACGGCTGGGGGCGATGCGACTGGTGCCTTCAACGTCACCGTGCCGCCTGAAATTGACGGAAGTGGCGCCGTCTGTGCCGGCGCGGCCGCGGTCACGGTGCCGCGACCCCGGTCCACCTGCGTGATCTGGGCGGGCGACGGCGATTGGCCGGCCAGCACCGAGGCCGTGACCACCCCGGCCGCCACCACGATCGCGGCCTGCGCGACGTGGTCTGTCGCCGGCAGCGCCGCCCGGCGCAAAAGGTCGTAGAGCTGACGGGCGGCCAACCAGGCCGCCACCGCGTAGATGGTCCTGCGGCCGGCGACCAGTCCGCGCTCGATGGCGGCGCTGATCGCGCCGAGCGCCTCTCGAAGCTGCCTGCGCACGGCGCCTTCCGCGATGCCGAGGTGCAGAGCGACCTGTTGGTTCGTCAAGCCGCCGAAGTAGGCCAGCTTGACGGCTTGCTTGTGGCCCGGCGGAAGCGTGTTCATCGCCTCATCGACCGCCTGCCGCACCATCGCGCTCGAGAAGTCGTTCCAGGGCTGCGGGCGCACATCGGCGCCGGCGGTTCCCTCGATCAACATCTTCTTCAGGCCCCTGTGATCGCCCCGTATCCGCCGGCGATCGAAAGGCGGGCGGCGGACGCCGGTGAGGAGCCACGTGCGCCAGGAATCGCTGGCCCGCGCGGGCAGGACGATGAAATCAGCGCCCCGCACCGGCGCCCTCTGCGGTCCACCCGCCTCCGACTGCACGCCGCCGTCGGACATCGACACGCGACGAGAACCAAACCATCGACTCAACATCGATCCTCCGTCGGGTCCTTTGCCCCGTAACAGACAACTCCTCGGAGGCCGCTTCTACCCATGTGGGTAAATGGGTGTGAAGCCTACGCTTCAGTCCGTGAAGGCCGATTTGGACGCTTGATCTCGAGGATGCGTGGCTCGTCGGACGCTACAGCGAGCACGCTGTCGAAAACATGAAGTGCGTCATCGCCGGCAATCGCTTCCGCAAGGCGTATGTACGCTGAGGCGCCGTTGGGAAACACGAAGGTGGGTGTTCCGAATACTCCGAGCGTCGCGACGGCGTGCGTGTGGTCACGCTCGAGAGCAGCCAGGATGGTGGGCTCTTCGAGGTCCTTCCTGAACCGATCGAGGTCGAGGCCGGAGTCTTCCGCCAGCCGCTCGATCACTTTGACGTCATCGATGTCCACCCGATCCTGATGGCGGGCGCGCAGCAACGCCGTGTGGAACGAGTCGAACCGATCCTGGCGCCGCGCGGCCTCGGCCGCCTTGAACGCGAGCCTGCCCCGCACCCTCTCGCCGGCGGGCGCTGTCCACGCCGCCCAGCCCTCTTCCTTCGAATTCACCTGCGCGAGCGAGAAATAGCGCCAGCTGATGTCGAGGCGCCGTTGGGAGGCAACGTCCCCAAGCAGAAGCCAGGCTCGATAGACGAACGGGCAGAGGTAGTCGTAATAAAGCTCGAATTCCATGGGCGCTGATGCTTCAACGCGGGTGGTGCTCACCCGTATTCCCGACAGCTGGGCCTGGATGGCGCCCGACCTCCTCCGCCGCCTTCTGCCTTTCACGCTCGTGGTCGCGCTGGTCGAGCTCATATGGCATCCGTCGTGGCTGGGGATTGCGCCGGGTCGGGTGGGCGTGCAGCTTGCATTCGCTGCGATCGCCGCCCCCATCCTTTTCGTGGCGGCGACGCTCGTGCAGCTGGCGCTGACGCGACGCAGGGGCGCGCTCATGGTGCCCGCGGGCGGGAGCGATGCCTGGTTCCAGGCGGGCTTCTATCTGCTCAACGGCCCGATCGAGGAGGCGTTCTTCCGCGGCCTCGTCCAGGGCGGCCTGGGCATTGCGTTCGGCGCGCCGGTCGGCTTTTTCGCAGGCACCGCCTCGTACATCCTCTACCACCGGCTCGGCTGGCCCTGGCCGGACACGCTGGCGACGGCGCTGCTCGGCGTCCCGCTCGGGCTGGCCTTCTGGCTGCTCCCCGGCCCACCGTCGCTGCTCGGCGTTTCCATCGCGCACGTCGCCGCCACGTGCGGGTTCCTGGGCCCTGGTCCTTATCTGTTGAAGAGGCTGCGCCTGGTCTAGATGGTCCAGCTCGACGTCCTCCAGCGGCGCACCCTGGCATGGGCGGGGCTGGCCGTGGTGCTGACGGCATTCGACGGCTCGGTGCTGATCCTCGCGCTGCCGGCCATCTCGGCCGAATTTCACGCCCGCGTGCCGGCCCTTTCGAACCTCGGGTCTGTGCTTGCCCTGGGCGCTCTGGGCGCCCTGCCTTTATCCACGCTCGCGGATCGATTCGGCCGGCGCAGGATGATCGCGATCGGAGTGGGCGGATTCTCGATCGCCAACGTCGCGAGCGCATTCGCCCCCTCGCTCGAGGCGCTGGCGGTGCTCCGGCTGGTCGCCGTCTGCTTCGAGGCGATGGTCGGGGGAGTCGCCACCGCCCTCATCGTCGAGGAGGCCCCGCCGGGGATGCGCGGCCAGGCGGTGAGCGTGCTCGCCGTCCTCAGCGGGCTTGGGATGGCGGTCACCGTGCTCGCCTACCCCGTGCTGGCGCCGCACTGGCGCTGGCTGTTTCTCGCCGGTGTGATCGGGCTTCCCGCCGCGCCGTTGATCTGGAGGCAGCTGCCCGAGGGCCGCGTGTGGCAGCGGGCGCGATTCTCCGGCTCCGCGCTCCGGCTGCTCATCAGATCGGAGTGGCGGCGGCGCCTGGTCCTGATCGCGATGAGCACCGCCCTGGTCGCCGTTCTCCTCGAACCCGCAGGCCTGCTCTTCACGTTGTTCGCCAGCCAGACGCTTCGTTTGAGCCCGGTCGCGATCAGCGAGCTGATCGTCGTCTCCGGGGTGGCCGGGGCCGCCTCCTACCTGGCGGGTGGCTTCCTGACCGACCGCTTCGGGCGCCGGCGACCGGCGGCGACGCTCACCGGTGCCACCGCGATCTCGGCGAGCCTCGGCTTCGTGACGGGTACGCCCGGGTTCGTGATCGGCAACGTGCTCTGGAGCTCGTTCGCGAGCGCGGCGACTCCCGTGCTCGGTGCGTGGTCGGCCGAGCTCTTTCCGACCCGGGCGAGAGCCACCGCCGAGGCGATGAGCACCGTGGCCGCCGCCGTGGGCAGCGTGGCCGGGCTGCAGGCCGTGGGCGCGCTGTCGCAGTCGGTCGGTTTGGGGCGCGCGCTGGAGGTGGCGGGGATCTTCGCCCTCGCGGGCGCCGCGCTTCTACTGCTCCTGCCAGAGACCCAGGGCGCCCCCCTCCCGGACTAGGCTCGGCAATTGACGGCCGGCCAGAGCAGTGCTACGTTGAGGGCCGGTATATCGGTCGCATATCGGTCGATCGCCGGATTTGGGGGAGGGTCGAGCGGTTGGCGTCTCAGGCTCGCACGCTGGCGGCACGGCGCACGCAGGGCTCGGTTCCGGAGTTCGCGCGCTCGCAGAGCGAGGAAGCCTACATCCGGATTCGAGACCGCATCGTCAGCCTCGACATGCCGCCGGGCTCGGTGGTGGAAGAGGGGAGGCTACGCGACGAGCTCGAGCTGGGCCGCACCCCGATCCGCGAGGCGCTGCAGCGGCTGGCCTGGGAGAACCTGGTCCGAAGCGTTCCGCACCGCGGCACCTTCGTGACCGACGTCAACATCACCGACCTCGCGCGCATCACCGAGGTGCGCGTCGTCCTCGAGGGCCACGCGGCCCGGCTGGCAGCTGAGCGCAGCGGCCCGCCGGACAAGGACGCGATCAGCGACCTCCTCGAGCGTTTGGACCAGGTCGAGCCAACCGACCCGCGTGAGCTGATGCAGCTCGACCATGCGGTCCACAGCCAGATCTACCGCTCGGCGCGCAACTCTTTTCTCGAAAACACTCTCGAGCGGTACTTCAACCTCAGCATGCGGCTGTGGTTCCTCGTGCTCGCGCACGGAGTGCGCCTGCGCGAGGCGGTCGAGGAGCATATCGAGCTGCTGCGGGCGGTCGTGGCCGGCGACGGCCAGGGGGCGGAGGAGTGCATGAAGCGACACGTGATCGGTTTCGAGCGGGAGATCCGCAAAGTCTTGGTGGAGCGATAAGGTGACGGACTTCTAGAGATGCCAAAGATCTTTTTCGCCACCGACCTTCACGGCTCCGAGATGTGCTGGCGCAAATTCCTTAACTCGGCGAAGTTCTACGACGCCGACATCTTGGTCTGCGGCGGCGATATGACCGGCAAGGCCATGATCCCGATCGTTGAGGAGAACGGGCACTACACAGTGACCATCGCGGCCGACCGGCAGGTGGTCGGCGTGGACCAGGTCGAGGACATCCAGAGCCAGATCCGGCGCCGCGGGTACTACCCGCTGATGGTCACGCCAGAGCGCCTGCAGGAGCTGGACCACGATGCGGACGTGCGGAAGGCGACCTTCCAGCAAATCATGCTGGACGGCGTCCGGCGCTGGATGAATATGGCCGAGGAGAGGCTGCGCGGCTCGGGGGTGCGCATCTTCGTGTGCCCGGGGAACGACGACGAGATGGAGGTTGACGACGTCGTCCGGGAATCAAGCATGGTCGAGCTCGGCGAAGGGCGGATGGTGGAGATCGAAGGCTTCACGATGATCTCGACCGGTTGGTCCAA
>DATINX010000116.1:0-8336 GCA_035473835.1 Candidatus Dormiibacterota bacterium | reverse complement strand
CGTGTGGATGGGGGGCATGCTCGAGACCGGCCTGGGCCGGGCCGGCAACGTGGCGATGGCCGCGATGCCCGACTTCAAGCTCCCAGGCGACACGTCGGCCTCGGCCCGCTACTACCACCGCGACATCACCGAACCGTTCGTTCTCGTCGACGGCCGCCTCGACGTTCCCACAGGCCCCGGCCTGGGCGTGAACGTCGATCTCGCTTACCTGGAGGAGATCACGACGAACGTGCTGCTGGTGCGGCGGCGGGAGGGACGGCCGGTCCGCGTCGCCGACTAGCCGCCGAGCGGCGGCAGCCTGGGCATGCTCAGCAACAGGTCGCTCATAGGAGTGGCCTGCTTCGCCTGGCCGAGACGGGGCAAACCAAGACGATCCTCGATGGTCGCGAGCAGCGAGTAGTGGTCATAGGCGTGGGCGCTCTTGTGGATGATCGTGCCCGGGTGGATGACGAGCGTGAGCACGGAATTCGCGCTGTCCTCGCCTTCGTCCCAGGTGATCACCAGCAGCCCGCCGTCGCGCCATGCCGATGTGGCCAGGATCTTGGGCACGACCTGGGACAGCCACGTGTCGGCCACCTGGGTGGAGCAGTCGTGGCCGTCGTGGCACATGTTGGGCGTGATCCACACGAAGTTTGGGATCGTGCCGGCGAGGTCATGGTCGAACTGGGAGAAGGGAACGACCTGTGCCGGGCAAGCGCCCCCGTAGTAGGGGAATGGGTCGTGCTTCAACGCGTAGGGATAGCCGCTCCTGGTGCACGAGCCGGACATTCCTTCCATGTATGCGCGCCATGTGATGCCGGCGGACGTGAGCTGCGAGCCGAGTCCCCCGGCCGGCAGCGGGTGCCAGCCGTCGTCGGCGATGCCCCAGGTGCTTCCCGAGGTCATCGCCAGGTAGTTAGGCAGGCTTGGGTGGGAGATGCCGTGATAGTTGGTCGCCGCCGAATACTGGGATGCGAGCTGGGCCGTGTAGCCACCGCTGATCGCCTGGGAGTAGCTGCGGTTCTCCATCACGATCACGAATACATGCGGGGACTGGGCGCCGGCCCGCGGCGGCGAAGGTGAGGCCGGAGTCGCCTGGGACACGCCTGTGGGCGCGCTCGAAGCGGACGGACTGGGGACGGAGGTGGCGCTGGCGGGCGCGCATGCGGCAAGCAGGCCGAGCACAGCCGCGCCGCCCAGGAGGGCTCTCACCTGTCTAGACACTACGATCCGACTCGCGTTGAGGTTGCACGGCGGCCCGTGGGAGATGGAGATCCTGCCCGAGCGGGGCGGGCGGATCGCGTCGCTCCGGCTGGCCGGCGAGGAGCTGCTCGACCAGGGCATCGGCGTCGACGACACGTCCCGCGACGGGTTTGTCGAGTCCGGGGCATGGGGGTGGGACGAGATGGTTCCGAACGTCGATGCCGCGGTGTACCCGTGGCCTGGGGAGTTCGCCGGAACCGAGCTGCCCGATCACGGCGAGGCCTGGCGCTTGGAATGGACAGTTGTCGACGGCTCCGCGCTCGCGTGCGCAGGGCGCGTCCTGCCGTGGAAGCTCTTGCGCCGGATCGAGCTTGGCCACTCCAGGATCCGGTTCACGTACACGTACACGAACGCCGGCGCCACGCCGCTGTACGCCTATTGGTGCGCGCATCCGCTTTTTCTCTACGAAGCGGATATGGATGTCGTGGTGGGGGGCGGGGTGCCGCGCCCGGGTGAGGGCGAGAGCCGCAAGGTCTTCTTGCGGCGAGGGTCGGCCGATCGAGCCCTCTTGAGATGGAAGTCCGGCGCGGCGATCGAGTTCGCGTGGGACGCGTCGGTCACGCCTTACGTCGGGGTCTGGGTCTGCAACGGCGACCTCGGCGGGTATCGGCAGATCGCGATCGAGCCCGCCACGGGTGGGGCCGACCGTCCACATCTCGCAGCGCCCCCGCCTCTGCTGGATCCAGGGGAACAGCTGCAATGGTGGCTCGAGGTTAGGGACGCTCGCTGAAAGGCGGCTCAACGACGTTTGGGCGGTTGCGAGGAGCAGTTGGCGTGAGTGGCCCGCAGACGGACTGTGAGGAAGGAGTTGGGTGCGGCTTGAAGTCCAAAGCCGCGCCTGGGGTGGCGGTGTTGCGAAATTAACACGCATTTCGATTGCCTTGCCAAACGTTTGTTCGTATACTAGTTGCATGGTAGGTGGGGAGGGGGAAGCTGCACCCCGAGCCGGCGAGTTGGTGGCGCAGGAGCTCATCCGCCGCCGCTTGGAGATCGATCTCAAAGAGTTGGAGTTCTCATATCTCGCGGCTGCCTTTGCTGCCACCGAGGAGTACGACGAGCAGGGCTTCGACAGCCCGGTCTCGTGGATCAAGGCCAACTGCCACATGTCTGGGGGCGCGGCTGCCGATCGCGTCTGCGCCGGCGGTCAGTTCGAGCGATTGGGCGAGAGTGCGGCGGCAGTGAGCGATGGCGCCATCGGCTTCGCCCACTTCGCCCTCATCGCGCGCACCGCGTCAGCTCTGGGCGGACGCTTTCATGAGGCCGGGCTCTTGCGCCAGGCTACCAAGCTCAGCGTTCGCCGATTCCGCAACGCCTGCCTGCATGCGCGCCACTCGGCCGACCCGGAAGGCTGTGTCAACGAAGAGAAGGAAGGCGTGTAGGCCAGAAGCCTGACCTTCAGCACGGCCGACGACGGCACGCTGCTCGTCAACTGCATCCTCGACAAGGTTGGCGGCGCTGCGTTGCAGTCGGCGCTCGAGCCCCTGGCCAGGCGGTCGGGCATGTATGACGACCGGCGGCGCGATCGACGCCTGGCGGACGCGCTGGTCGACCTCTCCATGCACGCCCTCGACAACGGCCTGGTGCCGCAGCGCACGCACATGCAGGTCACGACCTCGCTAGAGACTCTGCTCGGGCTTTACGGTGCGCCGGCGGCCGAGATTGAGTTCTCGCTCCCGATCTCGTCGAAAGCGGTCGAGCGATTGGCCTGCGACTGCAGCGTCACCCGCATCCTGCTCGATTCCGACTCCATGGTCATCGACGTCGGCCGTGCCAAGCGGGTGGTGTCGGGTGCGCAGAGCAAGGCGCTCAGGTTGCGCGACGGTGGCTGCACCTGGCCGGGCTGCGACCGGCCGGCGAGCTATACCTCAGCCCATCACCTGGTGCACTGGATCCACGGCGGGGCGACCAATCTTCCCAATCTCGCGCTTCTCTGCTACCGGCATCACGCGATGGTGCATGAAGGTGGCTGGCAGATAGTCCGCGGAGATGACGGCCAGATCGTGACCATCGCGCCGACGATGACGTTCGGGCGGCTGCCGCGGGGCCCTGACTAGACCGCCGGCAGATCCTTCCGTAGCCTATCCAGCTCCTGTTTCGGCCAGATGGTGTCGAGATCGTAACCGCGTGATTGGTTCCAATCGATGATCGCCTGCCACGTCTCGATCGCTTCCTGGCGGCGGCCGATCCGCTCCAGGAGGTAGGCGCTCATGTAGAGGCCGCCGATGTCGTCCTTGTCGAGCTCCAATGCGCGCCGCCAATCCGAGAGCGCGCCTTCGTAGTCGTCGTTGCCCGCGCGCACCTCCGCGCGGCTGCCGATCAGCTGCGCGTCGTCGGGCGCGATCGCCAGCCCACGTTCGATGACTTCCGCGGCGCGGTCGTAATCGTGCGCGGCCAGATAAGCGGCGGCCAGCAACCGGTACTCCCGAGTCTCACTTGGGGCAGCCGCGAGGCGCTTTTCGTGGACCGCGATCGGCAGCCCGGTCTCCCTCAAGCCAGCCCGCGCCCCGATCACCATGTACAGAGCTTTGTCCGAGCTGGGGTCCAGCTCGGCAGCTCGCTCGTACTGCTCGACTGCCTTGCGAAGAAGGCCTCGCGCGTTGATCTCGAGCAGGTAGCCGTAGTCGACAAGCGTGGCAGCGTCCGGCTCGCGTTCGATCGCACGCTCGAAGAGAGGGAGCGCCTCCAGGTAGAAGGCTTCGTCGCCGGTGGCGGCGTATCGCTCGAGCAGATCCTTCTTGTCCATCCCAGCCGTCCCAACGCCCCACTCTAAACTGACACCCATGGCCAAGGTCCTGGGGCTGCGCTGTCGTGAATGTGGAGCGGAGTACGAGCTCCAGGCAACACACGTCTGCGAGATGTGCTTCGGCCCGCTCGACGCCGTGTACGACACGGCCGCGCTGAAGAAGCGAGTCAGCCGCGAGCGCATCGAGCAGGGGCCCGCCTCGATGTGGCGTTATCGCGACCTGCTTCCGGTCGAGGACGACACCCCGGTCGTCAGCCTAGGCGAAGGCTTCACTCCGCTGGTCAAGGCGGATCGACTTGGGGCCGAGCTGGGGCTGCGCAACCTGTACTTGAAGAACGACAGCATGAACCCGACCAACTCGTTCAAGGACCGCGTCGTCTCGGTCGCCATCAGCTGGGCTCGGGCTCACGGCTTTGAAACCATCGCGTGCGCCTCGACGGGCAACCTGGCCAACTCCGTCGCCGCATACGCTGCTCGTGCCGGCCTCGAGTGCTTCGTATTCATCCCGGTCGACCTCGAACCCGCGAAAGTCGTGAGCATCAGCGTGTTCGACCCGAACGTCGTCGCGGTGCGCGGCAACTACGACGAGGTCAACCGGTTGTGCAGCCAGCTTCTCGAGTCCACCACCTGGGCCTTCTGCAACATCAACATCCGTCCCTTCTACGCCGAGGGCTCCAAGACCCTCACGTTCGAGACCATCGAGCAGCTCGGGTGGAGGCTGCCCGACGAGATCATCATCCCCATCGCCAGCGGCTGCCAGTTCGTGCGCCACCGCCAGGCTGTCCGCGAGGCCATCGACTACGGGCTCGTGCGTGATGAGAAGGTCCCGGCGCTCACCGGCGCCCAGGCCCTCGGTTGCGCCCCCGTTTACAACGCGTTCAAGTCAGACACGCCCGAGCGCGTGCTGCCGGTCAAGCCCGACACCATCGCCCGGTCGATCGCCATCGGGAACCCTTCTGACGGCATGTACGTCAATCGCATTGCGCTCGAGACCGGCGGCGTCGTCGAGGCCGTGACTGAGGACGAGATCGTCGCGGCGATGCGACTGCTCGCCCGAACCGAGGGCATCTTCACCGAAACCGCCGGAGGCGTGACCATCGGCGTGCTTGCCAAGCTGGCGAGGGCGGGCAGATGGAAAGGCGACGAGGTCGTCGTCGCCTACGTGACGGGGCACGGCCTGAAGACCGCCGACGTGCTGGCCTCAGTCGACGGTCACGCCCGGCGCGTCGAAATAGAACCGACACTGAAATCGTTTCGAGAGAAGGTGACGATCTAGCCATGCCTCAATTTCGCATCCCCGGCCCGCTCCGCCGCCTTGCCGACGGTCAGATGACCGTCGTGGTCGAGGCCACCGATCTCGGGACGGCCATCGAGGCGCTCGACAAGCGCTATCCCGGCTTCCGTGACCGCTTGCTGGACCGCGACGGCCAGCTTCGGCAGTTCGTGAACGTCTACCTCAACGACGAGGACGTACGGCTTGGTGCAGGGCTGAAGGCGAAAGTGGCCGAGAAGGACGAGATCTCCATCGTGCCCGCGGTGGCCGGGGGCCTCGTTCAGGCGTAAGCCCCTCTTCGCGGCCCCTCCCCGAAAGGGAGAGGGAACTTAGACTTCGCCTTATGGCGAGGCGACGTCTAAGGTTGATCTTCGGACCGGACATGGTGAAGGAGCCGGTCATCTACCAGCTCGGCAAGCAGTTCGAGCTGGTCACCAACATCCGGCGTGCCGACGTAACCAAGGACCAGGGCTGGGTCCTCCTCGAAGTCACCGGTGAGCCCGAAGAGCTCGATCGTGGCGTCGAGTACCTCGAGTCTCGCGGCGTCAAAGTGGAGCCTGCGGAGGGCGACCTCGTCGGCTAGCGTCGATGTCGCCATCATCGGTGCGGGTCAGGCCGGCCTTGCCACCAGCTGGTACCTGACGAAGGCAGGTATCGACCACGCTGTGTTCGAGGGAGGCAGGGTCGCCGAAACGTGGCGGAGCCGGCGATGGGATTCCTTCTGCCTCGTCACGCCCAACTGGGCGGTCACGCTCCCCGGTGCCACGTACTCGGGGGACGACCCCGACGGGTTCATGTCCCTGGCCGAGCTGATCGCCTTCTTCGAGGCCTGGGCCGCGTCATTCAATCCGCCGATTCAGGAAAACAGCCACGTGTCATGCGTCGAGGCGGACCCCGCCGGGCATTTTGCGTTAACCGTGGCCGGCCGGCCGGTCGCCGCTCGGGTGGTGGTCGTGGCTTCGGGTGCGTACCAGAAGGCTCATCGTCCGGCCGGGGCAGGCACTCTCCCCGAGGGGCTCCACCAGCTGCTCGCGGAGGAGTACCAGAACCCGGCAGCCCTGCCTCCGGGCAATGTCCTCATCGTGGGCAGTGGCCAGACCGGTTGCCAGCTGGCGGAGGAGATACACGAGGCTGGACGGCGTGTCTTCCTTGCCTGCGGCCGTTGCGTTTGGGTTCCGCGACGGCTTGGCGACCACGACTCCGTCTGGTGGATGGTCCAATCGGGCTTCATGGACCGCACTCCAGACAAGCTGCCGTCTCCTGCGGCCCGTTTGCTCGGCAATCCCCAGGTGACGGGACACGGCAGGGGACACGACCTGAACTTCCGCACGCTGCATGCGATGGGCGTCGAGCTCGTCGGCCGCTTCCTGGGCGCCGAGGGCAACAGCATTCGATTCGCAGATGACGTGGCCGCGAGCGTCGACTTCGGTGATGCGCGATGGGCGGACCTGAGGGGATTCATCGACGCGTACTGCGCTCGCACAGGCACCCCGGTACCCGCCTACCCGATTCCGCCTCCGTTCCGCATCGAGACCCGTACCGAGCTCGACATCTCGCGCGAGGGAATCGAGACGGTCATCTGGACGACTGGCTACCGACCCGAGTACGGCCTGGTGAGATTCCCGGTGTTCGACGACATGGGCTTTCCCATTCAAACCGATGGGCGTGCATCGGTGCCCGGGCTCTACTTTGTGGGAGTGCCCTGGCTGCGCAAGAACAAGTCGCCGATCCTCCACGGGGTCGGCGAGGACGCCGAGGTCGTCGCGCGACACATCGCCGACGTCCGGTCATGAGGATCGCGGTCGCCATGTCCGGCGGAGTCGACTCCTCTGTCGCCGCAGCGCTGCTGCAGGCCCAGGGTCACGACGTGGTCGGCATCACCCTCCAGCAGTGGCCGCGGGGCGAGACTGAGGACTCAGCGAAGCATGGCGGCTGCTGCTCGCTGTCCGCGGTCGAGGACGCACGTCGCGTGGCGAACCTCCTCGGCATTCCTTATTACTGCTGGAACCTGGAAGCGGAGTTTGGCGAGCGAGTCATCGAGCCGTTCCATCGCGACTACCTCGAGGGCCGGACGCCGAACCCGTGCCTTCGCTGTAATGCCTTCGTCCGCTTCGACGTCA
Organism: Candidatus Dormiibacterota bacterium; assembly: GCA_035473835.1. Taxonomy (GTDB): domain Bacteria; phylum Chloroflexota; class Dormibacteria; order Dormibacterales; family Dormibacteraceae; genus UBA10449. Next base: position 958 of record DATINX010000116.1, on the reverse strand, counting down.
TGCTGACGCGGGTGCTCGAGCTCGGATTCGACAAGCTTGCGACCGGGCATTACGCCCGCATCTTCGACGGTCCCGAAGGACCCGAGCTGCACACGGCCATCGATGCCGCGAAGGACCAGTCCTACATGCTCTACCACCTCGATCGCGCGCGGATCGCCCGGATCGCCTTTCCGCTCGGGTCCATGACGAAGCCTGAGGTTCGCGAGCACGCGCGGGAGTTCGACCTCCCGGTGGCAAGCAAGGCGGAGAGCCAGGAGATCTGTTTCGTGCCGCGCGGCGAGACCGCCCGTTACCTCTCTGAGCGCCTGCCGGTTCGTGCCGGCTCGGTGGTCGACTCGTCGGGTCGCGAGCTGGGCAGCCACCGGGGCACGGCGCTCTACACGGTGGGACAGCGCAGCGGCTTCGGAGATCTCCGCGACGCCGGCCCGTGGTACGTGATCAAGATCGACGCCCCTGCCAATCGCCTCGTGGTCGGACGTAAAGAGGAACTCGCTGTCAGCAGCGTGGCGCTTCGTGACGTGACCTTCATCGACGGGACTGCCGACGAGCCGATTCGTTGCCATGCGCGATTGCGCTATCACGCGCAGCCGATTCCCGCGACATATGCAGCGGGCAGGCTTGTACTGGACGAGCCCTTTCTCGGCGCGGCGCCAGGCCAGGCCGCCGTGCTCTACTCGGACACCAAAGTGCTGGGTGGCGGCGTCATCGTTTGATTCCTCATCGTGATCTACGCCCCTCTCCTTGATCCTCTCCCCTGCGGAGAGAGGGGGTGATCGAGACCGAGCGACTTGCCGTCCGCCTCGCGGACGTCGCAGACGTGCCGGAGATCATTCGCTTCTACTCGGAGAACCGCGCTCACCTCCAACCGTTCTCGCCGACGTACGCGCCGGACTTCCTGGACACGGCGATGTGGCTCGACCAGGTTCGCAATCGCGCACACGAGATGTCGGCTGGCGCC
>DATINX010000115.1:0-7600 GCA_035473835.1 Candidatus Dormiibacterota bacterium | reverse complement strand
TGTGTCGAGAGCAGCTCCGTTCTGCTCGAGGACGACCGGCGCACTGGGAAAGTCCGTTGGCGAGCCAACCACCTGAAACGGGTAATCCGCGTAAGCCTTGAGGTTCTTCTCCCATCCGGCCGGGCCGTCAAATGTGACGGTACAAGGGGGAGGCGTGCCGGCGCATTGCGCCTCCTGCTTGGTGATCTGCCATCCCGTCGCGGGCCCCTTCGGTGTGCGGGCGACCACCCCGAGCTGCACAGCGTTGCGTGCGTCGATGTCAAGCGCGAGCGGGGTTGTCGATACGGAGACGCCCGTGATCAATGATTTTCCCGTGAGGTTCACTTTTACGCTAGGGCCTGGCGTCGCCTTGCTGAGGTCGGCGGTGGCAGCCGTGTTGCCGGCGCCGGCTGCGCTCACCAGGTCGGCGAGCCCGGTGATCGTGACGGTGGTCTGCTTCGGTGGATTGATCAGGATGAGGCCGGAGGGTACCGAGTAGATGATGCCCACCGGTATCGTCTTGGAAGTTGGCGGGTTCTGGGAAAACGCTACAGCGCCAAGCATCAGCGCCGCCAGCCCGACGGCCAGCAGCTTCAACCTCCAGTCGTCGGTGATCCAGCTCACTGATGCCTTTCCTTGTCTACCGTCTTGACCCTGTCTTTCTCCATGGGCTTGCCGTTGGCTCTCCCGTTGAGGAAGCCGAGCAGGCTGTTGGCGCGAACCAGGCGCGCCGGCACCTTGACGCTGACGCGCCGCCGGAGGCCGTCCGCGTCGAGGTTGCGGGTTATCTTGCCCTCTTCGATGACGGAGATCGCGCCCGTCTCCTCGGAGACTACGAGGACCAGCGCGTCCGACGCCAGCGACAGACCCAGCGCAGCGCGATGGCGCGTGCCGAGGCGCTCCTTGACCACGCCCTCCTCAGGGAGCGGCAGCAGGCAACCGGCCGCGAGGATCTGGTTGCCTCTCACGATCACGGCGCCGTCATGCAGCGGGGAGTTGGGATAGAAGATCGACTGCAGGAATTCGGCGGAGATCTCGCCGTTGATGCGGACGCCTGTGGCGGCGTAGTCCTCGAGCCCCACTTCGCGCTCGAACGCGATGAGCGCCCCAGTTCTTCGCGCGCTCAGGCGCTCCGCCGCCCTGATCGCCTCGGAGATCGCCTGGCTGTACTGCGGGGTGCTGAACGCCGACAGCGGGCGGCCGAGGTGACCCAGGCGTCCCAGCTGGTCCAGGGCGCGCCTCAACTCGGGCTGGAACATGACGATGATCGCGATCGCCAGGAAGAACACGCCGTTCTTGAACAACCAGGAGAGCAGCACGAGGTTGAATGTGCTCGCCAGAACGCCGATCACTCCGAGCACCACCAGTCCGACGAGGATCTGCGTGCCCTGGGTGCCGCGCAGGAGGCGCAGCACGTAGTAGAGGATGATCGAGATCACGGCGACGTCGACGATCTCGCCCCAGCCCAAATGCCTGGCCACCTCGGCGAACTGGACCAAGAACTGCTGGATCAGCTGGTTCATCTCTAATTTGTACCCATGATCTGAGCCAGCAGCGCCATCTGGGCAAACAGGCGGTTGCCCGCCTGGTCGAAGACGAGAGACCGCGGCCCGTCGATGACCTCGTCGGTCACCTCCTCGCCCCGGTGCGCGGGCAGGCAGTGCAGGAAGACCGCGCCATCGGCGGAGTCCATGAGGGCCCGGTTGACCTGGTAGGGGGCGAAGATCTTGAGCCTCGTCGCGCGCTGATCCTCCTGGCCCATCGATGCCCACACATCGGTGTAGATGGCGGTGGCGCCGTCGAGCGCGGCGATGTCGTTGGAGATGGTCACGCGGGTGGTGCCCGACCCGATGCCGTTTGCGTGCTCCATGACCTGACCCGGCGGCTCGTACCCCGGGGGGGTGATCACCGTAAGGCGAAACCCGAGCAGCGAGGAGGCTTCGATAAGCGACGCCGCGATGTTGTTGCCGTCGCCGATATAGACGACTCTCTGCTCGCCGAGCGGGCCGCACGCCTCTTCGAGGGTCATCAGATCGGCCAGGATCTGGCATGGGTGGGAGCGATCCGTGAGTGCGTTGATCACAGGCTTCTCCGCGCCTGCCGCGAGCTGGACCAGGTCAGCGTGGCTGCGCATGCGGGCGACGATTGCATCCACGTATCGGTCGAGAACCTTGGCCGCATCGCGGACCGTTTCCCGCCGGCCCAGCTGCACGTCCTGCTCGCCCAGGGTGGTGGTCGTACCGCCGAGCCTGGCGATGCCGACCTCGAACGACACGCGCGTGCGATGCGAAGGCTTCTGGAACAGCATCGCGATATGCCGGCCTTCCAGAGGGCGGCCGGCCCACCGCCCGGACTTGATGTCATGGGCGAGCCCCAATACCGACCGGAGCTCGGCCGCATCGAGGTCCGCGATGTCAAGGAAGTCCCTTCCCCGGAGACTTGCCACAGCACGGATCATGATGCCCCGCGGGAACGCCGGTGCGTCTATTACCGCCCTTTTATAAGCCGGGCTTGATCAGCTCACCCGAAACGATCGGGGCGGCGGCGAGGTCCCGGGCAGAGTCGAATTCGGGAAGCCTCGAGCGCAGCTGAGCATCATCCCGGAGGCGGAGGATGAGGTCGCGGCAGGCGGAGGGCTCGAGTCCGAACTGCGCCGGCTTGAGACCGAACGGCTGCTCGTTGCGGAGACGGATGGTCAGCCGGTCCGTCACGCGCACATCGGGCCACGAGTTGGGATCGGACAGGGTGACTGACTCCATAAGGTCCCACAACGCTCGCATCTCGTGCCGCCCCTGGACGACGACGATTCGATCACGGAAGAGGCCTAGCTTGCTGGCGGGCCAGGCATGGATCTGGATCGCCGCCCAGATCGCAACCGCGCCTGCCACGGCGGCCCCAACGCCGAGCGGGACGCCGGCCACCCAGCCGCCGCTCTCGGGCGAGCGCGCAACGAGCACCGTGAGAACACCGAACACGAATGCGCAAAAAAAGCTGGAGGCCCCGAGCGTCACGATGGATCGTCGCGACCGCACGTAGATCACCGTGGCACCCCCACTGAGAGATAGTGTATGTCCGTCAGGGGCGCGTGACCACGCCCGGGAAGGAGGACAGATGGACGTCATTGTTGAACGAACCGACATCGATGCGTCGGTATCGGGCAAGACGGTCTGCACGATCTTCGCCGACGCAGAAAAAAGATGGGGCGACCTGCCCGCGCTGCGCTGGAAGCGAAACGGCGATTGGCACGCGCTCAGCTGGCATGGCTATCGGGAACAGGTGGCGTGGGTCACCCTCGGCCTACGCGAGCTCGGGTTTGGCGCCGGCCAGTTCGGTCTCATCATGGCCCGCAACGTTCCGGGGCACGTCATCGCCGACCTGGGCATCGTCCATGCGGGCGGAGCCGCAATCAGCGTGTACAACACGCTCCCGCCGGAACAGATCGAATACGTCGCCAACCACTCGCAGGCGACGGTGGCCTTTGTTGAAGACGAGGGGTTTCTCGCCAAGTTTCTTTCGATCCGATCGTCGACGCCGAGCCTGCGCCACATCGTCTTGATTCATGGCGATGCTCCTGATGGCGTGATGTCGTGGGATTCGCTCATCGCTTCCGGACGCGCCGCCTACGAGCGCGACCCGTCGGCGTTCGAAACGTCCGCGAGGGCGGTCGGTCCCGAGGACACGGTGAGCTTGATCTACACGTCGGGCACCACGGGACCTCCCAAAGGCGTCATGTACTCGCACAACAACATCGTGTGGACGCTGGAGTCGGCTCGACGAGTGCTCGAGCTTCATAACGAAACCCTGTTGAGCTACCTGCCGCTCGCGCACGTGTCGGAGCGCTTCACGTCACAGTGGGGCAGCATCTACAACGGACACGAGACCTATCTCTGCCCCGATCCCGCTGAGCTGCTGCCATACCTCCTGGAAGCGAGGCCGACGGCCTTCGTCGGGGTGCCCAGAGTCTGGGAGAAGCTGATGGCGGGCATCAACGCCGGTCTCGGCGCCGAGCCGGACGAGGCAAAACGGAACATGGCGCAGGGTGCGCTCGCCGCCTCGATGCAGGCGTACCGCTTGCGGCGCGATGGGCAGCCGGTGCCTCCGGAGCTGGCCGCGGTCGTCGAGCGCGCGCAGCCCCTGTTCACATTGCTCCGCTCCAAGATCGGCCTGGAGCGCTGCCACCTTGCGATCACGAGCACGGCGCCGTGCCGTCCCGAGGTGCACGAGTTCTGGGCGGCGCTGGGCATGCCACTGTATGAGGTCTGGGGTATGAGCGAGCTCACCGGCCCGGCGACGGCCGTGCCGCCCAACGACCATAAGGCGCCATCAATCGGCATCGCCCTCCCCGGTGTCGAGGTGCGGCTGGGTGACGATGGCGAGCTCCTCGTGCGTGGCGGCAACGTGATGGTCGGCTACTACCGCGATCCCGAGAAGACGGCCGATACCGTCGATAAAGACGGCTGGGTGCACAGCGGCGACATCGCGGTGCAAGACGCGGACGGCCACTTCCGCATCGTCGACCGCAAGAAGGAGCTGATCATCACGTCGGCGGGCAAGAACATCTCGCCGGCCAACCTCGAGGCGCTGGCGAAGTCGAGCCCGATCATCGGCCAGGCGGTCGCCATCGGCGACGGCCGCAGGTTCATCTCAGTGCTGGTTGTGCTGGATCCGCAGGTCGCGCCTATGTGGGCGAAGGCGCAGGGCATCGAGGCCCCGACGATGGCGGAGCTCGCCGATCATCCCGTGACCGTCGGGGAGGTGCGCCGAGCGCTGACGATGGCCAACACGCACCTGGCTCGGGTGGAACAATTCAAGCGATTCACCATCTTGCCCTCGGAATGGTCGCCTGAGTCCGAAGAGCTCACGCCCACGATGAAGCTCAAGCGCCGAGTGATCGAGTCGAAATACCGATCGCAGATCGAGGCGATGTACGGTGAGGCGGCGGGCGGCCATCCAGTTGACGCCGACTACGCTGCGCACGGCAAGACCGACGACTGAGCGCTCATTTTCTGGCTCTTAACAACCAGGGTTGGCTGCCTGCTGTTCGCCGCTGAGAATCCTGAAGCCGACAGTTTTCGCTTTTCAGGAGGATCGTGGTGAAGGACAAAGCGCCGGTCGTCAAACAGCTCTATCGGCTCAGCGTGGAGCCTCGGGTCGTCGAGCAGCTGGCCAAGCTCGCTGATCGCCTCCGCGAGCCGCGCAGCCGGCTGGCCAGCAGGTTGTTCACGGAGGCGGTCATGGGCGCCAAGCTGCCGAGGCGCTGAGCTGGGACAGGAGGCTGAGCTACCGGTACGGCCGTGTGAGCTTCTCGAGCTTGTCCAACGATGCGAGGGCCGGGTCGCGGCCGTCGGGAGAGAGATAGAAGATGCAGCGATCGACGCCCGCTGACTGCATCTCCTGGATGTCGTCGTTGGTGGCCTTGGGGTAGGTGGTCACGGGGATTTCTCCTCTGCCGGCCGCTTTCGCAAGCTCACGCAGCTCCGGAATCCGGGTGAGGACATCGCCTCGATTCGGCATCCATCCGTCGGCGTAGGCGACCACGCGCTTCAGGATGTTCGGACCGCTGCCGCCAAGGATGACCGGCGGGTGCGGCTGCTGGACTGGCTTCGGCCAGCACCACATCGGTCCGAAATTCACCATCTCCCCGTGGTATTCGGACACCTCGGTGGTCCACATCGCCTTCATCGCCTCGACGCGCTCGCGCAGCAGCTTCCAGCGGGTCGAAAAGTCGGTTCCGTGGTCCGCCATCTCCTCCCTGTTCCAGCCCGCGCCCACGCCGAACAGGAACCTGCCCTTGGAGACATGATCGAGGCTGGCGACCTGCTTGGCCGTGTGGATAGGATCCCGCTGCACGACGAGGCAGATGCCGGTGCCGACGTTCAGCTGGTTCGCCGCCAGCGCGGCCTGCGTGAGCGCGATGAAGGGGTCAAGGGTGTGCCAGTAGTGTTTGGGGAGCTCAGCCCCGCCTGGCCAGGGAGTCTCCCTGCTCACGGGGATGTGCGAGTGCTCGGCGACCCATAGCGATTCAAACCCGGCCTGCTCTACCGCTGGCGCGAGTTCGCTCATGGAGATGCCGTAGTCGGTCGGGAAGATGGCGACGCCGAACTTCACCCGTCAATCGTGACGGGTGAAGGGTCGCGATGCACAGAACTCCGAACACGCCAAACATTGAGTACGCCTACTGACGACTTCGGCTTTTCGGCGCCCCATGCTTCCGTCCGTGGATTGCATTCAGGTCAGACTGCCCGGCATCGCCCGGACGATCTTTGCGGGCGGCATCGCTCTGCTCACTCTGGTCGGGTGCAGCTCTAACACGCCGATCTACGGACCGGTGGCCAGGGCCGGCGTGGCGATCGACTTTCCGATTCCGGCCGGTGCTGTCGTTCACGACCAGACCTACGGCCCGCCGCCCCTCCCCGATGGTTCGAAGGATCGACGTGAGCGAGACGACGTCACGTGGGGCAGCGATGACGCCGCCGGCAAGTTGTTCGCCTACTACAAAGACAATTTGGCCATCGGTGACTGGATCGAGCAGAGCGCGAAACCCGACGCGCGCGGCGGCGGCACGATCGTTTTCAATCGGAAGAGCAATCCGAACTTCGGCGGAGAGATCCTTCTGTCGGACGGCAGGATTCACGTGATCATGGGCGACGGCTGTCCATGCGGAGTCCCGACCTAGTCAGGGCCTCGAGCCCAGTGGTCGGCAAGGCCGAACGTAGGTGGGGCTTAGGCCAGCCTGGATTTCAAGCGGGTGAGCGCGGCGGAGGGTACCCCCGCGGCTTCGAGGTAATCCTCCACCCCGCCCCAGTTCCTCTCGATGTGATCCAAGGTGCCCAGCATCCACTCGGGCGGGCAGCGCAGCTCGTCCCGCATCGACTCCAGGCGGTCGGGCGCCGCCTTGGCCAGCCATTCCTCGTACCGGGTCGCCAACTGTAGGTCGGTCTCGGCGTAATCGGCGCCGATCGCCTCAGGCTCGACGCCGGCGAGCGAGAGCAGGATCGCCGCGACCAACCCCGTCCGGTCCTTGCCCGCGAAGCAGTGGAAGAGCACCGGACCTTGCGCATCCGCGATGGCGCTGAAGATCGCCCCCAAGGCCGCCTGGCGGCGCTCGACCATCAAGACATACCTCTCCGGCATCGCAGGTGCCTCGTTGAGGGCCGGCGCGGTGGCGTCGTCGATCAGAGGGAGATGAACGAAGATGGGCGAGCCGGCCCCGTCAGGGCTCGATTGCGGCGACGTCGGCGAAATGCTTTTGAACGCCGAGAAAGGCGGTCCGGCGGACCCTTTGACCTCTGCCTCGCTGCGCAGGTCGATCACCGTCGCGACACCGTACTCGCTCATCGCGCGACGGCCCTCCGCGGTCAGGCTGGCCACGTTGTCCGAGCGGACGACCGCGCCGCTTCGGGTCAAGCCGGTCCCTGTAGGCAGCCCACCGAGGTCGCGGGTGTTCCGACAATCGGGCCAGTGGAGGCGCCGGCCTGCGGACCCGTCTACCGCTTCGTGTACTGGGGTGCTTTCCGCGCCCTCTTCAGTCCGTATTTCTTGCGCTCCTTCATCCTCGCGTCGCGCGTCAGAAGGCCCGCCTTCTTCAACACGGGGCGGAAATCCGGGTCGAAGTTGATCA
>DATINX010000114.1:0-3920 GCA_035473835.1 Candidatus Dormiibacterota bacterium | reverse complement strand
GCCGCACCGTGAGCAGGTGAGCGCCATCTACTTTGTCTTGGTCGCGGCAGCAGGCTCGGCGCGCGGCCGGCGGCCGCGCCTTACAGAGGTCGGCGCCGCGCTGAGCGCCATGCCGCAGTTCGGGCAGAAACCTGAGGCCACTATGTGCATGTGGCAGTTCGGACAGGTGGTTTCCGCAAAACCCATGTGCGCCGCCTCTTCGAGCAGCGAGTAATGAAGCAGATAGCGGATGTAGATGAGCAGCGCGCCCACGATCACGGCCTGCCAGACGAGGATGAACAGCGGATTGAATGCCGCATCCGCCAGTACAACCGTCCCGGCGGAAAACGCGACATGCGCGATCACCGCCATCGCCACACCGCCGATCTCGCGCCCGGCCAGCTGCCCGCGGCGATAACGCCAGATCGTGGCGACGATCATTCCAGTGGCGCTGCCCTGCAGAAGCGGCTGAAAGACCGCCAGCGTGGCCAGCTGGTAGATCCAGTTGCCGGGCGCCACGTGCGCGGGCAGGCTGGTCAGAGTGCTCGAGAACCCGATCAGCGTCTCGGCAAGGCTGAAGCCCAGGCCGGCCGCCACCCCGAACACGAGCCCATCGACTGTTTCCGGGAAGTCGGCCCGGTTGGGCAGGAAAAACGCCGGAATCGGCTTGAGCGCCTCCTGGATCACCGGCATGATCAGGCCGAGAATCAGAAGGGCCCCGATGCTGATGCCCGCTCCGCTGAGAGGGTTGGTGTTGTACTGGAACGGGTTGTAGATCAGCCGCTCGAACAGCGTGACCACGATGCCGACGACGACCCCGCCACCGATCGTGAAGCCGAGCACGAGCGCGGGTTCGTCCCGGTAGACCTGAGCCTCGTACAGGTAGATCAGATAGAGGACGGGGACCAGGAAGGCGGAGACGAGGATCGCGGCGGTGATCAGGCCCGCCACATAAAGGATGAGGACGCCCGCGAGCCCGGCGATGAATGCCCAGCGGAACTCGTGGACCTTGTGCTGGCCCAGGTGCGGGAGCAAGGTGGTGAAGACCGACGGCTGGGCGACATGCTCCCCGGGATGGGCGGCGTAACGATGCTCGCGCGACTTCGCCTTGGCCGGCTCGAACGCGGTTCCCTGGTGAGCGCCGCAGCGGGTGCAGAAGACGCCGTCAGGGACCTCTTGGGCGCAGTGGTCGCAGCGCACGGTCGGTAAGGATAGGCGGCGGCGCCCGCTTTGAGACCGCGCTTAACCCGTCGTTAAGTTGCGGTCTCGGCCTCCGCGGGCTGGGCGGGTACCCAGCCGCGAACAAAGTGGCACGAGTAGTGCCCGGGGTGCTTGGCGAAGTAGCGCTGGTGGTAATCCTCGGCCGGCCAGAAGTGGGTGACCGGGACGATCTCGGTCACGATCGGCTTCTTGAAGTACCGCTGCGCCTCGGCGGCCGAGCGGCGTGCCGATGCCTCCTGTTCGGGGTTGAGGAAGAAGATCGCCGAGCGGTACTGGTGGCCGTGATCCGGGCCCTGGTAGTTGAGTGTGGTCGGGTCGTGCATGTTCCAGAACGCGTTGAGCAGCTCGTCGTAGGTGACCTTGCTGGGGTCGTACGTCACCTCGACCGCCTCTGCATGGCCGGTCCGGCCTGACGAAACCTGCTCGTAAGTCGGGTTGTCACGCGTGCCGCCCGCGTAGCCGGAAACGGCCTCGATGACACCCGGTATTTCGTTGAAGAGGTGCTCGACACCCCAGAAGCATCCGCCCGCGAAAATTGCCTTTTCCATCACGCCTCACAATACGCGCGATGTTTGAGATTCATTCCCAAGGTGCCACATGATCGAGCCCGAGCCGGAGAAGCGGCGCGAGTGGTGGCGGCTGGCCACCACGGACATCACGCCCCTGCGCCGCCATCGCGATTTCCGGCTGCTGTTCATCGGGCGGCTGGTTTCGTTTTTCGGCAGCATGATCACGTTCGTCGCCGTCCCCTACCAGGTCTACCAGCTGTCGCACAGCACGCTCCTGGTCGGCACGTTGGGCCTGGTCGAGCTGGCGGCGCTGCTCGTGTTCGCGATGCTGGGCGGCGCGCTGGCGGATGCCGCCGACCGCAGAACCATGGTCCTGCTGAGCGAGGCCGGCCTCATGGCCGGAAGCATTCTCATGGTGGGCAACTCACTCCTGCCCCACCCCACGCTCTGGCTGATCTTTGGCGTCGCGCTGCTGTGGGGCTCGCTCGAAGCGCTGCAGCGGCCGTCGCTGGACGCTCTGCTTCCGCGCCTGGTCGAACGCGACGAGCTCGCCGCGGCGGGAGCGCTGATGAGCGTCCGCGGAACGCTCGGCATGATCGCCGGGCCTGCCCTGGCCGGGGTGCTGATCACCCTCATCGGGTTGCCCGCAACGTACTTGGTCGACGTGGCGACGTTCGTCGTCGGCCTTGTGTGCCTCTTCCTTATGAAGGCGGTTCCCCCGCCCGTCGACTCCGAGCGGCCCAGCCTGCGCCGGGTCGTGGAAGGCATCCGCTACGCCCGCAGCCGCCCGGAGCTCATCGGCACCTATGTGGTCGACATCGTCGCCATGACGTTCGGCATGCCGATGGCCCTCTTCCCCGCCATCGCGCAGGGCCTTGGAGGAGCTGGTGTGCTCGGGTTGTTGTACGCCGCACCGGCAGTCGGCTCATTTGCGTTCTTCGCCACGAGCGGCTGGGCGCGCCACGTCAGCAGGCACGGGATGGGGGTGATCGTCGCGGCCACGCTGTGGGGCCTGGCGATCATCGGCTTCGGGCTCGCGCCCGGCCTGATCCTCGCCCTCTTCTTCCTCGTCCTGGCCGGCGCCGCCGATGCGATGAGCGGCCTGTACCGCCAGCTGATATGGAACCAGACCATCCCCGATTCATTGCGTGGTCGATTGGCGTCGATCGAGCTGCTGAGCTACTCGGTGGGACCGACGCTCGGCAACTTCGAGGCCGGCGTCGTCGCCTCGCTCTTCAACGTGCGGGCCTCGGTGCTGTCGGGCGGTGTTCTGACCGTGGTCGGATGCGTCTTGTGTGCGGTCGCCCTGCCTGCCTTCAGGCAGTACGACGAACGCCAGTGGCGAGCACAGCAGCCGGCCTAACCGGTCTCGCGCAACAGCGCAGTACGATCAGCGGGCGCCAACTGGCGCCAGATCGCCCTTGTGCGGGCGTCATGCGGGGGGAGAGCTTGGGCACAGAACAGGTCTTGGTCGTGGTCGGCATCGCTACGGCGCTGCTCGCGCTGTGGGCAGCGGTCTTCGCGACCCGCGCCGACCTGGCCGCACGCAGCGGCAGGGCCGATGCGCAGCGCCGCTATGAGGACAGCGTTCGTCCGCTCCCCCACTTCACCTTCACGTCGGCGCCTGCGATCGGCCAGCCGATCGAGGTGGACGTCGAGAACCTCGGCGGCACCATGACGGCCGGGGCGGTCATCCTCCAGCACGGCGACGACCTGTTCGCGGGCGAGCTGAGCCTGCCCGAAAAAGCGCCCGCGCGGCGGATCGTCCTGACCCCGGTCCTCAAGGCATGGCAGAAGGCCGGCCAGCCGCGCTGCCTCCTGCTCGTCGGTCGAGATGTCACCGGTCGCTGCTGGGACTGCCTCGACGGCAACAGGGTGATCAAGGACCCGCGCAAGTGGCTCGCGGGCCAGCTGCGCGAGCTGCGACTCCAGGGCGTCGTGGACTTCCCGAGCCTGACGGGCGGGAAGGCTTAGCCGGCTTCACCTCCCCACACCGTGGGGAGGTCGGCGCGCTCGCGCAGCGCACGCGCCGGGTGGGGAGGTGCCCTCTACTCGAGGGTTGCGTTTAGCTTCAGCTCGACATTTCCGTGCAGCGCTTTCGAGACCGGGCAGCCTTCCTTGGCCGCTTCGGCCTGCTCCTGGAACTCTTCCTTGCTGATCCCGCTCACCTTCCCGTGCACTGTGAGGGTGACTGTCGTGATGCCGGTGCCC
>DATINX010000113.1:0-12808 GCA_035473835.1 Candidatus Dormiibacterota bacterium | reverse complement strand
CATGAGGATCGGGAAGAGGGCGAGTCCCACGGCGACCGGGTACAGGATGTGGTCGGGACCGATGGGCAGCCGCTTGTACGCCGGCTCCAGCGTGTGCTCGTGCGACTCGACCTCGATGATCGGGATCTCGGTCTCAGTCTCGGCGACAGCAGCCCCCGGTCCTTCTTTGATCAGCTTCTCGTCACTCATCACATCGGCTCCGAAATTCCATGGGCGCGGATGAATCGGAAGTGGACGTACATCAGCAGCACGATCAGCGCGGGGAGTAGGAAGACGTGGATGGTGAAAAAGCGTTGCAGCGTGGGCGGCCCGACGACAGCTCCGCCCTGCAGCACTTCCTTGATGAACGCACCGAGCTGTGCGGGAGGAGCCGACCCGGCGATCTTGATCGTGACCTCGGTCGCGAAGTACGCCTTGGTGTCCCAGGGCAGCAGGTAGCCGGTCAGCGAGAAGGCGAGGATGAGGAGCAGCATGATCACGCCGACCATCCAGTTGAGCTCCCGTGGCGCTCGATACGAGCCGGTCCAGTAGACCCTGGCCATGTGCAGCAGCACCATGATGATCAGCAGGTTGGCGCCCCAGAAATGGACGCCTCGGATCAGCCAGCCGAGGAAGACGTTGTTCTGAATGAAGACGACGCTCGTCCACGCTGGGGCCGGGTTGCCGGTCGCGTCCGGAACGTAGTAGAGCGCGAGCAGGATGCCCGTCAGCAGCTGGAGGACGACGAGGATGAACACCATCCCGCCGAAGCAGTAGTAGAAGGCGTTGGCGAAGTTCGGCACCCGCTGGTACAGAGCCTCGTCGACGGCCTTCGTGAACGGATAGCGCTCATCGAGCCATTCCACCACCGCCATCTGGATTTCGCGCGGGTGCGGGATCGCCATCAGGAGTGTCCGGTGCCCGGGTTCCGCGTCAGATTCGCGGCACTGACGGCCGGAGCCAAGGAAAGGGTGGCGCAAGGAGGAGCGCATACCTCTGGGGCCCCCGCGCAAAGCGCGGGAGGAAGCGCGGCGCCGGGCCCCATGACGCCGGCTTCAGCGCCAAAGGCGCCCGGCCGTCCGGGCCGTCGAAGATGCGCGGAACATCGGGCGCTGGACACTCTCAAAAGCCTAGGGCCAGTCCATCGACTTCGATGGTCGTGGGATCGGTGCCCTGCTTCCAAGAAAGGTGCGAGAGCGGGTACTGCGCGGGTCCATGCAGCACCGTGCCGTCGAGGTGGAATCGCGAACCGTGGCATGGGCAGTCGAATGTCTTTTCGGTGGCGTTGAGCGCGACGGAGCACCCGAGGTGGGAGCAGTTGATCGCGAGGACGTCGACCTTGCCCTGTGTCTTCACGACGAAGCCACCGAACGCCAGGTCGCCCGGGGCGTTGTCGCCACCCCCGTCGGCCATGATGAACGCCGAGTTGGGGCTGGTCGGGGCGTCGAACTTAACGGCATCACCCTCGGCGATCTGGTCGACCGAAGTCGGGAGGCTGACCTTGAGCGGTCCCTTCTTCTGGCCTTTCGGCGGCGCGGGCCACAGGAACAGGAGGATGGGGGCTACCGCGACGACCACTGTCGCGGTCAATAGGCTGGCGAGCCACCACCCGATGAACGTCCGTCGGGTCAGGCCGCGTGCGGAATCAGCCATCCGAACCGAATTCTAACGGGCCTTCACAACCGGTAGTAGGGAGGCAGGCCGATGGCGTCTCGCACCTCTGCCATGGTCCCCGAGGCCACCGCATGCGCGCGCTCGGCGCCGGCTTCGAGGATTCCGTCGACGCGCTCGCGGGTGAGGCTCGCGCGGCGCTCTCGGAACGGCGCGAACCGTTCGATGATGCGCTCGGCGAGCAGCTTCTTCTTGTCCTGGCATCCGATCTGGGCCTTGCGGCACAGCTCCCAGTAGTGCTCCCAGTCGTCGAAGAAGAGCTTGTACATCTGGCACACATTGCAGGTGCGGGGATGGCCCGGCTGCGTCTTATAGATGCGCTTGGTGTCGGTCACCATGCTCATCACCTGCTTCGTGATCACATCCGGAGGGTCGGTGACGCCGATGATGTTGTTGAGGCTCTTCGACATCTTCGCCTTGCCATCGGTGCCCTTGATGATGGGAGCGTCGGGATTGAGCACGATCTCGGGCTCCGGAAAGACCGGGCCGTACATGCGGTTGAACCGGCGCGTGATTTCGCGCGTGAGCTCGAGGTGAGGTGCCTGGTCCCGACCTACGGGGACGACATCTCCCTTGACGATGACGATGTCCGCGCACTGAAGCACCGGGTACTCGAACAATCCGAGGTTGACGTTGTCGGGCTGGTCACGAGCCTTCTCCTTGAACGTGGGCACCCGCTGCACCCAGCCGAGAGGCGTGACCATGGCGAGCAGCAGCGTCAGCTCCGCCACCATCGGAATCATCGACTGCCGGTAGATGACCGTCCGCTCCGGGTCGACACCGATCGCGATCAGGTCCATGACCATGTCGTAGAGGTCGTCTGTGAATTCGCGAGCGTTGGGCTTGGTGGTGAGCGTGTGGTAGTCGGCCACGAAGATGTACGACTCGTACTCGTCCTGCAGGCGGACGTAGTTGATGCCCGCGCCGAGGTAGTTGCCAAGATGGAAACGACCCGTGACCCGGATGCCGCTCAGCGACCGCTTCCGACCCGCCATGTGATGGACAAGTGTATTTGAGGAAGGATGAAGCCCCCGTGACCGGGCGTTAGCATTGCCCCAAATTGCCAGATAACGATCGAGCACCGGATTTTCCATCCACAAGCGCCGGGATGGGCTCGCGGGCCTTCCGCAACACTGTCCTCGTTCTGACCGCGAAGGTGATCGCGCGCCTGATCGCGCTGGTCACCGTGATCGCAACTCTCAAACAGCTGATGCCCGCGCCGTACGGAACGTTCATCACGCTTGTCAACTACACGGCGATCGTGAGCGTGGTGCTGGATCTTGGTTTCAACGTCCTCTACGTCCGCGAGGGCGCCCGTCACCCCGCCGACATCCAGCGCTATCTGCGTAACGTGATGTCGCTGCGCCTGCTGATGGCGGTGGGAAGCTTCGTGATCCTGGCCATCGCGCTCGCGATCGCGGGCCTCAGCAGCCTGCTGGTGCCTGGCTTCGTGCTCATGGTCCTCACCTCCTACTCGACCCTTCTCCGCAACACGCTCTATGCGGTCCAGCGTCTCGGCTACGAGGCGGTCGCGGTCGTCCTCGAGAGCGCCGTGCTGCTGGCGCTGGTGCTGATCGGCGTGAAGATCAACGCGGGCGTCACCTATTTCGTCTGGGCATACGCCGCGCAGTACGCGTTCAGCTGCGCGTACTTCGTGGCGGTCCTGTGGTGGCGAAAGATTGCGGTCATCGGCTGGAAATTCGAACCGCAGCTGCTCCGTGAATGGTTCTTCCAGGGGCTTCCTTTTGCGCTCACCTTCGTGCTCACGATCCTTTATTTCAAAGTCGACCAGCCGATCCTCTATGCGCTGCGACCCCACGCCGAGGCGGGCTGGTACGCGGCCGCGTACAAACCGTTCGAAGCGTTGCTCTTCATACCGATGACGCTTCTGTCGGTCGTGTTCCCGGTCCTCTCCGTGTACTTCCGCGAACGGCCTCAAGAGCTGGCCGATGCCGTGAGCCGGTTTTTCAAAGCGCTGCTGGTCATCGGGTGGCCGATCGCCGTCGGCCTGTTCGTGCTCGCCCACCCGCTGACCAGGATGTTCCTGTATCCGCAGTCGGAGCCGGCACTGCGGATCCTGTCGCTCGCCCTGGCGATCGGCTTCGTCAACAACGCGTTCATCGGCGCCCTCAGCGCATCAGACCGGCAGCGGTCTTTCACGTGGGCCGCAGGCTGGAGCCTCATCGCCAACGTCGCCCTCAACCTCATCCTGATCCCGTTCTTCGGCTACATCGGCGCGAGCTGGGCGACGGTGCTCACCGAGATCGTCCTCGGCGTGGCGGGTTGGATCCTGACAGCGCGCTACATCGGCCGCGTGCCGGTTCTGCAGCTCACGTGGCGTCCAATCCTCGCCGGTCTCGTCATGGGCGCGGTCCTTTTCCCGCTGCGAGACTTCGAGAACGTCGAAATCGTCATCCCGATCATCGTCGGCGGCGCCGTGTACGCCGGAGCCGCTCTGCTGCTGCGCGCGATCACAGCGGATGAGATCGCGTTTGCCCGGAGAGCGCTGGCGCTGGCTCGTTGATCGCGGCGGCCCATAGAGGTTTAGCGTTGGTTTGGTGACCCAAAGACTGGTTTTCCTGAAGCCTCGCGGCGCGACAGAGCCGGTGCCGTGGGAGGAGATCGCAGTCGATGCGCCCGAGGTGAGCCCGCGCACGCCGCTGACGGAAGCGCAGTTCGTCGCCCTGGACGTCGAGACCACGGGCAACGCCCCCTTCCTGGTGCTCGAGATCGGGGCGGAGCGCTTCAAGCTGGACGGCCCGCTCTCGTTTTTCGACACCCTGGTCGACTGCCGAGCCCCCATCAATCCCTATGCCAAGAGGCGCCACAACATCGACCGCTCGATGCTGATCGGCGCCCCCGAGTTCAGAGACGCACGCCGCGCCTTCCTGCGCTTCGCCCAGGGTGCGGTGCTGGTTGAGCACAGCCATGACGCATTCGACTCCTGGCTTGTGGGTCGCGGCCTCGAAAGCCCCCTCGAGCACCCGATCATCGACACCTCCACTCTCGCGCGGCTCGTCCTGGACCTGCCCAAGGGGCAGACGCCAGGTCTCGCCCGCCTGGTCGACGAGCTCGGCCTGGACATCACCCCGGCGCACGCGGCCCTCGACGACGCAAGGGCCACCGCCATGGTCTTTCGCTCCCTGATCGCGCGCGCGGGCGAGACGCTGGGCTGGAAGACGGTGGGCGACGTGCTCGCCGCGCTGCCGCCGCGCCCGGTCGTCGACCGGACGCCGCCTAATCGAAGAGGGTCAGCTGCAGGTCCGGCTCAGGGTGCTCGAGCCCAGACAGCCCCACCCCGATCAGGCGCACCGGCCGCGACTCGACGTGCGACTTCTCCAGCGCCGAGCGTGCGGCGCGGAAGATCGTCTCGACGTCGTCGGTCGGGCTCGTCCGGCTCACCTGGCGGCTCACCAGCCTGAAGTCGGGGAGCTTGAGCTTCACGTAGATCGTGCGGGCACGCACACCCTCGCCCTTGAGGCGCTCGACCACCCGGTCGGTGAGCTCGCGCAATGCGGTGTCGAGCTCGGCGCGGTCGCTGACATCGTTTTCGAAGGTCGTCTCCGCCGAGATCGTCTTCGCGGGCTTGCTGCCGTCCACGGGCGAACGGTCGCGACCCTGCGCCATCCGCTGCAGCACGGCGCCGCCGACACCCAACGACTGGACCAGGCGCTGGGTCTCGTAGGCTGCGAGCTCGCCGACCGTCCGCACTCCCATCGCGTGGAGGCGCTCCTCCGTCTTGGGGCCGATGCCTGGGATGGCGCCGATGGGGAGGGGGGCCAGGAAGTCGGCCTTGGTGTCGGGCGGGACCAGCACCAGCCCGTCTGGCTTGCGCGTGCCGCTAGCGACTTTTGCGACCAGCTTGGACGTGGCCGCGCCCACCGATGCCGTCAGCCCGACCTCAGTATGGATCTGGAACTTGATCCGGCGAGCCACCTCCTCGGCGTTCGAGGTGCCGTGGCGTGTGCGGGCGGTGACGTCGAGGTACGCCTCATCGAGGCTGACCCCCTCGACGAGCTCGGGCGACGTGAACCTTCTGAAGATTTGATGGATGAGCCGGCTCGCCTCGCGATAGCGCGCGCCGTCAGGCGCGATGACGATCAGCTGCGGGCACAGCTGGAGGGCTTCGTGGAGCGGCATCGCCGAACGCACCCCGAACGCACGAGCCTCATAGGAGGCGCCCATCACGACCGCCCGCCGCGAGCGGCCCGCCACGGCGACAGGCTGGCCGCGGAGCTTGGGATCGTCGCGCTGGTGCACCGACGTGTAGAAAGCGTCGATGTCGACGTGGAGGATGGTGCGCGGCCAGTTGTCGGGTCGGGGCATCAGTGCGGCCAGTCTGCCACAACGTGTTGTGGCTTCAGCCAGGCGCGGGCGCTCTCAGTGCCCTCCTATGGCGTCGGCGAGCCCAAGGCGGCCGCGACGTTCGAAAAGACGTTCGCAATGGCGTTTCCCATGAAGCCCAGGATGGCCACAACGATGATGGCGACGACGATCACCACAAGAATGAAGGCCCCGATCCCAAGGCCGATCGCCAGTCCGGCTCCGCCTCCGGAGCGGGGCGGTGCGGCCGCAGTCGGTACCCACGCCTGGCCGTTCCACCGCCACAGGCGATCCTGTGAGTAGGCGGGCCTCCAGGCCGCGCCATCCCACCACCAGAAGCCGTCGGGCGAGAAGCGTCCCGGCGCCGCGGGAGGCGCAGGCGTCTGCGACTGCGGAGCCGGCATCGGCTGCGGGACGGGAGCCGGAGGCGGGGTCGGCTGGGCCGGTGGCTCTGGCGGCCCCGAAGGGTCCTGCGGCTCCGGCGGCACCGGCGGTGGTGTCTCGGACATATACAAATCAAGCCTAGCCGAGATCCGTTAGGGGAGAATCGCGGCAGTGATGAAAGGCGTCGTCCTCGCCGGCGGCACGGGAAGCCGGCTGCACCCTCTGACCAAGATCACCAACAAGCACCTGCTGCCGATATTCGACCGGCCGATGATCAGTTACGGCATCGAGGCGCTGGTCAAGGCCGGCGTGTCCGAGATCATGCTCATCACGGGGGGCACGCACGCGGGTGAGTTCCTGCGCCTGCTTGGCGACGGCCAGGAGTTCGGCATCGCACGCCTCTTCTATGCCTACCAGGCGAATCCGGGCGGCATTGCCGAAGCCCTCGGGCTGGCCGAGCGCTTCGCGTCGGGAGGCCGCACCGTGGTCCTGCTCGCGGACAACATCTTCGGGCGAACGCTGCGGCACTGCGTGGATGCCTTTGGCAAGCAGAGCGCGGGAGCCCGCGTGGTGCTGTCGCGCGAGACCGACCACGCGCATCTCCGCCATCTCGGCGTCGCACAGCTCAACGGCAGCAGTCGCATCGAGCGCATCGTCGAGAAACCGAACGAGCCGCCGAGCGAGTACGCCGTCACCGGTGCCTACTTCTATGACGAGACGGTCTGGGAGGTGCTGCCGAACTTGAAACCGTCGGGCCGCGGCGAGCTCGAGATCACCGACGTCAACAACTGGTACGTCGAGCGGGGCCTCATGGAGTACACGCTCCTCGAAGGCTTCTGGGGCGATGCCGGCGAGTCGATCGAGGCCTACTACGCGGTCAACGACCACGTGCGCAGCAAGGGGGCGAACATCGAGGGATGAGCGACATCGATGGCGTCGTCGTCAAGCAGCTGGTCACCCATGCGGACGAGCGAGGCTTCTTTCGCGAGGTGATCCGCGAGACCGACGGCTTTTTCGAGCACTTCGGCCAGTGGAGCCACTCGCTGATGTACCCCGGCACGAGCAAGGCCTGGCACATTCATAAGAAGCAGACCGATTGGTGGTACGTCATAGGAGCGCTCAAGGTCGCCCTGTACGACACGCGCGAGGGATCGCCGACCAAGGGTCGGTTGATGGAGTTCCTGATGGGCGACTTGCACGCGACTTGCGTGAAGATCCCGCCAGGCGTGGCCCACGGGTGCAGGGCCCTCGAGCGCACCGATCTCCTCTATGTCACCTCAAACGTTTATGCGCCTGACGACGAGGGCCGGATCCCGCACGACGACCCGTCCATCGGCTACGACTGGACGGCGGGCCCATCCATCAAGTGAGGTCATTCAGGCGCCTCCTGGTGGCCGGAGGAGCGGGGTTCATCGGCTCGAACTTCGTTCGATTGCTGAGACGCACACGTCCCGAGGTCGACATCACCGTTCTCGACAAGCTCACCTACGCCGGCAATCGCGCCAACCTGGCGGAGTTCGAAGGCACCCGTGGCTATCGCTTCGTCCACGGCGACATCTGCGACAGCAAGCTTGTCGACTCGCTGGCCGCCGAGGTCGATGCGATCGTCAACTTCGCGGCCGAGACTCATGTCGATCGCTCGCTGATGGAACCCCTTGCGTTCATCGACACCGATGTGCGCGGCACCGCCATCCTGTGTGAGGCGGCGAGGAAGCACTCGCACGCCGTCTTTCTCCTAGTCAGCACTGACGAGGTGTACGGCGAGGTGCCCGAGGGCCGCTCGCGAGAGGGTGACGCGCTGAAGCCGCGAAGCCCGTACTCGGCCAGCAAGGCCGGCGGTGAGCACATCGCGCACGCCTACGCACAGAGCTTCGGCCTGCCCTTGCTCGTTACGCGTGGCTCGAACACCTTCGGCCCGTACCAGTACCCGGAGAAGCTCGTGCCGGTGCTGATCACGAACGCGATCGACGGCCTCCGCCTGCCGCTCTACAAGGACGGTTCGGCCGTGCGTGACTACGTCCATGTCGACGACCACTGCCGCGCCATCGACCTCGTCCTGCACGAGGCGCCGCTGACCGATCCCGTCTACAACATCGGCACCGGCGTCGAAACGAATGGCAACCAGGTCGCGAATGCCGTGCTGGAGATCATGGGCAAACCCAAGAGCCTGATCGAGTACGTCGCCGACCGGCCTGGTCACGACTATCGATATGCGGTCGACGTCACGCGCATCACCGCGCTCGGCTGGGAGCCGCGGGTCACGTTTGCGGAGGGGCTTGAGAGCACGGTGCAGTGGTACGTCGACCACCCCGAGTGGTGGCGCCCGCTCAGATCAGGCGAGTACTGGGAGTACTACCAGAAGAACTACCGCCCGCTGCAAGCCGGCTAGGGCACTGGGCGCCACTGGCCCCCGTCCCACCAGAAATGGCCGTCGGCTGATCGCTGCGCCGTCGGTGGGACCTCGCGCATGGCGTCTCGCCACCCTCGCCCATCCCACCAGTAGCCGCCATCGGGCGACATCTGGACGCCTGATGCAGGGATGCCGGACATGGCCACAGCCGCGTACCTCCGCCTGCGTCCGCGCAACACGATGAAGAGAACTCCACCCACGATCACCACGAAGATCAGCACTGGGATCAGGCTGAAACCCGCGTAGTAAGCCAGCGTGTGAGTGGTCGTGTTCGATGACGGCCACTGTGCCGGCGGGATCGTGTAGTCCGGCGCGGATTCGAACTGGGCCCTGGTCTGGTCGGTGGCCGTGGTGCCGAGGTCGTCTTTCGCCGACACTGCGATGACGCCGAAGTAGTCGTTGCCCTTGACGAAGGCGAACACGTCTCCGTAGTTCTTGTTGGCCTGGTAGAAGAAGTGCGCGCCGTAGTAGGCGTCGATGCCGCTGATCGACATCGGATGCTGGTAGTTGGGGTCCGCCTTGTCGGTCAGCTCGGCGGCCGTCAGCCAGCTCTTGGCTCCGTCGCCGCCGCTGAACGCGACGACCATCTCCACCAGCACGTGGCGGGTCGTCTTCTGGACCCAGGTGCGCCAGTAACCGTCCACGAATCCGTCGTGCCGCAGCGTCTGCTGGACCGCCGGCGCATCGTTGGCTCCAGTTTTGGCCACGAACGTCGCGGCGTCGAATGAGCCCTCGAATACGCCGGGTACCGTGGGGTCGGTCTCCACGTAGTCGGCTGCCGGCTTCGCCAGGATGCCGTTCAGAGGGGGCGATGGGCTCGATGCGGCGAAGACGCCGACGGGCTGAAGAGCGACGGTTGCACACACGAGCGCGAACGTCAGGCGGAGCAGGCGCAACTCAGGTCCTCCTCGGCCGGCGGGCAGCGATGCCCACGCGGTACCAGCGCAGATATCGGGGCAGCCACTTCCAAAGCTGAAAACGACTCTGGCCCTCAGTTCGGTCGCGCCAGGTTGTGGGCACCTCGGCGACCTGCATCCCCATGGCGTAGGCCTTGACGGTGAGCTCGAGCCCAAGCTCGAAGCCGCCGTCGGATTCGATCGTCACACGCTGCAGCAGGCGCTTGGAGTACATCCGGAAGTTGCTGGTGGCGTCGTGGACGGGGAGGCCGCCGAACCAATGCAGGGATAGGCCAGCCACTCGCGACATCGTTCGCTTCAGGACCGGCCCTCCGACCTGGTGGCCGCCCCGCACGTAACGCGATCCCGCCACCACGTCGGCGCCGCTGTGGGCGAGCTCGTACATCGCGTCGATGTCGCCAGGGTCGTCCGAGCCGTCGCCCATGGTCACAAGCACATAGGGCGCCCTGGCCGCCGCGAGGCCAGATTTAAGGGCATTGACGACACCGCGCCCGACGTTGTTGCGGTGCAGATGGAGCTCGGGCAATTCCGCCCGCAGCCTCTCGACCACAGGTACGGTCGTGTCCTCGTCGAAGTCGTAGACGACCAGCACCTCGAGGGGCCTCGTGCGCGTTTTCTCCACGACCCCACGCAGGGTCGGCACGACATTCTCGCCCTCGTTGTAGACAGGCACGACGATGGTCAGCGCGGGCGCGGGTGGGGAGTCGCTCAGATGCGTCCGGCCTCGATCTCTTCGCGCACCCAGGGGATCACCTCGTCGAGCATCTCGTCCAGCCCAGTCGTGGCTTCGAACCCGAGGACCTCGCGCGCTTTGCGAACGTCCGGCACCCGCCGCTGGACGTCGTGCTCGTAGGGCGGATCGGATACGAGGTTCAGCGTCCGGCCATCGCGATGGACCTTGCGCCAGATCGTCTCGGCGAGCGTCCGCACAGTGGTCGATTCGGACGTCGAGAGGTTGAAGGCCTCGTTGATCGCGCGCGGAGACTCCATCGCCAGCCGGATGCCGCGTGCAAGGTCGCCTCCGTACGTGTAGTGCCGGACCTGGGTGCCGTCACCCAGGATGTGCAGAGGGTCCTGGCCCTTGAGCACCTTCTGGCACAGGTCGGGCACGACGTGGCTCATGGCGAGCTTGACGTTGCCGCTCATCACGTCGTGGTCGCGCAGCGCGCGCCGCTCTCCGACTCCGACGCAGTTGAACGGCCGCACGATGGTGTAGGGCAGGGCGTACTGCTCGTGGGCGCCGCGTGCGAAGAATTCGGTGGCCAGCTTCTGGAAGCCGTAGGTCGATCTGGGGGGCGGGCTGGTCAGCTCAGCGCCCTCGGGGGTGGGGAAGACCTCGGCCGACTCAAAGACCATGCTGCTGGAGATGACGGTGATCCGCTCCAGGCGGCCACCGCGCCGGGCCGCGATGGCGGCGTCAAACGTGGCGGCGCAGATGCGTTCGTTCTCCGCCAGCAGGTCGTACGCGAATTCGTGGAAGTATGAGATGCCGCCGATCATCGCGGCGCCGGCCACGACCTGATTGCAGTCCATGGCGAGCTCGGTGAGGAGCTTCCGATCCTTGGCGTCGCCCTCGACCAGCCGGAAGCGCGGGTCGTCATCGTGCCCGCGGCGTACCGGTCCGTACTTGCTGAAGTTGTCGACGCCCACCACCTCATGGCCGGCCTGGAGCAGCTCCGCGACCAGATAACCGCCTATGAAACCGGCGCTGCCGGTGACGAGGACCTTCAGAGCCTGATGGGTCCTGTGATGCCCCAGACGTCAACCACCTCGCGATCCTTGAGGTCGAGCTGCCGGTAGGCCCGGTGCGGGGCGGCGATCACGAGCAGGTCCGACTCCTCGAGCACGCGATCAAGAGGAAAGAAAGACTCGTCGTGGATGTATGGGTCCGTACAGAGGACCCGCGCGCCCTTGAACGCGGCGAGCTTCCGCAGCTTGTAGCTCAGCGAGGCGCGGGGATCGTCCGACTCGCCCTTGAATGCCATGCCCAGGATGCCCACGGTCCGGCCCGACAGCGGCTGCCGCGAGTTGAGTGTGTCGACTATGTAGTTCGGGAGGCCCTCGTTGATCTGCATGGCAGCCTGGCCCATGGGGAAGTGATCGGGCGTGTAAGCCGAAAGCTGCATGGTGTCCTTGAGCAGGCACGGCCCGGCGGCAAAGCCTGGGCCGGGCAGGTCCGCCGCGCGCGGGTAGTCCTGGCGGATCGCGTCGAGCACCCGGTTGTAGTCCAGCCCGGAGCGGTGCGCGATCTGAAAGAACTGGTTGGCGATCGCGAACTTCATATAGCGCCATGTGTTCGTGAGCAGCTTCGCGAGCTCCGCCTCGAGCGGCGTTGTGCGCACAACGGTCACGCCGAGGCGCTCGAACAGCTTGCTTGCCTTCTCGAACGCGGTGTCCGACGAGGCGCCCACGAGCTGGGGCAGGCTGCGAATCTCCTCCAGCGCGTGGCCTTCGGCAATCCGCTCAGGGCAGAAGACCACATCGGCATCGACCCCGGCCGCCCGCAGGCGTCGCTCGACCGATTCGGTCGTGCTCGGGAACACGGTCGAGCGTAGGACGACGAGCGTGCCGTGCCGGAGGTGAGGGATCAGGTCGTCCACGACCCGGTCGAAGATGCGCACCGATGGGTTCATGAACTCGTCGATCGGCGTCCCGATCACGAGGATGACGGTGTCCGTGCGCTCGAGCATGCTCGGGTCGGACGCCAGGTGAAGGCGGCCGGTAGGAAGCAGCTTCCTCAGCAGCTCCTCCGCGCCGTTCTCCTGGAAGGGAACGCTTCCCGACCTGACCTGTTCGATCTTGGCCGCGTCGATGTCGTCGATGCCGACCGAGTAGCCGCTTTCGGCCAGCGACAGCGCCAGCGGCAGGCCGACGTGGCCGCAGCCGCCGACGACGACCACGTCCAGCTTGCTGGGTCCCCGCGAACTCACGACGAAGCCTCGGAGTTCGTGGGGATTGGTTTCATGGCGGCCAAATTATGATGGCTTGGACCGTGCGCTCAGCCTTGCTTTGAGCCGATCCCAAACGAGAAAAGAAGCTGGACGCGGTGCCCCCGGCCCGCGCGTTCTGCTCGACGCGCGCCCGCTCCAGGGTCCCAGCGCCAGGCGGGGCGTCGGCTCGTACG
>DATINX010000112.1:0-1559 GCA_035473835.1 Candidatus Dormiibacterota bacterium | reverse complement strand
GGCTCGAACGGGTCAGGCGACGGCCGCGCCACGGCATCCCCGGGCCGTTCACGCGGCAGGAAGTGGGGGCTGCGGGCGCTGTGGACCGTGCTCGCGCTGGGCGTGCTCGGGCTGGTCGCGGTGGGGATCGCGTACGCCCGCATCCAGCCGCCGACCCCCAACGAGATGGCGACGGCGCAGGCCTCGATCGTCTACTACTCCGACGGCAAGACCGAGATGGCCCGGCTCTCCGATGCCGAGGGCAACCGCGAGTCGGTGCCCCTGAGCAAGGTGCCCGACCACATGCAGAAGGCGATGCTCGCGGCGGAGGACCAGAACTTCTACCAGAACAACGGCATCTCGCCCAGCGGCATCGCGCGGGCCGTCTTCGTGGCCATCAAGGGCGGGCAGGCCACCCAGGGCGGGTCGACGATCACCCAGCAGTACGTCAAGAACTACTTCCTCACGGCCGACCGCACGCTGTCGCGCAAGGCCCGCGAGATCCTGCTCGCGGTCAAGATCGACCAGCAGCAGACCAAGGACCAGATCCTCGAGAACTACCTCAACACCATCTACTACGGTCGCGGCGCGTACGGCATCCAGACCGCGTCGAAGGCGTACTTCAACAAGGACGTGTCGAAGCTCACCCCCGCCGAGAGCGCGTTCCTGGCGTCCGTCATCCGTGGGCCCTCGCTGTACGACCCCGCCCTGGGTGACAAGCAGGAGGCCAACGCCAAGGAGCGCTCGGGCTTCATCCTCGACGCCATGGTGAGCAAGGGCTGGCTGTCACCGCAGGAGCGCGCCGACGCCACGTTCCCCGAGTTCCAGAAGTACCGGCCGCGCACCCAGAGCGGGCCCACCGGCTACCTCACCCAGATGGTGAAGAACGAGGTCGTCGACAAGTACAAGATCCCGCAGGCCGACCTCGACCGCGGTGGCTACCGCATCGTCTCGACCGTCGACAAGGCCAAGCAGGCCGACATGGTCGCGGCGGTCAAGAAGGAGCGCCCTGAGGACACCCCGTCGGTGCACGTCGGCATGGCCTCGATCCTGCCGGGCAACGGCGCGATCGTCGCGCTCTACGGTGGCGAGGACTACATGAAGCGCCAGCAGAACGCCGCCACCCAGGACAAGATGCAGGCCGGGTCGACGTTCAAGATCTTCACGCTGATCGCCGCGCTGCAGTCCGGCGACTTCAGCCTCAACTCGCGCCTGAGCGGCGCCAGCCCGCAGTACTTCGAGGAGTTCGCCGACCCCGGCGCCCCCACGGCCAGCGGGCGCCGCGGCCGCGTGAAGAACTTCGGCAACGAGTCGTTCGGCAACATCGACCTGCGCAAGGCGACCGGCAGCTCGGTCAACACCGTCTACGCGGCCCTGAACATCGACGCCGGCCCGAAGAAGTCGAGCAAGGCGGCCAAGGATGCCGGCGTGCGCAGCCCGCTCGAGCCGAACATGGCCAACGTGCTCGGCACCGACTACGTCACCGTGCTCGACATGGCCACCGCCTACGCGACGATCGCCGCCGAGGGCGTGCGGGCGAACCCGTACATCGTCAAGGAGATCCGTTTCCAGGACAAGAG
>DATINX010000111.1:0-13195 GCA_035473835.1 Candidatus Dormiibacterota bacterium | reverse complement strand
CCCGCGCCGAACTCTGCCCGCTTGCCCTTGCCCTCGTAGTAGCCAAGAAGCACGACGTCGATCGTGTCGGTCAGCTGGCCGCTCGTGTTCCGCTTCAGCTTCACCCAGTTGAAGTTGCGGGCGCCCGCCTGGTACGGCGAGTCCAATCGTTTGGCCACGACCCCCTCCAGGCCGCGGCTGATGTTGTCGAGCAGCTCGCGCGTCAGTACCTCGGCCGAGTCTGTCTTCATGAGCGGCGCCGTCAGCAGGGTGTCCGATTTCTGCAGCAGCCCATCGACGATGTCGAAGCGCTGCTCGTAGGGCAGCTGAGTCAGGTCGGACCCATCGCGAAACATGATGTCGAAGACGAAAGCCCGCATCGGCGCGCTGGCGGCGAACTCCTGGATGTCCTCTTTGCGCCGGCGGGCGGTGGTTTCCTGGAACGGGACGTACTCCTCCGACTCAGGGTTGTACGCGATCGCCTCGCCGTCGAGAATGACGCTCTTGACCTCCAGGCCGGCGGCGGCGGCGACCAGCTCCGGGAACATCTCCGTCATCGACTCCAAGTTTCTCGAGAAGATGCTCACGACGTCCCCGTTCTTGTGGATCTGGACGCGCAGGCCGTCGTACTTCGGCTGCACGCCCACAGTGCCGAGCTTCTTGATCACCGCCTCGGGGTTGGGAAGGCGCTCCGCAAGCTGCGGGCGGAGCGGGTGGCCGGCCGCGACCTTCAGCGCGTCGAGCGCGGCCCCGCCGGCTTCCCACAGGGTGCGTGCGATCAGGCCGAGGTCGGAGGTCCGATTGTAGGCAGCCTCGAGGATCGGCCTAAGGGATCGGTCTCCTGTTTTTGCGAACGACAGAGAATCGAGCACGGTCGGGTCGCCGATGCCCAGCCGCATTTTGCCAAGAGTGATGCGGACCAAGTGCTTGGCCGAAATGGGATCGAGGTCGGCGAGCAGGCCGGTGAAGCCGTCGAGCTTGATCTGCTGGCTACCGGCGCCGGCCGCGCCGGCGATCTGCGCAAGGCGTTGGTGTACTTCGACCACGGATGGCGACCCTCGTTGCGAGGCTGGTGCGAGGCGCTGGGCGGTGACGCCGAGGTCGCCTGTCTGGCGGTTCAACTTGGCGACCTCCTCCTTCGGGGTGCTATAGGCGGCCGCGATCGCGGGGATCAGCAGCCTCTCACCGAGCCCGATCTCAACCGGCTCGAAGAAAGGCGCGAGCCGACCCTGGATCAGATAGGTGATCGGCTCGAGCTCATCGACGGAGCTCGCCGCGTACACCTCGGACAGGATCCGCACCAGCTCGTTCCGGCTGCTGGTGGCCTCCATGCGATCCAGGTTGGCGGTCAGCTCGGTGAACTTCACTGAGGACAGTGTGGCTCCTACGCGGGTCGACTCGCCTTCAGCGAGAAGTGTTCGATGCCGGCCGGCTGGGTTCGCTCGCCGACCTGGTCACTCGCAAGTCGGCGGCAGGCGCGTTTCTCATGAGCGGCTGAAACCCTACAGTGGGTACGGGCCGAAGCGGCCCCAGGCGATGACGGCAGCGAGGACCGCCAGGACCGCGTTCAGCCCGATGTTTGGATACTCCCTCCGACCAAGGTGAAACACCATGGCCCCCAACATCAGCACGACAAGGCCCGCCGCCGCCAGCGGCGCCAACACCTTCAGGGGCCCCAGGAACGGCGCCACCACGAGGGCGATGCCTGCCAGGCCTTCGGCGACGCCGGCGAAGATGCGCAACTCCGCCCGCATCTCGAGCACGTACTTCATCCCCGCCTGCAGGCGCGCGGGATTCGGGCGGAGCAGGAGGAATGCGTGGAACACGAAGAAGATGCCGACCAGGACCTGGAGGATCCACAAGACGGCGTTCATGCCCTCAACTCTTCTTGGCCGCGCCGGTCTCTTCGCCCGCCTCGGCCTTGGCCTCGGTCTCCTCGACGAGCTCACCCTCGATATTGATCTGGATCTCGTTGCTGACGATGAACTTGCCGTCCAGCATCATGTCGAAACTCATGCCGAAGTCCTTGCGGTTGATCTTGGCCTCGGCGGCGTATCCGATCCGATGGCCCATCATCGGATCGTTGAACTCGCCGTACTTCAACACGATCAAGGTGACCGGCTTGGTGGTGCCCTTGATCGTCAGGTCGCCGGTGAGCTTGTATCGGTCGCCACCGGAGTGCTCGATCTTCGTGCTCTTGAACGTCATCGTCGGGTACTTGTCGATCTCCAAGAAGTTGGATGACCGTAAGTCCTTGTCGCGCTGCTCATTGTGAGTGCGAATGCTCGCGGTGTTGATCGTTGCTTCGATCTTGGTGCGGGCAGGGTCGTCAGGGTGGATCTCACCGCCGGCAACGACCTCGTTGAAGTGGCCTCGGACCGTCATCATCCCGAGGTGCTTGGCCGAAAACTCGACTTGAGTGTGAAATGGATCGAACTTCCAGGCTCCCATGTGACTGTCTCCCCTAGCTGAATTCCGTTACCGCAGCCATCATCGCCTTCCAAACTGAATGGAAGCTCCATTTATTTCATCCAAACCGACCGGCGTAGACTCCGCGGCTAGTGGTCGACGAGTTCGTCCCTGGCCTGCGGTACAGGTCCGACGCGCAAGAGCTTTGGGCGCTGGTGATCGAGTCCTTGGCCGGTTGGGAGGAGCGCCTGAACGAGGCGGCGGCCGCGGCTGATCTTTCGCCGGTCTCGGCCTGGGTGCTGGTCCAGCTCGACCCAGATCACGCCATCTCCCAGAAGGAGCTTGCCGCCAGATTGCGCTGCAACCCGTCGACCGTGGTCGATCCGACAGACCGCCTGGAAGAGAGCCGGCTGGTGATCCGGCAGCCACAGCCCGCCGACCGCCGGATCAACATCCTCACAGTCACGCCGAAGGGCCGCCAGGTTCGGCAAATGCTCGTTCGCCGCCTGTTCGAGCCTCCCGAAGCGTTCCGCAAGCTGCCCCTAGCCGACCAGGCGAGATTTCGGGACGCGATGCTGGCGGCGGTCGGGCGCAAGCCGCCCCACCCGTAAGCTCGGGCGCGACGTGTCGGTAGGCCTGAACGTTCCGCCCGCCGAGACGCAGCCTCGCCGCGTGGATGCGCTGCTCTTTGGTGGTGCGGCACTGTTCGTCATTGCTCTTCACCTCGCTACCAACAGCACCCTGGGTTTCCACACCGACGAGCTCTACTACCTGACCGCCGGGCGCCATCCGGCGCTTGGATATGTGGACTTCCCACCACTGGTCCCGCTCCTCGCTCGTTTGGAGACAGGACTCCTCGGCGTGAGTCCGTGGACTCTGCGCTTGCTCCCATCTCTGCTGGGTGGTTTCCTGGTCGTACTCTCCGGCGCATACGTCCGCCGACTGGGCGGGTCCCTGCGGCTGCAGGGAATTGCGCTTCTAGCGGCCATCGCGGCGCCATTCCTGCTTGGTTCGAACTGGGTGTTCCAGACGGTGACCTTCGATCAGGTGACGTGGATGGTCGCGCTCTACTGGTTTCTCTGCCTCGTCCTCGACCGGCGGCCCAGGTACTGGATCTATCTGGGCATCACGCTCGGCATCGGGCTCGAGGTGAAGTACACCATCCTCGGTCTCATCGTCGGTATGGTCGTCGCCGTCCTGCTCACCCCTTCATTGCGGATGGAGCTGCGGTCGAAATATTCCTGGATTGCGGCTGCGATTGCAATCGTCATCTGGTCGCCGAATCTCGTCTGGCAGGTGGTCGAGGGCTTCCCTTCGCTCACCTACATCACGAACCACGGAGGGAGCGGCGGAGGCCCCGTTACATATCTGATCCAGTTCGCCGTGTATTTCTTCTTTCTGATCCCTTTGTGGCTGGCGGGAATGGTTTCTCTGTTCCGGTCGCCGCTGCTGCGGCCGATCGGAATCGCTGGCGCCGTTCCGCTCGTTCTCTTCCTCTTCGCCGGCAAGTCCTACTACGCGGCCGGGACGATCCCGATCGCCATGGCTCAGGGGCTGATGGCGATCTCCCGGATCGAGCGTCCGAGGCTCCGCTCCGGCCTCGAGATCGCAGTCGTCGTTGCGAGCGTGCTCGAATTCGTCACCTTCTTCTTTCTAGTCGTCCCGGTCACACCTCCAAGTCGAATTCACTCCACCGGTCTCGACGCAATCAATGAGGTGTTTGCCGACAGTGTGGGGTGGGACGACGTCGCGAACCAGGTGACGATGATCTACATGGACCTTCCCGCAGCAGACCGAGCCAACACGGTCATCATCTCGGCCTACTACGGCGTTCCGGGGGCCCTCGACGTGTACGGGAATCCAAAGATCCTCCCCGTCGCCATCAGCCCGCAGCTGAGTGACTGGTACTGGCTGCCGCGCAACCTCACGGCAACAAGTGTGCTCATGGTGGATTACCAACCGTCTGAGGTGACCTGGATGTGCACGTCGGCCACGCTCGTAGCGCACCTCGTCGTGCCTTACCAGGTCAAGGGTCTGGAGCAAGGCGCTCCGGTCACCTTCTGCCAGCTAAAGGATCCAATCCCACAGATCTGGGCAAGGCTTCGCAATTTCTCTTGAACTATCGCGACGACTCAGGGTGAAGCCTGCCTTCCAGGCCATCCTGTCGCGACAGCGCTCCTCCTCGGCTTCGGGATCAGTCTCGCTGTCACTTGGGTCGGAATCGGCCTCCGATGGTGGAGTTTCCAAATACGAAGGCGTGTCTAGTGAGAGTGAGGCGAAATAGTGGTTAGCGCGATCGTGGTCGGTGGGGCAGTGGCCGGGCTGGGGGCAGCTCGGGCGCTGGCGAACGCGGGGGCGCAGGTCACTGTTCTGGAACGCAGGCCGGCAGGCGCCGGTGAGGGTGCCGGACTGCTGATCTATCCGGCGGCTTGGCGCGCCCTGGATCAACTGGGTTTGCTGGGCGCATTCCGACCGGTAGCGGTGCCGCTGGACGGCATCGCCACCTTCGATCAGGGAGGTAAGGTCCTCACCTTTCTCGACGTCCGCCGCTTCGAGGAGAAATACGGATACCCGCTCGGCGGGGTCCACCGTGGAGACCTTCTGCACACGCTGCTGTTTGGAGCGGAGGCTGACATCCGCCACGGAATCGAGGTCAATGGGCTCGAGGTGGGGGATCGCGTCACCGTCCAGACCGGTCAAGGATCGCTGGACTCAGACGTGCTGGTCGGAGCGGACGGAATCCATTCTCGAGTTCGAGAGGCCCTCCACCTCGGGCACGGGCCTCGCCGGTCCGGCTATGTAGCCTGGCGCGGCGTCGCGCCACAGGCGCCGGAGAAATTCTCCGCGGCGACTGCCGGCATCGTCCTTGGAGCGGGACGCCACGGTGGTTGGGTGCCGGTGAGTGGCGGACGGGTCTACTGGTTTCTCACGGGGGACGAAGGGGAAGAGCCGGCAGCGGCCAGGGCGCTCGACGCGGTTCGAGGCTGGAGCGGTCCACTGCCTGGCCTGGTCGCAGCCACCAAGCCTGAAGAGGTCCTCTTCAACGAGCTGATCGACCGGGATCCTGACCCGCGGTGGGGAATCGGACCGATCACGCTTGCCGGCGACGCCGCGCACGCCATGCTGCCGAGCCTGGCGCAGGGCGCCAACCAGGCGCTGGAAGATGCATGCGCGCTCTTGGGAGCGGTTAGGCAGCACGGGATCAACGCATCCGGGTTTCGCTCCTACGAGTCGGCTCGGCAGAAGAGAACCGCGCGGCTGGTGCGCATGTCGCGCCAGATCTTGCCGGTGTTCCAGTGGCGGCGGGCGTCAGCGCGTGCCCAGCGCGCCGCCCTTCTGGCGCTGCCACCTCAGCTCAGCCAATGGCAGATGGAGTGGCTCTATCGCGGCGACCGGTGAGCGCCATACGGCTCCTTTCGCAGGTTCTTCTGGACCAGAGCCGCTGAATCTTCCGGGGCTGGGCTCGCACCTGTCGCGCATGTTCCAGAGCCGGATTGTCATGGGGCCGGGCATCGAGAGCTATGTCTCGAGCCGGGACGGCAAGCACGATGCCGACGAGCCGCCGGGTCAGGCTGGAGGCGGATGCGCGAGCAGCGTGAGAACCTTGAGCAGGGCAAGGAGAAAGCAGCCGCCGCGGATCAAGATTCCGAACAATCCCCACCGGCCCGCGAAGCGATAGACCGCGAACAGGATGCCGAAGAAGAGGAGGACTCCGACGTAATAGCCAATCGTGAACGTGGAATGCGTCGCGATCGTCGTGTAGACGGCGTAGCCGAGCATCGCCACAAGGACGGCGCCGGCGCCGATCTTGACCATCCAAGGGGCGGCAGCGGACTTCTTCGATGCGACCCAGTCCGATCCGTTCCACCGGAAGCTGTGATCGTGCGACCACCACGAGCCACCGTCGAACACGGCCGGCAGGCCGTCAGGGCCGATTGGTGAGTCCATGGCCGCGACTATATTGACCCATCGGACTCTGATTTCAAGCGTCTTTGGGATGATCGAGCCAGGCCTCACAGGCCTGGCACTCGACGCTGTGCGTCAGCGGCTCAGGCTCTGATTCGGCCTACTTGCCGATCAGGACCTCGGTGGCCTTGATGATCACCGTGACCTTGTCGCCCGCCTTCAGCTTCAATCGCTTCACCGAGCCGCCTGTGATCGCGGCCACGACCTTGCCGGGCTTGACCTTGACCTCGACTTCAGCCATTACCGCGCCTGTTTTGACCCGAACCACCTGACCCTTGAGCTGATTGCGAGCGCTTATCTCCACGTGTCAATCCTCCTGTTGATTTCTCCGCACAGTCACGCCGGGTAGACGGCCACATCCGTAGCCTTGAACGACAGCCAGACCTCACCTCCCTCAACAAGATTCAAGTCCTTCAGGGCGGCAGGGGTCACCTCGGCCACCACGGGCATTTCACCATCGATGCGAACCCGCACGCGATTTCCCAAAAGCTCGATGCTCGTGGCGCGGCCTGGCCATACGTTGCGGGGACTGCCTTCGGGACGGGCTCGATGAATGGCGACGGCGCGCGGGTGAACCACCGCGAACACTTCGCCCACTACGGCGCCCGCCGCAGCGAGGACCGGCCCTCTCTGCAACTTGACCGTCCCATGATCCGCTTCGCCGCGTAGGAGGTTGACCCCCACGAGGTCGGCGACGTATTGCGACCGAGGGTGTTCCGTGACTTCGGCCGGCGTACCCGTTTGCACGAGCCGGCCCATCTCCATGACGATCAAGCGATCGGCCAGGGCGACGGCCTCGAGCGGATCGTGGGTGACGACCAGGCGAATGCCTTTGAACGAAGCCAGGTGCCGCTTGAGGTCACGACGAACCTCGGCTCGCGTGGTCACGTCGAGGGCGGCAAGCGGCTCGTCGAGCAGAAGGAGGCGCGGATCTGGTGCCAGCGCACGTGCCAGTGCCACGCGCTGGCGCTGACCCCCCGAGAGTTCCGACGGCTTTGCACGGGCATAGCTCTTTAGGCCAACCCGGTCCAACCAGTCAGATGCTTTGCGGGAAGCCAGCGCCGCCGGCGTCCCGCGAGAACGCAAACCGAAGGCGACATTGTCCACGACGCTGAGGTGGGGGAAGAGGAGATAGTCCTGGAACACGAAACCGATCGGCCGATTCTCCGTGGGGACATATTGGTTGGTGGCGGTGTCCTCGAGGACCGTGCCGTCCAAACGAACGTGCCCTGACTGAAAAGGGATCAGACCGGCGATCGCGCGCAGAAGGGTGGTCTTGCCCGCTCCATTTGGGCCGAGCAGAGCGACCACCTCGCCCTCCTCGATGGCGAGCTCCATTTCGAGGTCGAGTGGACCGAGCGTGAGGCGGATGGAGGCATCAAGGCTCACGCCGAACCGAGCCAGCGGTGCCTGAGTCCAACCAACACCACCAGTGAGATCAACAGCAGCACCAGGCTCAGGATGAATGAAGCTTCCTGGTTTGTCTCCAGGAGCAGGTAGACGGCGAGGGGCATCGTCTGCGTGACACCCGGGAAGTTGCCCGCGAATGTGATCGTCGCGCCGAACTCCCCGAGGGCGCGCGCCCAACAAAGCACAGCCCCCGCGAACAGCGATGGTCCGATGAGGGGCAGGGTGACCCGAGTGAATACCCTCCAGCGGCTTGCGCCGAGCGTGCGGGCGGCCTCCTCGTAGCGGCGATCCATCGATCGGAGGCCGGCTTCGACGGTGAGGATGAGGAACGGCATGGCTACGAACGTCTCCGCCATCACGACGCCGGCCGTGGTGAACGGGAAGGTGATCCCGAAGGTGCTGTCGAGCCAAGATCCAATGAGGCCTCGCCTCCCGAACGCGAGCAGCAGAGCAATACCGCCTACGACTGGTGGAAGGACCATTGGCAGCGTGGTCAATCCGCGCAGGAGATTGCGGCCCGGGAATTCGACGCGAGCGTAGAGCCAGGCAAGCGGCACTCCCAGAACCAGCGCCACAGAGGTCGCGGACAGCGAGGCGAACAGGGAGAGCTTGAGCGCCTCGACTGTTTCAGGGGCAGTCAGCGCCGCGACTGCATCGCGCCAGGGGGAGCGAACGATGAGGCCGAGTAGGGGCAGGATGAAGAACGCCGCCCCGATCGCCGCCGGAACGACGACGAGGATCGGGACTCGCTCCCGCCTCACTTACGATCAGGCGGCCGGGAGGAAGCCGAAGCTCCCAAGCTTCGACTGGCCAGTTGCCGAGAGCACATAAGTGATGAAGGCGTTGGCGGCGGCCGAATTCGTCGTTCCTTTGACCGCAACAATGGGATAGGTCGCGATCACGTTGTTGGCGGTCGGGATCTGGACCCCTTGCACCTTGCTGCCTGCAGCCGTGACGTCGGTGGTGTAGACGATGCCGGCATCGGCCTCGCCGAGCTCGATCTTGCCTATGACAGCAGTCACGCTGGTCTCCAGGCTCTTCGGGGTGGCCTTGACACCAGCAGATGCGAGCGCTTGCAAGGAGTATTTCCCGGCGGGCACCGTCGGAGCCTCTGAGATGTAGATCACTTCGGATTTGGCCAGGTCGGCCAGACCTGTGATGCCTTTGGGATTGCCGCGGGCGACCACGATCTCCAGTTGGTTGTGCGCAAAGACCTTCGAGGTACCCGTCGCGAATCCGTCTGCCGTCAGCTTGTCCATGTTCGCCGTGTCGGCAGAGGCGAAGACGTCAGCCGGCGCACCTTGTTCGATCTGGGTCACCAATGTTGGTGTTCCCGCGTAGTTGAATTTCACTGCGACGCCAGGGTTCGCCGTTTGAAACGAAGCGCCGAGAGCGTTGAACGAGGCCGTCAACGAGGCGGCCGCAAAAACAGATAAGTTCCCACTCAGAGGCGTTGGCGACGGTGAAGTCGCCCCTGTGCCTGCGCTGCTTCCGCAAGCGGCAAGAAAAGCGGTAGCAACGATCAGCAACGAGATTCGACTACCCATCCGACCCCTCCCTCAGCTATGTGGTACTTCGATCACAACGTTGGTTGCCTTCACCGACGCGACGGCTACGACTCCAGCCTTCAGGCCGAGCTCGTCAGCCGACTCCCGGGTGATCAGCGACACGATCCGATATGGACCCGCCTGCATCTCGACCTGCGCCGCTACGCCGTCCTTGGTGACTCGCGTGATGATGCCCGTGAAACGGTTCCGCGCCGATTCGGTGACCGCCGCCGGCGGGTCCTGGCGCGGCAAGGCGGCCATGTAGCGGGCGAGCGCAGCTCCGTCGACCTGTCGTTGACCTCCGGCTGACCGCCCGGTCTTGATGTGGCCGGAATCGATCAAGCGCCTCACCGTATCGGGGCTGACTCGCAGGAGCTCGGCGGCCTGGCCGATCCTCAGATGACTTGGCACAGCCCGAACAATAGCAAATGCAGTGTCTACAAGCCGCGCAAGACCTGCATCTGAGATATGAGCCTGATTACCTTGTATTTGCCAGAGTTCAGCCGTCCCCGACCGGCCGAGGTCGTGCCTCCGTTGACTGGGTCGTGCCCGACGTCACCAACTGATGCTGGACGCCGAGCGCTGCTACATTGCTGCTGCCAGATGGCCCAGGCAACAAGACTGAGAGGCAAGACAACGGGGAAGAAGGCGTCGCGAAAAACGCTCCTTTCTCGTAAGGACTACGACAAAGAGCTCCGGCGCCTCCAGGTCGACCTGGTCCAGTTGGAGGAGTGGATCCGGCATCGCGGCCTCCGAGTGGTGGTCCTGTTCGAAGGACGAGATACTGCCGGCAAGGGCGGCGTCATCAAGCGGATGACAGCTCTTCTGAATCCACGCTACGTTCGTGTGGTCGCGCTTCCGGCGCCGACAGAGCGCGAGCGGACGCAGTGGTACTTCCAGCGCTACATCTCACTTTTGCCATCGGCGGGGGAGATGGTGCTTTTCGACCGCAGCTGGTACAACCGAGCGGGCGTCGAGCATGTCATGGGCTTCTGCACCGATGCGGAGTACGACGATTTCATGCGGACATGCCCGCAGTTCGAGCGGATGCTGGTCCGCTCGGGGATCATACTCATCAAGTACTGGCTGTCCGTGAGCGACGACGAGCAGGAGCGGCGGTTCCTCGCACGAATCAACGATCCGAGCAAGCGCTGGAAGCTTAGTCCCATGGATATGCAGGCACGCGCAAGATGGGTCGATTACTCGGAGGCCAAGGATCAGATGTTTGCGTTCTGTGACATCAAGGACGCTCCGTGGCACGTGGTTGAGACGGACAACAAACGGGCCGCACATCTCAACCTGATAAGCCACTTCCTATCTTTGATCCCGCACAAGGAAGTCCCACATGAGGACATCAAACTCCCTCCGCGTCAAAAACGTAGTTACAACCGGCCTCCGAAGAGCTCGCAGAGGATGGTTCCGATGAATTACGAGGTGGAGTGACAGTGAAAGTAAGGGACTTGCCGCCCGGCAACCTGCTGTCTGTCGATCCCGAGACAACCGTCGCCGAGGTTGCCCG
Source organism: Candidatus Dormiibacterota bacterium (assembly GCA_035473835.1). Lineage (GTDB taxonomy): Bacteria > Chloroflexota > Dormibacteria > Dormibacterales > Dormibacteraceae > UBA10449. The sequence goes on along the minus strand of DATINX010000111.1, from coordinate 2,365 downwards.
CCGCATGCGGGTGGGCGATTCGGACTCGGTTGCCGTGATGTCCGAGGGTCGTCTTGTGGGGATCATCACGGAGCGCGACCTGGTGCGGGCCATCGCAGATGGACTCGACTCGCAACAAGCAAGGGCTGACGTTGTCATGACTCCGGATCCGGCGACAGTTGATGCCGACGACGAGGTCGCGGTCGTCGCCGTCAAGATGATGAGGTTGGGGATCAGACACCTGCCGGTAATGAACAAAGCGGGCAAGCCGGTTGGCCTGGTGTCGTCTCGAAACCTGGTTGGGGTGTTAGACCGCAGCACTGGGGAATAGCTGTTTCGTAGAGTGTAATTCGTCGTTCGCCGGCTTCAGGACAGTCACAACAATGCCGCCCGATGGCACGTGGGACCTCCTTGAAGACAAGGATGTTGGGCCCCAGCGCTTAGCATTCGCGTAGAGGACAGAAGGTGTCAACCGCTGTATGGACGGGTTCACTCTCGCTCGGGATGGTCGTCGTTCCGGTGCGCCTTTACCCGGCGATTCGCAAGAAGGTCGTGCGCTTCCACGAGCTAGACCGAAGCGGCCGGCGAGTGCGCCACGTGCGCGTGTCGGAGCGCGAAATGGAAGGGGACCGTCCCGATGGTCTGCCTATCATCCTGGGCCCGGGGTCCTCTCCTGGTCTCGAGCCGGAGGATATCCCTCAGCTTGGCATGTCCGAACCACGGTCGCCCAACTTCGAGGCGCCGAAGCCCGAGATTGAGTTTGAGGACGTTCGCAAGGGCTATGAGGTCGCTCCGGGGCAGTACGTGAGCATGACGCGCGAAGAGGTCACCGCCCTCGCGCCCGACCGCAGCCGAGTAATCGACGTGCAGCAGTTCGTCGACGTATCTGCGGTCGACCCAATCTACTTCGAGTCTCGCTACTACGTGGTTCCGGATCGGGAGTGGTCTTCGCCATTCGGGTTGCTGCGCCAAGCAATGGAGACAGCAGGGCGGATGGCGATCGCATGGGTCACGCTGCGCTCGCGGCGCTACCTGAGCGTGGTGCGGCCATTCGGCGAGTTGATGTTGTTGACCACCATGGTCCACGCCGACGAGATCGCAGACGCAGACTTCTGGATTCCCAGGGGTCGTACCGAGCCTACCGACAAGGAGCTCAACATGGCGCAGGTGCTGATCGACACCCTGAGCGGGCCCTTCGAGCCGGAGCGTTATCCGGACGAACACCGCCAGCGCGTGCTCGATGCAATCGAGGCGAAAACACCTGCTGCTCCGGCGGCGACGCCCCCGTCCCCGACGCGAGTTCTCGACCTGATGGCGGCGCTGGAGGCAAGCGTCAAAGCCGCCAAGGCGGCGCGGACGCAAGACGATCGCCAAACGAAGCCACGGCGCCGGCGATCAGCCAGCTCGTAAGCGCAGGACGATCTCGCGCGACACCGTCGGGCCGTCGCTCCCAGCCACTGCGGGTCAACTCGACAAGCAGTCAGGCCAGGGGGGAGCAATCGTATGCAGGGCGGCCGGCGCGTTTGATAGTCAGATGCAAAACGCGGCTGCGCGAATGGCTTGTGCCATGGTCCGCGCCCGGTAGCTAGGTCGTGCGAACCATTAACTGGGGCCTGGCTCGTGATCAATGCATCGTCACCTTGTCCGCGATCGCGCTCTTGTGGGTGGCGAGCCAGATCATCGGGCGCCTCATTCACGTAGTGGTGATTGTCCTGCTCGCGGTCGTCCTCGCATACGCGCTCGAGCCCGCGCTTTCATGGGCCGGCAAGCTGCTCCCGCGCGCCGCCGCTGCGATCCTCATCTATGCGGTGGCGCTTGGTGTCATCGCGGGCCTGGTCCTGCTTCTTGGGCCGCTACTAATTCAGCAAAGTGAATCGTTCGCGACGAGATTGCCGGACTACATAAATCGGCTCAACGCGTACACGGCAGCCCGCGGAGTGGACATACATTCATCGGTTCGCGATTTCGCACAGTCGGCCCTCACCAGCGTGGTGAACGTGGTCGAGGTCCTGGCAGGAGGACTAGCCGACGCCGCCCTCGTGCTCTTTCTCGGCTTCTGGTTCATGGTGGACGGCCGGCGCATTCGGGAGCTCGCGAACCGTCTGGCGCCCCGCGACCGGCGAGACCAGGTCCGCTTCATCGAAGACACGGTCAGCCAGGTTGTCGGGGCATACATCCGAGGCCAAATCCTGATGGCGACGATTATCGGCACCTCCGCGGGAATCGGCTCGTGGATTCTCGGCGTTCACTACCCGGTCCTGATCGGGCTGCTCGCGTTCCTCTTCGAGTTAGTCCCGTTGGTGGGACCGATTCTCGGCTCGCTGCCGGCCATCGCTATCAGCCTCACGCAGCCCTTTCCGTTGGTTCTTTACGTCATCGCCTTCTT
>DATINX010000110.1:0-17858 GCA_035473835.1 Candidatus Dormiibacterota bacterium | reverse complement strand
GACCTCGACTTCGAAGTGGCCTCGCTGCTGGCCTGGATCCTCTTCGGTCTGTGGTTGTTTCGCTCCCACTTCGAGGCGGACTCGGATCCCCTCCGCGTGCGTTGGGGACTGGCCGCGCTCGCGGGAGGGCTGGCGCTTGCGGTCGTCTACGCCATCTTCGGCATCGAGGTGCTGGGCAGCCAGCTCATGCCAGAGGCGGGGCCGGTGAAAGCGCTCGAGACACTCGCCAAGGTACTGGCCGGAGGCCCGACGCAATATCGAGCCGTCACCGACCGGGCGCATTGGTTCCTCGACACGCTGCCGGTGGTCAGCTATGCGCTGGTGCTCTTCGCGCTGGTGCAGCTGCTCCGCCCGGTGCTGGCCCCGCGCGCGGCCGCGCAAGATCGGGAGCGAGTCCACCGGCTGCTGAAGGTGTGGGGCCGCAACCACATTTCGCACCTCGCTGTTTTTGGCGCGGAGAGCTATCACTGGTTTGACGAAGAAGGGTGCGTCGCCTACTCGCTCGAAGGTCGGACCGCACTTGCGCTGGGCGAGCCCATCTGCCCTCCAGAGCTCGTGAAGAGTGGCCTTGAGGCTTTCGTCACGTACTGCGAGCGGCAGGACTGGATCCCCGCCTTTTACCAGGTGGACTCTGAGCCCGACTTTCGCGAGCTCGATTTCACGCTCGTCCCCATCGGATCTGAGGCGGTCATCCAGACACAACCGTTCGACCTGAACGGAAAGGAACGGCGCGATTTGCGATACGCGGTCAAGCGGTGCGAGAAGGAGCAGGTGCGATTTGCGTTCATGCCTGGACCTGACGCGCTGGCCGCTCATTCGCAGTCGCTGCAGGAGGTGTCCGGGAAATGGCTCCACAGCCGCCGCGGGCCAGAGCTCAGCTACAGCCTGGGCACCCTGTCGACGCTAACCGACCCCGACATCACGGTCGGTCTGGCTTTCTCCGCCGCGGGCCGGCTCGAGGCCTTCGTCAGCTGGCTGCCGGTGCCGGTGCGCAAGGGCTGGACGCTGGACCTGATGCGCCGGCGCCCGGACAGCGTCTACGGGGTGATGGAGGCGCTGATCGTCCGCTCGATCGAGCAGGCGGCCGGCGGCGGCGTCGCCGAGGTTAGCCTTGGGGTGGCGCCGCGCGTCATCCCAGCCGGCGATGCGCCCGGTGCGGCAGATCGTGCGCTCCGTGCGATGTTCTGGGGCCTGGATCGATTCGAGAGGAGTCGGACCCTGCACCACTTCAAAGCCAAGTTCAACCCGTGTTGGGAGGATCGGTACCTCGCGCTACCCGGTGCGGCCACCCTGCCTGAGGTCCTGGTCGCGCTCGTGCGTGCGCACATGCCTCCTCTGTCCGCGTCCACGATGTGGATCCGCTCGGCGGTTGGCTCGGTCTTCAGGCGGCCGGCGGGCGCGGCACGTCCATCGGTAGCGTGAGGCGCTAGGTCGCTCGGGCCTTGCGCTCTTCAGCTGGCCGTGGGGCGCGGGTGCCGAGGCTCACGCCAACACCGACGATGAGCAGGATGGTCGCCACTATCACGGTGAGCGGTTCGGGGAGGTTGATCTTCAGCGCGGCGTCCAGGCTGTAGGCGCCCGGCCCCGTGAGCGCCAGCGCGGCGACGGAGGCCAGGATGGCGAGGTTGAACTCGTAGCCGCCCTTGGCGACCCAGAAGCCCTTGCTCAGATGAACAGTCACAATGGCGACCAGCATCGACCCGGCGATGGCCAGGCATCCCAGCGGGGTCAGGAATCCCAGTGCGACCAGGAGTCCGCCGACGAACTCCGACAGCGCGGCCGCCCACGCCCACGGCTGCGCGGGACGGATGCGGAGGCCTGTCACGACCTGGGTCCAGCGCGCCATCCCGGGACCGCCGAACCAGCCGAAGAGCTTTTGTGCTCCGTGCCCGGCGATCGTGAGACCGATGACGAGTCGTAGAAGGAGCAGTCCTAGCGCGAGCATTTCCAATCCCTCACAGTTTTGGTTGTGTTACGCACATACCCAGGCGTGGTCGGCTCCGAAACGCCCTTTGTTCCCGGAATAGACTCTTGAATCCGAACGCGGGCCCGTAGCTCAGCAGGTCAGAGCGGCCGACTCATAATCGGCTGGTCGTTGGTTCGACCCCAACCGGGCCCACCAAATCCAAACTCGTTTCCGCCTCTCTCAGGGGAGCTGAGGTGATACTGCCGGTGGGAGCTGACTGTCAATGTGACCGCCAATCCTGCTTCCCGTCGACCACGAGGTTGTCCAGAGTCGTCTACTCGGCCAGCAAGTCATCGGTATTTATCCGCTCCTAGACGACGAGACTTGCCGAGCCCTGTGTCGGACATTCGGTGTGCTGGCACACCCGCCGAGAGGTGCGGGTACGGTCGTTCAAACGGCCGCGCCGGTGGCATCCTTACGCCACCATGACGGCGAGGATCCGAGTGGTTTTGGCCGAGGACAGTTACCTGGTGCGAGAGGGCGTGCGTCGCCTTCTGGAGACGGACCCCGACATCGAGCTGACCAGTTCCTGCGTCGATCTCGAAGGCTTGCTAGCCGCAGTTGAACGCGACCGGCCCGAGGTGGTCGTGACCGACATCCGCATGCCACCGCGCAACACAGACGAAGGCATTCAGGCGGCGGCTCGCCTGCGCGACGAACACCCAGAGATAGGTGTGGTCGTGCTCAGCCAGCACGACGAGCCTGAATACGCCCTCCGCCTCCTGGAAAGGGGCTCTGCGCGCCGTGCCTACCTGCTCAAAGACAGCCTGAATGACCCGGTCCATCTGACCGCGGCTGTCCGGGAGGTGGCGAGAGGCGGGTCGGTCATAGATCCCAAAGTTGTCGAAACCCTCGTGGCCGCCAGGGGCCGTCAGGCCGGCTCCAGGGTCCAGGACCTCACGGAGCGTGAACGCGACGTGCTGTCGGAGATGGCCCAGGGCCGCAACAACGACACCATTGCCGAACGGCTTCATCTCTCGGTGCGGATGGTCGAGAAGCACATCAACGCGATCTTCTCGAAGCTTGGACTGGGCGAAGAGACAGATGTCCATCGCCGAGTCAAAGCCGTGCTTATCTACCTGAGCGAGACCGGTGACTGACCAGGCTTCTCGACGAGCGAGCCTGCCATGGGCAGTGCTCGGGTTGATCGGCGTCCTCGTCGTCGTTGAAACCTGGCTCGCCTTGAGGCGTCCCGGCGGGGCGGTGCCCTACAGCCTGGGTTTCGCCATCTACGGGGCAACCTTCCTATGCCCGGCGCCGGTTGGAGCGCTGATCGCCAGCCGGCGCCCCCGGCATCCCATCGGCTGGCTGATGCTCGCAATCGGCCTTGTCTCGGCTACGGGTGGAGTGTTCGACGAGAGTGCCAGGCAGCTCTACGCGCCAAGGCCGGAGCTCGGCGCTGCCCTGTTCATCGTCGGCGATGTCCTGTCCAGGCTCGTTCTGCTCCTGATTGGAATCTTGCTTCTGCTCTTTCCCGACGGAAAGTTGCCGTCCAAGCGCTGGCGCAGCGTGGTCATCGCGGGAACCACCGCGTGGGTCTTGAGTGCCTTCACCGAGGTGTTCGCTCCCGGCCCGCTTGCCGACTTCGCGATGTCCTCTCCACCGCAGAATCCATTCGGCATCGCTTTACTTAACGATTTCCCTCCCGGGCCTGCGATCGGGGTCTCGATCTTCATCGTCTTTTTCGTGTCCCTGCTTCTCTCCATCGTCTCGGTCGCATTCCGGTTTCATCGTGCGGGACCCGAGCTGCGGCTCCAGCTGAAGTGGGTCGCGCTCGCCGCCAGCCTGTTCGTCGTCGCCGAAGTCGGTGGAAACGTGTTCGTCGCGACGGCACAATCATTCAGCGGCTGGGCGCCGCTGCCTGTTTCAGCAGCTCAGCTGGTGGCATTCGCGGCGATGAACCTGGCAATTGCCGTCGCGATCCTGCGGCATCGTCTCTTCGACATCGACCTGGTCATCAGCCGGACGGTCGCCTACGGCGTTCTCGCCGGTGTGATCACTGCTTTCTACATCGTTGTCGTCGCCGGTGTAGGCGGAATCCTGGCGGCCGGGTCGGCGTCACGCCTCCTCTTAGCGGTGGTCGCCACTGCGTTCGTGGCGGTCGCATTTCAGCCGCTGCGCACGCGACTTGAGCGGCTGGCGAACCGGCTGGTTTACGGTGTCCGAGCGGTTCCTTACGAGGTGCTAGCGGACTTCACCACTCGCCTCGACGGCCGGGAAAACTCCCTTCAGCTGCTGCCTGTCATGGCGAGGATGCTTGCGCAAGGCACCGCCTCCGACGCCGCCACCGTGTGGCTGCATGAAAACGGTCGTGAAGTCGCTGCGAGCAGCTTTCCTGAGCACCAGCATGTAACGCCGGACACGGCGACGCGAAGCGTTCCCCTGCAGCACGCGGGTGCAAATCTCGGCAGGTTGGCAGTCGCGCGAAGATCCGGCGAGGCGTTGAGCCCGACGGAAGAGCGCTTGATGGACGGTCTTGCCTCACAAGCGGGACTCGTGCTTCACAGCGCAGGCCTGCAGGATGAGCTGAGCCGGCGAATGCTCGAGCTCCGGCAATCGCGTCACCGGTTGGTGGCAGCCCAGGACGAGGCGCGCCGGCGGCTCGAGCGCGACCTGCATGACGGTGCGCAGCAGAATCTCGTGTCTCTTCGCATGAAGCTCGGACTTGCGGCGAGCTTGGCTCGCGATAAGCCGGGGTCGCTCGAACCGATCTTGCAGGAGATGCAGTCCGAGCTCGGCGATGCCCTCGAATCGCTGCGGAACCTTGCCCGTGGAGTTTATCCGCCGCTCCTCGAAGCGGAAGGACTGAAGGCGGCGCTTCGCGCGCGTGCGCGTCAAGTTCCGATCAGCATCGATGTCCAATGTGGACCGGAGCGCTATCCCCGAGAGCTCGAAGGCGCGGTCTATTTCTGCTGCTCCGAAGCCCTTCAAAACCTGACCAAGCACTCGCGGGCTACCAAGGGATCTCTGCGAGTGTGGTACGAAGACGGGCGGCTCTGTTTCGAGGTGGGCGACAACGGTCGCGGTCTGGATCCCACTCGCCCCAAGTCGGGCGGCGGACTGCAGAACATACGCGACCGCTTGGATGTGCTCGGCGGCGCCGTGGACGTGAGCTCGACACCGGGAATCGGCGCTCGCGTAACCGGCTGGGTGCCACTCAGCACCTAGCCCGATCCTAGCGGGTAGGCCAGCACACCAGAGTCCGTGTGCTCGTGCGGCTGGAAATGCCGTGCGGGCACTCTTGGAGCCGCGCCGAGTCAGATTCAGGCTTGGGGCCACCGGACGCCGTCCACAAACAGGTTGCAGGAGGTTCAGCAAATGGATTCCCTCACTCGTCATCCCGTATGGGTGGAGGAATGCCGCCAATGATGCCTCCGGGCGGCGGCTATGCGATGGCGGCGCCGGGCAACCTCGCCAGCCGGGGCATGCGAATCGTCGGCGGCCTGATCGACGTGGTAATCCTCGTGGTCATCAACGGAATCATCGGCATTATCTTCATCAGCGCCGGCGACGCCCGGCCGTCCTCCTTTGGGGTCATCCCAGGCCACATCGTCGGCGTGGCCGTCGTTCTCAGCGTGGTGATCGACGTCGCGTACTTCGCGTACTTCTGGAGCTCGCGCGGCGCCTCGATCGGGATGATGCCCTTCGGCTTCAAGGTGCGTGACGTGGCGACCGGGCAGTACCCGACGCTGGGCAAGGCCGCCCTGCGCAGCTTCATCTGGGCCCTTGAGGTCGGCTTCACCATCTGCATCATCGGAGCCATCGGCTGGTTGTGGCAGCTGTGGGACCCCCAGAAGCAAGCGATCCACGACAAGATCGCGGGAACAATCGTCACGACGAGCTGACGGAGAGGTCTCGATTCAGATCGTGCCAGGGCCTCCAGAACATACGCGATCGCCTTGATGTGCTCGGCGGCATCGTGGACTTGAGCTCGGCACCGGGAACCGGCGCTCGGGTGGCCGGCTGCGTGCCCTTCAGCACCTAAGCCCGAATCCTCGGGGTAGGTCAGCACACCAGAGTCCGCGTGCTAGTGCGGTTGGAAATGCAGTGCCGGCACCGTTGGAACCGTGGCGACTGAGATTCAGGCTTGGGCCACCGGACGCCGTCCGGAAACCGCGGTAGGAGGTTTATCAATGGATTCCGTCACTCGTCATCCGGTTCGGCTCGGGCGCCTCGCCGGCGCCACGGCACTCGTGTATTTCGCTGTCTTCTTCTCGTCGATCGGCTCGGGACCAAGCAACGAACTTCACAGTAATGTCAGCGCGCAGAGCGCGATCGCATATGCCGCTCAGCACGGGCGAGAAATCACGCTCCAGGGCCTAAACGATGGGCTGAACAACACGCTGTTCGGGATTCTCATCGTCCTTCTCATCGCCGTCGCAGCGGGAGAGGGCATTCTTGCGCGAATCGCGTATGTTTGCGCGGGCGCGGCAGTGGCGATTCAGTGGACGCACGCCAGCATCCTGTACGGGCTCGCGGACCTGGCCCACCGCGGCGGCGCGGACCAGGGAGTAATGGCGCTGTTCACCCTCGGTTCGACGATGGATGATGCGGACGCAATTGTGGCTCCGGTCGCGGTGGCGTGTGCCGGCTGGATGCTGCTGCGGTCGCACCGGGTACCCGCTCTTGTCGGATGGCTGACGTTGGCAGTGGCTGCTTTCGATACGGTGCTCGTAGTTCTCACCTTCGCGGGTGGGCCAGACCTGGGCCCGGCGAGTGTCATCTCGGGTTGGTTGTGGCTGCTCGGGATCGGGATCACGCTCCTCATCAGGCCGGTGTCCACCCATGAGCGGACCGGCATGGTCGTTCCTGCCACGGCCGCATGATCCAGGCGCGGCGGGCGGGCGGTCAGCCCGCCCGCATTGCGCCCAGCTCAGCATTCAGAGCTGAGGGCTTGATGAGGTGAAGGCGCTGATCGCGGGTGCGGGAATCGCCGGACTCGCAACCTGGATCGCCCTGAGGCAGGCCGGACTTGACGTTGAGATCTTCGAGCGCATGCCTGAGCTTCGAGAGATCGGTGCCGGACTCATGATCTGACCCAACGGCGCGCGTTCCCTGCAAGGGCTTGGGGTCGAGATCGTGCGATGACGATTCAACACATGTCGGTGTGTACATGGCGTGGCCGCCAGGTCAACGACTACCCCCTCGAATCGGTGGCGGCTCGATTCGGTTTTGAGCCGGCATTCGTCCACCGCGCCGACCTGCAAGCGGCGTTGGCAACGAGGTTTGGCGTCGAGGGTCTGCATTTCGACGCCGACGTGAGTGGATTCAAAGAGCGCGGCGCCGAAGTGGAGGTCGTCATTCGCGGCACAGTCGCAGCTGCGGGTGAATTACTTGTCGGTGCGGACGGCTTCGCTCGCCGGTGCGCCGGCAGCTGCTGGAAGACGGCGATCCCGTCTATTTGGGCTCGACGGTCTGGAGAGGCATAGTCGACAGTCACGAAATACCCCTCCCGCCTAGCCATGGGATGAATTGGGTTGGTCGGGGCTCGGAGTTCGTCGCGTTCCCTCTTCTGCGCCACCGCGTGTACTGGTCGGCCGTGACCAGGCAGCCGCGCGGTGAGAAGCCCGGCCCGAATGGACACAAAGGCGATCTCCTGCATACCTTCAGCGATTGGGCGCAACCGATACCCGCCCTGGTTGCGGCGACGGAGGAAACCGCGATCTTGCGCAACGACATGTATGACCGGCCGCCGGCTCGGCGCTGGAGTGGAGGGCGAGTCACGCTGGTCGGCGACGCTGCGCATCCGATGACGCCAAACGCGGGCCAGGGCGCCTGTCAGGCTCTCGAAGACGCAGTCGCCCTTGCGGACAGCATCAGGCGAGCCTCGAACCTGACCGAGGCCTTCCGGCTGTATGAAGATCGCCGCCGACGGCGTGCGAATCGACTCGTCACCATGGCCCGCCAGGCAACTCGCGGCGCGCAGATCGAAAGCCCGCTGCTCTGCGCCCTGCGTGACGGCGTCGCAGGCCTGACGCCGAGCTGGTTGTTCCTGAGAATGCTTGACTCGTATCTTGCGTAAGTCAGCTTATGCGCCGTGCCGGCGCTCTCGCCGTCCCAGAAGGCGGCCCACGGCGTTGTCACGTTTGTGGAACGCCGGCACGCTCGGGGAGTCGGTTGAAGCGTGCGTTATGCTCGGCCGTCAGTAGAGGGTCCGCTCGCTTGGGAAGAGCTGGCGCACGATTCTGCGAGTGTCGAGATGCCAGGCCCGCCATCGCCATTTTCGGCCTGGATTTTGACTGCCAATCTTGACTGCCAATCGGATCGATCTGGTCGGACAACGGTGGACTTATTGGACGAGTCTCTGGACGTTTTGTATTCGGATCGACGTCGCTGGACCGTGTCGGACGGCTTCTTTCGGGACTCATGATCGGCTGGTCGTTGGTTCGATCCCAACCGGGCCCACCAATTCCCACACAATTTCCGAGTAGTTTCTCATCCGCGCACGCTAGGAAAGTTTCCGCACGTGACGTGTCACGCGTCATTCTCGCCATCCGCCGCCCGCCCAACATTTGGCCCGTTCGGTCGCGTGCGGGGGGACGGCAGAAAGCACGTTGACGGGCCTTCGGCGGCCGGCTGTTTGGGACCGCGGGTTAAGTCGCGGCCTTGTGCCGTTGAAAGAGCGGATCGAACATCCGCTCATTGGGTACGCCGATAGAGGAGTGGCTCTGCACGCTCCGCCACTCGCCTGCCTCGCGCAAGAAGACACCGGTATTGCGGATCTCAACCGACTGTCCGTCAACCTCGAGGTATCCGGTCCCGTCGGCCCAGCCGACATCCCCATGTTCGTAGGCATGGACTTGCCCAATTCGCACACGCATGTGTGCTGAGCTATCCATCTCACCGCGGGCGGAACTGATGATCGGCTCGTAGTCGAGCACGTACTCATTGGCGTCCGTCCCGATGCTGACGACCCCAGGCTGCTTCGACGTCGTGCGTTCAACGTAGGCGACGTCGCCTCGTTCCTGAGCGGCTACGGCGTCACGGATCAATTTCTCGATCTCGGTAGAGCGCTTCATCTCGGCCTCCCCTCAATGAGGTGGACAGCGACACGGCAACGATACCCCGGCCGTGCGTCGCCGGTCTTGCCGCGCGGCGTCCTTCAGCGCTCCCCACGGCGGAGGCTGACCGCCTATGGCCCGCGCGGCGTCACTCGGCGCGGTCCGCGCTTCAGCGACTGCGCGGCCCCTCCCGCAACGGGCCGTATCAGAATGGGGCTGAGTCCCGCGGCAGACAACGACTGCGCGGCCAATGCGTCGTAATGTCCCGCTTGCAATTCCCCTAGTGGGTCCGGGGTGACCTTGACCAAGCGCCGGTAGGGGACCACTTCGATAGCGCGCCGTGCCAGCGCCTCGTTGAGTTGCTGGCCCCGATGCTCCCGGAGCGCGACCTCGACGATCCGTTTCGCCGAGCCCATCTCGCGGCTCGCCCGCCACCGGTCGGAGCCGTAGAAGCCGATGACAAGAAGTATCGGGGGCACGGCGGCTACCAGCGCCACGCCGAGAGCGGCGATGTCGATCATGTTCGTAAGAGCAGCCGCGACCGCGTGGGCGCGGCCCGCAGTGGCGGCATTCGCAGCCTGGAGGCGGTCCACGATCAAGCTGCCAAAGATCGGAATTTGCGAGGCGTAGTTCATAGCATTCTGGAGGGGTACATCGATGGCGCTGCCGGCCCGGTCGATTGCGTCAGGGATCGCTTGGAGGACTTCCACGAGTTGGTGGATGTAGAAACCGAGCAAGGACCAGAAGCCGAGCCAGACGACGACGAGAACGTCCGCTCCGATCCAACGTGTCTTGCGGCCTGGGGTGTCTGGATAGAGTTTCAACGGCGGCACTGCAACGAACCCTCGCCTAGCAGGGTCAGCCATGAGGTGCCGGGGATCGAGTGGTAGACCACCACGGCATTGACAAATCGCTGTACGGCGAGCGAAGGGATCTGCCGATCGGGCGACCGGCGACCGTTTAGGCCAATAATGTCGCCGGCTGGCCGACCGCGATGGTCGGTTGGTCGTTAACCCGGTGTAAGAGCCCTGCCGCGATGAGGGACGAGATAGGCAACGATCAGCGCAGGAAAGAAGAGAAACAAGCTGAAGATGAAAAACAGCAGCCAGCTATACCCTTTGCGTTTGGCGACCCGAGCTGGCCAGAAGGCTAGCGCCAGAAGGATGATCACGCCCAGGATTCCCCAGAGAAACCACTGCGTCATTTGGCAACCTCCAGTTGGTGCGGTCGCATCGTCTAGAAACTACTGTCGGGCTGGCGGCATCAGAGCTCACACCACCGTTTGACCTAGACACATTGCTCGGCGGGACACGGGAGCAGAAGGAGCGTCCTCAGCACCCAGCCGAACATGATTGAGCGGCTAAATCGAAGCTTCCGAACTGCGGGGTTCATATGAGTCGAATCGGCGGGTTGTCGGTCGGAGGCTAGACTTGCCGGTGTGGACTCACTGATGGGCTATCTGATCTCGGCGACAATCACCCCTAACAAGATCATTTCAGGGGTCGTGGTTCTCGTCTTGGTTGTGGCTGGAGTGTTCTACTGGCGTCGCCGCCGCAGCTAGGGCAGGGTGGGCCCCCAGTAGAATTTCTGGCGTCGAACGGGCGTCGTCAGTCGGGCATCACGTCGTGAGCCTGACGAGTTCTACGACGAACAAGGGACTGCCCCTGACGGAGTTTTGTCTGACAGCCCGACCATCAGGGTCTATGCTGTTGGCGGGTTAGAAAGGGATCGGGAGCCAGGATGATGTGCTCCATCTGAGCCGGGTTTGACATCGCCCCGGGTCCATGGCTAGCAACGCCCTTGATATCCCAAACCTGGCCCTCGGCGGCGCAACCGGGGGTCAGCGGGCCTAATTATTCGTTGGTTATCAGCCGACTCTCGAGCCCATGACAGCCAAGGTGGATTATGCCCCGGGGGGACGGGCGTCGGGGCCGAGGCTCTGGGCCTAGATCAGGGTTGGGGGCGTGCGCCCTCGTTGTCCGGTCGTCGTCAGGGCAGACGTAGACCTGACCCGAGGAAGGAGCCGGCGGAACCCCAGACCAAGGCCCCCAACGGTGGCACCGGGCCCTCCCGTTAACATCCCGGAGGTGATCCATGTCATTCGCCCGGTGTGCCCGCACACGTGAGGCTCGATTGGGCTCTGCTCGCCAACGCCGCCGAGAGTCCGCCGAACGGGCTCGTGTACATCCTCGGCGCCGGCATCGACACCTTGTACCGGGAGCAGTTTCCGGCACCCTTTGGTGGAGCCATGGTTTTGCGCGTTCTATCGAGCAGGCTCGAGTCCGAGCGCCAGCACAAGGTGGAGGTTCACTGCAGCGATGAAGACGGCAGGGCGGTGATGCATCAGCCTGTCGTGCTCGGCCTGCCGCCGCGAACCGTGCACAGCGAGCACCCCCAAGGCTGGGACCTCGCCGCCAACATCGTGATCAACCTCGCAGGGGTGCCGATACCGAAACCTGGTTTCTACCGATTCGAGATCCTCATAGACGACCAGCAGGTTCGTGAGCTGCCGTTTCGAGCTGTCCAGCCGACCAGGACCGACTCATGACCCAGTGGCTGATCAGCCTGGTCGGAAACTGGGGCCTGCTCGCGATCTTCGTCACCATGGTTGCAGAGAGCGCGGGATTGCCGATCTCCAGCGAGATCGTCGTCCCACTCGGGGGCGCGCTTGCAGCACAGGGCAAGCTGAACTTCGTCGCGGTGGTGCTGGTGGCCAGCGTCGCCAACCTCGTCGGCTCATTGATCGCCTTCTCTCTCACCCGGCGCTACGGCGAGCGCGTCGTGCTCAGCCCGATAGGTCGCAAGGTGGGTCTGAGCCGCGGCCATCTCCGCCTGGCCAACCGGTTCTTCGAGCGCTTCGGATGGTGGGCGGTCTTCATCGGTCGCCTGCTCCCGATCGTGCGTACGTACATTTCGTTCCCGGCCGGCGTGTCGAAGATCGGCTACGTGGTGTTCACGATCGCAACGATGGCGGGCGCCATCCCCTGGAACTTTGCGCTCGCGTACGCCGGGTACAAGCTGGGCCAGAACTACCAGACCGTAGCGAGCACCCTGGCGCCGTTCGTGATCCCCATCGCCATCGGCGTCGTGGTCCTTCTTGCCCTGGCGTGGTGGTTCGGCCGCAAGCTGGGTGAGGAGGAGGACAAGATCCTCACCACGGAGAAGGTTTAGTCCGGGCTGATCCTCGCGATCGCCTGGCCCGGCTTGACCGGGTCGCCTTCCTCCAGAAGCAGGTCGTCGATCACGCCGCTGACAGGCGATGGGATCTCCGCATTGACCTTGTCTGTCAGCGCCTCGAGCAGCGTCTCGCCCTCGTCGATGTGATCGCCTTTCTGCTTGCTCCAGGCGCCGATCGTGATCTCCTCGGCGCCCTGGAGGTCGGGCATCACGATCTCGCGCACTCGGGTGGTGCTCACAGGCTAATTGTCGGTCAGGCGAGCGACACGACGTCGAGCAGATCTTCTTCCCAGTAATCCAGCCGGCCTTCAGGCATGAAGAGGACACGACCAGGTCGCAGCGCTTCGACGAACTCCGGATCGTGGCTGACGATGACCATCGTGCCCGGCCACTCGGCAAGCGCATGCGCGACGCCAGTCCGCGACGGCGGGTCGAGGTTGTTGGTCGGCTCGTCCAGGAGCAGCAGGTTGTGGCGGCCGGCGACGAGCTGCGCGAGCGCGAGCTTGGTCTTCTCGCCACCCGACAGCGTGCCCGCGTCCTGGCGCGCAATGTCGCCGGTAAGGCTGAAGCTGCCCAGCAGCGCACGGAGCGTGCGCTCGTCGGCGTCAGATTGCTGCCGCAGGTGTGCGAGAACGGTGACGCCCGGACTGATTCCCTCGTGTTCCTGCGCGTAGTAGCCGAGGGAGGCGTTGTGGCCCAGCTGGAAAGACCCGGCGGTCGGCTGCGACTGCGACGCGAGGATTCGCAGCAGGCTCGTCTTGCCTGCTCCGTTGAGCCCCATCACGAGCAGGCGCTGCCCGCGCTCGACCTCGAAGCTGACGTCGCGAAACACGACCGGGCCGCCGTATCCCTTGGCCAATTTGTCGACCGTCAGCGCGACGCGGCCTCCATGTGGCGGATCCGGGAAGTGCACCTTGACCTTGCGCTCGCGCCGCGGCGCGCTCACCTGCTGCGCCTTCATGCGGTCGACGCGCTTGAAGATCGACTTCGCGGTCCGCGCTCGCTTCTCCGTCTGGCGGCGCATGACCTCCGCGAGCAGGCTCAGACGCTTGATCTCCGCCTCCTGTCTCTGCGCGAGCGACGCCAGCCTCTTCTCTTCCAGGGCGCGCGCCCTCTGGTACTGGGAATAGGTGCCCCGGTACTCGACGAGCCGGCCGGCGTCCAGATGAATCACACGCGTGATCGCGGAGTCGAGGAGGTTGAGGTCGTGGCTGACCACGATCACGGCGCCGCGGTTCTCGCGCAGGAAGTCCATCAGCCATGCCTTGGCGTCGCTGTCGAGGTGGTTGGTGGGCTCGTCGAGCAGAATGAGGTCGGCGTCGGCGAACAGGACTCGGGCCAGCTCCGCGCGGCGGCGCTCGCCGCCTGACAGAACTCCGAGCGGCAGGTCGACCCGGTCAGGCCTGAGGCCAAGGCCGGTCCCGATGCGGCGGGCATCCGACTCGCCGGAATAGCCGCCGTCCAGGCGGAACCGCTCCTCCGCGTCCGAGAAGCGCTGGACGGTGGCCGGCGAATGGTCCGACTCGAGCTTGCGGTGCAGCTCTTCCAGGTTTGCCGCCGCCTTGTCGAGGCCACGTCCCGAAAGGATGTGCGAGAGCGCCGTCTGCGCCGCCTCGGCTCGCGGCCGCGGATTCTGCGGCACGTAGCCCAGCGTGCCGCGGCGCAGCACCAAGCCCGCCTCCGGGTCGTGCTCGCCCGCAAGCACCTTGAGGAGGCTTGTCTTCCCGGCCCCGTTGCGACCGACAAGGCCGACCTTGTCGCCGGCGGCCACGGTGAAGCTCGCGTCGGAGAGAACCCGGCGCGCGGCGACGTCGATGGCGAGGTTACGAACCTGGAGCACGAGTGCCGATGTTACCTAGGCGGCGCCGCCACGTTTGGTCAGCATCAAATCGGGAGGCAGTCGCATGAAAAGGTTCCTCGTCGCCGCCGCGCTCTTTGTCGGGATCCTCGTGGCTGCCGCCGCTTGCGGCGGAGCGGGCAGCACCGCCAACTCCAGCAGCGCCGTCGCGCCGCAGAAGGGCTCCGCGCAGTACTCGGGAGGCACCGGCGCCTCGAGCGGGGTGCCGGGCAATGGCGTGCCGGACACCAGCGGAGGGGGCGCTCCCACCAACGTCGTGCCGGCCATTCAGGGCCCCCAGGTGATCCGCCAGGCGCAGCTGGCCATCACGGTCAAGGCTGGCAATTTTGACTCCAGCCTCGCCGCGGTGCGCTCGATCGTCCAGCTCGAGCAGGGATATGTTTCGGGCACCGACGCCCAGGCCAACCCTGCCACCAACGACCAGATCCGCACGGGCGTGATCAGCTTCATGGTGCCGGCGTCGAACTTCGACACGACGATCGACGCACTCTCGAACCTGGGCAAGGTCCAGAACGAGCACATCAGCGGCCAGGACCTCAGCGCCCAGTACGTCGACCTGCAGGCAAGGCTCGCGAACGAGGAAGCGCAGCGCAACGCGATGCTCGCCCTCCTGGCGCAGGCCAAGAACATCTCCGACATCATCGCCGTGCAGAACCAGATCGGCCAGATCACGGGTCAGATCGAGCAGCTCAAGGGCCAGATCCAGTACATCGACCACAACGTCGCCTTCAGCACCGTCACGGTCACCCTGACCGAGGCCGGCGCGCCCGCAACCACCGCCCCGTCAGACAGCTGGGGCTTCGCTTCGGCGCTGAGCGACGCCGCCCACAACTTCGTGACAACGATCGACTACGTGATCACCGGGCTCGGCGCGATCGGCCCGATCCTCGTCCTGCTCGGCCTCGGTTACCTGCTGTGGCGCCGAGCGGGCCATCCCGGCTGGCGGCACGCATAACCAGAACTCCTTTCGTCAAGGGCAACGCGGTGGGCCGGGGTGACCCGGCCCATTGTGTTATCCGCGTTAAAGGCCGGCACGGGTCCAGTAACCTGCTCGAGTAACGCATTGAGC
Organism: Candidatus Dormiibacterota bacterium; assembly: GCA_035473835.1. Taxonomy (GTDB): domain Bacteria; phylum Chloroflexota; class Dormibacteria; order Dormibacterales; family Dormibacteraceae; genus UBA10449. The sequence goes on along the minus strand of DATINX010000110.1, from coordinate 2,787 downwards.
AGAGTTGACGGGGATATTCCGGGTTGAAATGGGGCGCCGTCTACCTGCTGGGCGGGATGCGCGCGTAACCGCAGAATGACCATGGAGCCTGACCAGCCCCCTGACCCAGCGCTGCCTTCTGACCCTGCCGGTCAGGTCGTCGAGCTCCCGAACGCATCGCGCGCGGTCGACATCGCGCTCGACGAGCTGGAGCTCGTCTTCGCCTTCATCTACGCCAGAGTTGGCAACCGCGCCGACGCCGAGGACCTCACACAGCAGGTGGCCATGAAGGCCATCCCACGGCTGCGCCAGGGGGCTCCGCCAAGCGCGATTCGAGGCTACTTGTTCGCCACCGCGCGATCGGTGCTGGGCGCGTTCTGGAGCACCCGGTTGGGGCTCTCAGTGGCCGAGCTGCACGAGGATCTCGCGATGTCCCTGCCGCAAGGACCCACCTCGGACGAGCCTGCCGAGAGGGCACAGAGAATCCTGGCCGCCCTCAGCGACAACTACCGCCGGGTCCTGGAGCTGCGTTTCCTTCACGGGTACTCGTTGAAGGAAGTGGCAGCCGAGATGCGTTCGACCGTCGGAGCGGTCAAGGTCATGCAGCTGCGCGCTCTGCGCGCGGCGGCGAAGGTTGATCCCGATGCCTGAGCGGCCAGAGAACCGGGTCGACAAGATCGTCAGCGACCTGCTGCGGGGCCGCAGGCTGAACCTGCGCGCGGGCGACGCCGAGGAGAAGGAGGCCATCACGGCCGCCGCGCGGTTCGCCGCCGCCCGCCAGGGCCCGCAGCGGATGAGCCCCGAGTTCCGGCGCCGCCTGGCGAAGACGCTGGAGTCGGCGCCGCAGGAGACCTGGCTGACACGCCGGGCCGCCCTGGTTGCGGGCTTCGGAGTCGCGGCTGGCGCCCTTGCGGGCGGGCTCGTCGGAAAGTCGCTCGTTCCCGCCGAGACCAGCTCCGTGTCAGGCGCGCCATCGAGCCCCGTGCTTCCGGCCGACGGATCGTGGAGCGACGTCGGCGCCCTGGCCGACTTCACCGAGGGCCAGGGGAAGCTGGTCAAGGCTGGAGCCGTGGGCGCCTTCGTCTTTCGCCGCGGCGACGCCGTGACCGCGGTGACGTCGATGTGCTCTCACCTGCCTTGTGAGCTCTGGTGGGACCACGGGTCAAGCCTGCTCGAGTGTCCCTGTCACCCGGTTTCGTTCAACCCCGACGGCAAGCCGAGCAAGCCCGACTACACGCTGCCTGCACTCAACGAGGTCAAGGCCCGCGTCACCACAACGGGGCGGGTGGAGGTGCTGGGGACGTGACCACTCGCGAGCACCGGGTTCGCCAGCTTGCGCTGGATCGCTGCCTGCAGCTCCTCGAGGAAGCACAGGTACGCGGCCAGGCACGCGTCGACGGGCCGCTCGGGACTTCGCTTCGCAAGCACCTCGAGCGCGCCGGCGTGATTGCCGACCACCGCCTTGAAGGTAGGCGCATCGACAGGGTGCTGGATGACATTTTCGCCCTGCAGGCGCAGCTGCTGGGACAGGCCCCGGAGGATCGCCGCCAGCGCAACGGCAGCTGAGCCCCATATCATGGCGGTCGTTATGGCAACGTCATTCAGCTCCTCACGCTCATTCCTGCTCACGTCGGAATCGGTCACCGAGGGCCATCCCGACAAGGTTTGCGACCAGGTCTCGGATGCGGTGCTCGACGGCATGCTCGCGCAGGATTCGCATGCCCGTGTGGCCTGCGAGACCGCGATCACGAAGGGGCTCTGCGTGGTCATCGGCGAGGTCACGACACACGCCGAGCTCGACATCCAGAGAACGATTCGCGACACCATCCGCGGCATCGGCTACAACAGCGAGGACATCGGGTTCGACGCCGATCACGCGCTGATCCAGGTTTACCTCAAGGAGCAGTCGCCGGATATCGCGGCGAGCGTCAACCACTCGCTCGAAGAGCGCGAAGGCACGCTCGAAGACGATCCCTACGAGCTGCAGGGCGCGGGGGACCAGGGCATGATGATCGGCTTCGCCTGCCGCGAGACACCCGAGCTCATGCCGCTGACCATCTCGCTCGCACACCGGCTGGCCAGGCGCCTCGCGCAGGTGCGCAAGGACGGCGAGCTGGCGTTCCTGCGGCCCGACGGCAAGACTCAGGTCACGGTCGAATACGAGAGCGGAAAGCCGAAGCGGCTCGAGGCGGTGGTCGTCTCGACGCACCATGCGCCGGAAATCAGCCAGAAGGCGATCGACGAAGGCGTTCGCGAGCTGGTGATCGACCCGGTCCTGCGGGGTCTCGTCATCGACGCGAACACCAAGATCATGGTCAACCCGAGCGGGAAGTTCATCGTGGGCGGTCCCGCTGCGGACGCCGGGCTCACCGGGCGCAAGATCATCGTCGACACCTATGGCGGGGTCGCCCGCCATGGCGGCGGTGCCTTCAGCGGCAAAGATCCGAGCAAGGTCGACCGGTCCGCGGCATATGCGGCAAGGCACGTCGCCACGAACTTGGTCGCTGCCGGTCTCGCCGAGCGCTGCGAGGTGCAGGTGTCGTACGCGATCGGCCGCGCGCATCCGACCTCGATCGCCGTCGAGACCTTTGGGACGGGTACCGTACCCGAGCGCGAGCTGCTCGAGCTCGTGCGGCGCCACTTCGACCTCCGGCCCGGCGCCATCATCGCCGACATGCAGCTGATGCGGCCGATCTATCGGCAGACCGCCGCCTACGGCCACTTCGGCCGTGACGACCTGGGCGTGCCCTGGGAGAACACAAACAGGGTGGAAGCGCTGCGCGCCGACGCTTCGGTTCTCTCACGCGC
>DATINX010000109.1:0-12573 GCA_035473835.1 Candidatus Dormiibacterota bacterium | reverse complement strand
GCCCACGGCCGGCTCGATCCGCCTCGACGGCGCCGAGATCTCCGGGCTACCCCCGAACAGGATCGCTCGCCGAGGTCTCATCCGAACCTTTCAGCTGTCGGCAGAGTTCCCGCGATTGACCGTCATGCAGAACCTCCTGGCTGCAGCCCCGGACAACCCCGGCGAGACGGTGATCGGCGCGTTCCTCGGCAGGCGGTACTGGGGCGCGTTCGAAACGGAGCAGGTCGAGCGGGCACGGGCCCTCCTCGAGCGCTTCAAGATGATCGACAAAGAAGACGCTTATGCGGCTGACCTCAGCGGCGGGCAGCGGCGCCTGCTCGAGGTCATGCGCGCCCTCATGGCCAGACCCCGCATGCTGCTTCTGGACGAGCCGACCGCGGGTGTGCACCCGAGCATGATCGGCGAGCTCGAGAGACAGCTGGCCGGGCTTCGCGACGACGGGCTGACGATGGTGATGGTCGAGCACGAGCTGGGGATCGTCGGACGCCTATGCGAGGTGGTGGTCGTGATGTCGCGCGGGCGCGTCATCGCCCAGGGGCCGATGGCCGAGGTACGGGCCCAGGAAGATGTGAAGGAAGCCAACTTTGCCGGGTAGCACCGACGGACGGAGGGCGCCCCATCTCGTGGTGCAGGATCTGACGGCCGGCTACGGAGGCATACCCGTCATCTTCGACATCTCGCTGCGGGTCGGCCCTGGCGAGGTCGCAACCATCATCGGACCCAACGGCGCCGGCAAGAGCACCGCCCTCAAGGCGATCGTCGGCGTCATACGTGCGATGTCGGGGCGCGTGAGCCTTGGTGGCGCGGAGGTCACCAACCTCGTCACCGAGCGTCTGGTTGCCAAGGGAATGGGCTACGTGCCGCAGACGAAGGACATCTTCGGCCCGCTGACAGTGCTCGAGAACCTGATGATGGGCGCGTATCTGCTCAAAAACTCCGAGGTGCCGGCCCGCCTGAAAGAGGTGTACGCGGTGTTTCCGGCACTGGAAGAGATGCGGACGCGGCTGGCCAGCAAGCTCAGCGGTGGCGAGCGCAAGATGCTGGCTTTCGGCCGGGCGCTGATGCTGCGACCCACCGCGCTCATCCTCGACGAGCCCACGGCGAACCTTTCACCGGAGCTGTCGGCTGTGCTCCTCGGCACGCATGTGAAAAGGCTGGCCGGCACCGGCGTCGCGGTCCTGCTGGTCGAGCAGAAGGCGAGGCAGGCGATGGAGATCGCCGACTGGACCTATGTGCTGGTCAACGGCCGGACGCAGCTCGAGGGAAAACCCGAGGCGCTTGTGGCGCGGCCCGACTTCGCCGACCTCATGCTCGGCCAGGCCCTGGCCGGCTCGGATGTAAGGGCGCCGCGTGAATCCTGAGGCGGTCATTGCCGCAGTGGGCGGCCTGGGCACTCCGATCGCCGTGGTCGACGAGCTCGTGATGGAGGCGAATCTCGAGCGCATGGCCAAGCTTGCGTCGGCCGGCGGAGTGCGATTGCGCCCGCACGCGAAGACACACAAGAGCCTGGAGGTTGCGCGCCGGCAGCTGGCTCACGGCGCGGTGGGCTTGACGGTCGCGACGCTCACCGAGGCCGAGGCGTTTGCGGCGGCGGACGTCGATGACCTTCTGGTAGCGCACCCGCCGGTGGGCGAGCCCAAGCTGCGCCGGCTGCACGCCCTCGCCGAACGTGTCCGGCGGCTGGCGGTCGCGCTCGATGACGTCGGCGTCGCCCGCGCGCTGCCGGACCGCATCGAGGTGCTGTGGGAGGTGGACACGGGCCAGCACCGAATCGGCACCCTGCCAGGCCGGCCGACCGTCAGCGCTGTGCAGGAGGTGGTGGCCGAGATCGGCGGCGCGCGTCTTCGCGGGCTCATCACGCACGGCGGGCACGCCTATGCCGCCAAGGACCAACCGGAGCGCCGGGCGGCCGCGGGACAGGAGGCAGGCGGGCTCGTCGTGACGGCAGGAGAGCTGCGCGCTCTCGGCATCGAGGTCCGCGAGCTAAGCATCGGCTCGACACCGACCGCGGATGTCGCCCCGCTCGATGGCATCACCGAGATCCGCCCCGGAACCTATGTCTACGGCGATGCGAACCAGGTCCGGTTGGGTGCCCAGCGTCTCGATGAGTGCGCTCTGGTCGTCGTCGCGTGCGTGGTTTCAACGCCGGCGAGGGACCGAGCCGTCGTCGATGCCGGCTCGAAGGCGCTGTCGGCGGACCTGCGGGTTCCGGGAATGGATGGCTTCGGGATCGTGGTCGGGCGCGAGGACCTGCTCGTCGAACGGCTGAGCGAGGAGCACGCGGTGATCTCATCGCGCACGGCCACCGGCTTAAGGGTCGGTGATCTTGTGCTGATCATCCCGACCCACGCGTGCACCACCGTCAACCTGCATCCCGCGCTGGCGGTCATGACCGAAAGCGGAGGCATTCGCTGGCGAGGCAACGACGCGCGCGGCTGGCGGTGACCGCGGAGACCTCTTGAGGGGTTAAGCCCGTCTCCCCAACCCTCGCCCCAAAGGGGCGAGGGGATGGTTCGGTGGGGCTGTGCTTTCTCGCACCACCAGCTCGACGGGGTGCAGGCGCACCCGCGAGCTGTGCGGCTCGCCGTCGAGCTCGAGCAGCAGGCGGGCCACTCCCGCCGCGCCCAGCTCGGCCATCGGCACGCGCACGGTGGTCAGGTTTGGGTGAATGAACTCCAGGCCGGGTATGTCGTCGAAGCCCGCGACCGAGACATCTTCCGGTACGCGCATCCCCCGCCGCCTCAGCTCCGCGAGGACGCCGAGGGCCATGGAGTCGCTGGCGACGAACACGCCTGTCGGCGCGCTGTTGGCAAGCAGGCCGGCCGTGGCCCTGGCTCCGCCCGCGGTCGTGAAGTCGGCCGCCACGATGTGGCACTTGCGCCCGGCAGCCTTCATGGCGTCGCCATAACCGAGCTCGCGTTCCCTGCTGGTGCGGAGCTTCGCAGGTCCGCTGATCATCGCGATGTTCACGTGGCCGAGCCGAAGGAGGTGCTCGGTCGCAAGGCGTGCTCCCATGCGGTTGTCCGGCAGCTCGGATGGCCATCGCTCCGCCCGCGGCGCGAGCGCGACGATGGCGCCCCCGTAGTCCCCGATGCTGCGCGCATACCCGGCCATCGCCCGCCGGTAGTCCGGCTCGTCGAGTCCGCCCCCCGCGAAGATAACGCCCGAGGCGCGGCTCAAACAGAGCATCTCCACATAGCGAAGCTCCGTGGCGGGATCGCGGTCGCTGCTGCAGACGACGGTGAGGAAGCCCCTGGCCGAAGCGGCCCCGGTCGCCCCCCGCACGATCTCCGCGAAGTACGGGTCGCTGACGTCATGGACCACGATCGCGATCGTCGGCACACGCCGGGTCCGCAGGGCGCGGGCCATCGGGTTCGGGCGGTACGCCAGCCGGTCGGCCGCCGCCTGCACCCGCGCGCGTGTGCGCTCGTGCACCGGGTGGTCGTTGTCAGGATCGAGCGCCCGAGATGCGGTCGTAAGCGAGACCTCGGCCTGCCGCGCCACGTCGGAGAGGATCGGCATCCGAATCGCGGTCGAAGCTACGCGCCTTCCGCGCACAAGGTCCGTTCGCTTCGGCGGCTTAGGCAACCTGGGGACTCAGTACATGACCAGGCCGGCCGACACGTTCATGTCTTCGCCGGTGATCCCGGAGCCGGCGTCACTGGCCAGGAAAACGCATGCCGCGGCCACCTCGCTCGCCTCCGTCGCCCGCTTCATTGCTGAGGGGTCGCTGAACCGGCGCATCGACTCAGCCTCGGTGATGCCGAGCGCCTCGGCCTGCTGCTTGACTATGCGGTCCAGCCGGGCCCCGGCGACGGCGCCAGGGCAGACGCTGTTGACCCGGATCTTGTGCGGCCCGAGCTCGAGCGCCAGGCATCGGACCAGGCCGATCACCCCCATCTTGGCCGCGCCGTAGGGCGTGCGTTCCGGAAGCGGACGCTTGCCGGTGATCGACGACAGCGCGATCAGGCTGCCGCCTCGCTTCGAATCGATCATGCCCGGGATGAACCGGCGGAAGGTGAGATACACCCCGTCGAGGTCCGTGGCGAGGCACTCGCGCCACTCTTCATAAGTGATCTCGTGCATCGGGCGGATCGCTCCGGCGATCCCGGCATTGGCGACCACCACGTCGACCTCGCCGAAGTGATCCAGGGCGGCCCTGGCCATGGCGTCTGTCGAGGCGGGATCGCTGACATCGCAGTGCAGCGGCAGGCACTCAACGCCGAGCGCGCGGATCTCGTCCGCCGCACGCTCCAGTGATTCCGTGGACCGCGCTCCGATCACAAGTGAGGCTCCCGCATTGGCCATGGCTTCGGCTATGGCACGGCCGATGCCCTGGTTCCCTCCGGTGACCACGACCACCTTGCCATCGAGCGCGCGCGTCATCGATTCAGCCCGGGGCGCGGGAAAAGGAAAAGGATTTCCACCTGATTGGGATACTATGTGGACGGGCTTCGGCCATGTCAATACCGACTTATCGGGGGTTGATACCTTGAACGCCAGTTTCGAGAGCAGCGCCGGAGGGCCTTCCATCGATCATCTCGGTTGGGCGGTACGTTCCATCGATTCGGCCCGCCCGCATTTTGAATCCGGCCTCGGTCTGTGCCTGCAGAGCGATGAGCGGTTTCCGGACGTTCGAGTCGCCTTCTTCGGCGCCGGCCCGGCATGCGTCGAGCTGCTGGAGCCGCTGACGCCCGAGTCCGATGTGGGCCGGTTCATCGCCCTTCGAGGCGAGGGCCTGCACCACCTTGCCCTTCGCGTGGATGACGTGGCCGCCGCGCTGGCCGAAGCCCCCAGCCATGGCTTCGCGCTGATCGACACGGCCCCGAGGCCCGGCGCCCGCGGCACCACCGTCGGGGTGGTCGATCCGCAGCGCGAGGACGGCATCCTGGTCCAGTACGTGCAGGTCCGATGACCCGCGCGTCGATCCAGACCACTCTCGTCGGCAGCTACCCGGTTCCGCAGTGGCTGCTCGCGCACCCGAGCGAGCAGGGCCTCCGCGATGCGACCGCGGTGGTGCTGCATCTCCAGGAGCTGGCCGGCATCGACCTCGCGGTGGACGGCGAGCTCTATCGCTTCAACCCGGACCATCCCGAGACGAACGGGATGATCGAGTACTTCGTGCAGCCGATGGACGGCATCCGTTCCGGCATCAGGCGCACCGACATCGAGCTGTTCCGCTCTCAGTCGCACCTGGGGTTCAGGCGGCGTCCGGCCGGCGTGGTTGAGGGCCCCGTCGGCGAAGGCACCCTCGACCTGGTCGAGGCCTACCACCAGGTCGCGGGGCTCGCCAGGCAGCCGATCAAGTTCACGCTGACCAGTCCTTACATGCTCGCGCGCATGCTGCTCGACACCCACTATCACGACCCCGCCGATCTCACGCTGGCGCTGGCAGATGTCCTCGCCGCGCAGGTGCGCCACATCGATGCGGCCGTGATTCAGGTGGACGAGGCCAACCTGCCCGGCCGGCCGCAGGATGCCGAGCTGGCGGCCGAGGCGATCAACCGCATCCTCGACGCCGTTCCGGGCACGCCGGCCGTGCACCTGTGTTTCGGCAATTACGGCGGCCAGCGGGTCCAGCAGGGCAGCTGGGCGAAGCTGGTCGATTTCTTCGAGCTGATTCACGCCGATCACGTCGTCCTCGAGCTGGCGCGGCCAGGATACGGGGACCTCGAGCGCCTGCGCGATGTCGGCCCCAACCTGCGCCTGGGCATCGGCGTCATCGACATCAAGACCACCGTGGTCGAGTCGCCGGCCGAGGTCGCGGCTCGGATCCAATCGGCTGCCACCGTGCTGGGCGGGGCCGAGAGAATCGCATATGTCCATCCGGACTGTGGGTTCTGGATGCTGGCCCGCTCCATCGCCGACGGCAAGATCCGTGCGCTGGTCGACGGCCGCGACCTCTTCGAAGGCAGGTCGGCGACAGAACGACCGCGACAAAAGGCTGCGACCGCCTAGACCGCAACGTTTTCAGGAGGATGCATGAAGGTAGGCGTTTTCGTTCCCTCGTATCTGCTTCCGGGCCAAGACGCCAGGCACGGCGACCAGATCCGTCGCTTCGCAGTCAAAGCCGAGGACCTGGGGTTCGACTCACTGTTCATCACCGATCACCTGCTGACCGCGGCGCGGTTTTACCGGGTCAGCTGGACGGAACCGATGATGACCCTGTCGCACGTGGCTGCCGTGACCAGCCGCGTCAAGCTCGGCACCTCGGTCCTCGTCCTGCCGACCCGTCAACCGGTCGTGCTCGCCAAGGAGATCGCCACCTTGCAGCATCTGAGCGGCGGCCGTTTCGTCTACGGGATCGGAACGGGCTGGTATTCCCCGGAGTTCGAGTCGACCGGCACCACCCGCCAGCAGCGCGGAGGGCGGACGGACGAGGTTCTCGAAGCCTCCATGCAGCTGCTGAAGGGAGCTCACGTCACCTTCGAAGGCAAGTACTACCGAATGGACGACATCACGGTCGAACCGTTGAGCCACGTCCCGCCGGTGTGGGTGGCGGGCGGTCAGCAGTATGCGCACGAAGCCTCTCCCGACAAGGCCGAGATGTCGCCCAACGTGCTGGACAGGATCTGCCGCTGGGACGGATGGATCGTGCGCCCGACGTCGCACCCGACGCAGATCGCGGAGGACCTGGCCGAGATCGACGCCGAGCTGGCCCGCAAGGGCACCTCTCGGGTGAAGAAGAACTTCACCGTCGCGCACGAGAACTTCTGCTGGCTCAGCGAGAAGAGCTCGCGTGAGGCGGCGGTCGAAGAGCAGAAGCGCTACATGCTCGGCGTCGTGTCGGACGAGCGGCCCTGGGAATACATCGAGGCCGTGTACCTGACCGGCACGATCGAGGACATTCAGCGGCGGATCCAGGAACGCATCGACGCCGGTGTCGAGGAGATCTTCCTGCACACGATGACCGCCGATGAGCGGCAGCTGGAGCTGTTCGCGAAAAACATCCTGGAGCCGTTTGCCGCGGCGCGGGCGAAGGCAACGCGGTGAAGCTGGAAGGCAAGACCGCCCTTGTCACTGGCGGCACGCGTGGAATCGGCCTCGCCATCACGCGCGCCCTGCGCCGCGAAGGGGCGCGGGTCATCGCCGTCGGCAAAGCCAAAGACCAGATTGAATTGTTTCGGAGGGAGTTCAGCGAGGATCCCCTGGCCACCGCTGAATACGCGGACGTTCGCATGCGCGGCGACCTGGAGGCGTTGCGAGACCGGATCCAAAGCGACGGCGGCCTGGACATCCTGGTTCCCAACGCCGGCGTCAACACCCGCGTCAAGGCGCTCGACCTGCCGGACGCTGCGCTGCGCGAGATGCTCGAGACCAACCTGTACGGCGTGTTCGTCACGTGCCAGGTTTTCGGACCGCTGCTTCTCGCGCGACCGGGCGGGCGAGTGGTGGTGACCGGCTCGCTGTCATCCATCCACGGCATGGACCTGCGGGCGGCGTACACGGCCACGAAGGCGGGTATATCCGGCCTGGTGCGCAGCCTGGCCATCGAATGGGGCCCCAGCGGGGTGACCGTGAACGCCGTCGGGCCCGGCATCATCAGAACTCCGTTGACGACTGCGTATATGGAGCAGTTTCCAGAGCGGGTCAAGGCATCGATCGAGAACACGCCGCTGCGGCGGCTGGGCGAGCCGGAGGACGTTGCCGACGTCGTGGCGTTCCTGGCTTCGGACGCGGCGCGCTTCATCACCGGTCAGACGATCTACATCGACGGCGGCATCAGCGCCGGGAGCTCGTGGTGGTGACGGGAGGCATGGGGAGGACATGAGCGGCCAGAGCATCGACGACATCAAGGTGGGCTTGCGAACACGCGTCACGAAAACCGTGAGCGAGTCGGACGTCTATCTGTTCGCGGGCATCACAGGAGACCTCGACCCGAATCATGTCGACGAGGAGTACTGCCGCAAAACCAGCCTCGGTCATCGGGTGGCGCATGGGGCGCTGATCGTCGGTTACACGTCCGCGGCGTCGACGCGCATCCTGCAGGACTTCGACCGGCCGATGGTTTCGGTGGGCTACGACCGCATCCGCTTCCTCAAGCCCGTCTACTTCGGTGACACCCTGACGATCGATTACGAGATCGAGAGCATCGAGAGGGAGCGAGAGCGCACCGTGGGAAAGATCGAGGTCAAGAACCAGCGTGACGAGCTCGTCGCAGTGGCCACGCACATCATGCAGCTCGTGAAGTGAGCCAGACCGAGAGCCTGCGCCTGCTGGCGGGCATCCGGATCCTTGCGTTCACCCAATTCCTGCTCGGACCCGCGGCCTGCCAGTACCTGGCCGACATGGGCGCGGACGTGATCAAGATCGAGCCGCCCGGGCGAGGGGCCTGGGAGCGGAGCTGGGCGGGTGCCGACACTTTCATAGGTGGCGTCAGCGCATTCTTCTTGCTGGCCAACCGCAACCTTCGCAGCGTGTCGTTGAACCTCAAGAGCGCCCCCGGCGTGGAGGTCGCACGGAAGCTAGCCGAGAAGGCCGATGTGGTCGTCGAAAACTTCCGGCCCGGCGTCATGGACCGGCTCGGACTTGGATACGAGGAGCTGCGAAAGGGCAACCCCAACATCATCTACGCGGCCGGCTCGGGCTACGGCAGCGACGGCCCGTACCGCCACCTTCCCGGCCAGGACCTTCTCATTCAGGCCATCTCGGGACTGGGCGCCAACACGGGCACCGAAGCGCAGGGCCCGACCGTCTCCGCCGCGGCGGTGGTCGACCAGCACAGTGCGAGCCTTCTCGCCATGGGCATCCTCGCCGCCCTGGTCAACCGCGAACGGACGGGCGAGGGTCAGCGCGTGGAGCTGGTGATGATGCAGGCCGCGCTCGACCTGCAAACCGAACCGATCGTCTATCACCTCAATGGAGCCAACCTGCACCGGCCGAAGACCCCGGTCGCGGATACATTCCACGCAGTGCCGTATGGCTTCTACGCAACCGCCGACGGCCATCTGGCGATCTCCATGGCGCCGATCAAGGCGATCAGCGAGGTCCTCGGCCGCCCGGCCGAGCTCGCAACATTCGAAGATCCCGCGATTGCGTTCACGCGGCGAGACGAGATTCGAGCCGCGCTCGATCCCCTCTTCCGCCGGCGGACGACTGCGGAATGGGTCGAGCTGCTGCGAGCTCACGACATCTGGTGCGCGCCCGTCAACAGCATGGCGGAGACCTTCGAGGACGCGGCCGTCAAGGACATCGCGCCGGTGCTGGAGTTCGACCATCCACGAGCTGGGCGGGTGAAGGTCCTCAAGCACCCGGTGCGCTACAGCTCGGGCGAGGCGACGCTGCGCCGGCCGCCGCCAGAGTTGGGCGAACATACGGACGAGGTGCTGCGCGAGCTCGGATATTCCGCCGAGCAGCTCGCGGGCATGAGGGCGGATGGGGACATCTGAGGGTGGGCGAGAAGGTCCGCCTGCCCGGCCGCGACGGGGCGATTCACGACTACGAGGTCAGGGGTGAGTTCCTATATGCGGAGGGCGGCGAGCCGCCGCGGACCCGCATCCCATTTGCGGCGGTGCACGTGGTCGCCGACCCGCTGGCCGACGTCAGCCCAGTGTCACCGGCCGCGATCGATTGGGAGCGCACGCTCGCGTTCCGCCGCTACATCTGGAGCTACGGGCTGGCAGTCGCGGAGGCCATGGATACGGCGCAGCGCGGAATGGGCCTCGACTGGGCCGCCGCCAAAGAGCTGATCCGGCGCTCTGTCGCGGAGGCGAAATCGGTCGGGGGCAGGATCGCGTGCGGCGCGCAGACCGATCAGCTGGCGCCCGGCTCCGCCCGCAGCCTTCGCGACATCGAAGCCGCATACGAGGAGCAGTGCGGTTTCGTGGAGGAGCAGGGCGGCCAGGTGGTGATCATGGCGAGCCGCGAGCTGGCGCGGATCGCGCGCGGGCCGGACGACTACGCGCGCGTCTATGACCGCGTGCTCACCCAGCTCACGCGGCCGGCCCTCATCCACTGGCTGGGCGATGTCTTCGATCCCGCGCTGGCCGGCTACTGGGGACGTGCGGACCTGGACGGCGCGATGGCCGCATGCCTCGACATCATCGTCGCCCACCAGGACAAGGTGGAGGGATTGAAGCTTTCACTGCTCGACCAGGCGCGCGAGATCGCGATGAGACGGCAGCTGCCCGCCGGCGTGCACATGTTCACCGGCGACGACTTCGACTATCCGACGACCATCGGCGGTGATGGCGAGCGTTACAGCGATGCGCTGCTCGGGGCGTTCGACATGATCGCCCCCGCCGCCTCAGCCGCGCTCACCGCGCTGGATGCCGGTGACGCGAAGGAATTCGGCGAAATCCTGAAGCCGACCGTCCCGCTCTCGCGGCATGCATTCGGCGCGCCGACGTTCTATTACAAGACCGGGGTCGTCTTCATGGCCTACCTGAATGGTCATCAGGATCATTTCCGAATGGTCGGCGGGCTTGAGAGCGGACGCTCCGCGGTTCACCTGGGGGAGCTCTTCGTCTTGGCGGACAAGGCAGGCCTGCTTCGCGATGCGGACCTGGCCGTAGATCGCTTGCGTCACGTGATGGCGCTCGCAGGCATCTCAGGAAATTGACGCCCGCTTGACCTAGCGCCAATAGACCGCTCGTAGACAGAGCTAAGCGGGGAGAGCCGATGGCCCTGGCTTAACCCGGCCACGGCCTTCCGTCAAGCGTCGGTAGCTAGCGTCCTTGGACAGTTATCGGCCAGAGTCTCGGGGGTTTATCTGATGCGAATCGCACGCCTTCTGCTCGTCGGCCTGATCCTTCTCGCGGCCTGCAGCTCGGGGACGGCAACGACGAATTCGACTGTCGCGAATGTGTTGACCCAGGTGCGGAAGCTGCCGGTAGTCGCTCTGCCGGGCTATGACGTATCCGTGTTCACTCAGAACGATTCCAGGCTCACCGTGGCCAACCCAGACTCGGTCGTCGTGGACGGTCAGCACGTCTTCATCGACTACCAGAACGTGACCGCCAAGGACTGCACCGACGCGGACAAGGCTTCGAGCACCGTCGTCGAGTACGACATGCAGGGCAACATCCTCGGCCACTGGAGCGTGGCGGGTCACAGCGACGGGATGCGCATCGATCCGGCGACGCACCTGATCTGGACGACCTCGTGCGAGGACGGCAGCCCGAGGTTCGCGACGATCGACCCCGCCACCGGCACCGTCACGCCATACACCTTTCCAACGCCTCCACATGGCGGCGGCTACGACGATCTCTACTTCCTGAACGGGTCAACGTTCGTGGCAGCCTCGAACCCGAGTCTCGATAGTGGAGGCAACAACCCCAACGCGGCGATCGACAAGATCGCGCTGGGCGCCAACGGCAAGCTGGTCCTGACGCCGGTGCTGTACGGCAACGCCTCCGCCGCCGATCTCCTCAACAACAACGCCGCCGCTGGTTTGACGCTGACCGACCCGGATTCGCTGAGCGTCGACAACAAGGGCCAGCTGGTGCTCGTCAGCCAGGCTGACAGCACGCTTGTCTTCATCAACTCTCCCGGAACGGCCCAGCAGAAGGTGTCCAAGATGGCGGTCGGCACCCAGCTCGACGACACGGTATGGCCGACCGGCCCGGGTCGGCTGCTCGTCGTGGATGCGGGAGGCGTGACCTATTGGATCAGCGGCAGCTTCGCGAGTGGGGACGTCTACACGCAGTCGCCGAACGACTCCGGGGTGGACAACTTCGTCGCGACCATCGCCCCGGCGACCGGCTTTGTGACCCCGATCGCCATCGGTTTTACCAAGACGACCGGGATGGTGTTCGTCCCCAGCTCCTAGGCCCCGCCAGGGCTAGGACGAGTAACCGGGGAGCTCCGTGCGCGGCGAGTACTGGTCGCTGAAGATCACGTAGCGCTGGGTCGCGAACGCGCCCGCCCACAGCGGCCAGCAGGTCGTGAGCGTCAGGTGGTAGCCGGGTGCGTGCGGCACCAGGACGGTGCGGTTGTCGGGGTTCACGATCACCGCGCCGGTGACGTGGTACCTGAACGTCCCGTAACGGGTCTCGATGTCGATCTCATCTCCGCGCTTCAGCTTGGGAAAGTTGATCCAGTAGATGTTGTGGGCGGCGACGCCGACCGTGCCGGGGTCGCCGGGCCAGACGGTCTGCGGATAGTGGCCGGGGCTCGCATACAGCACCGTGGTCGACACGCCTTCCTTGACGGCCGCGAAATATCCGAGGCGCGGCACACGGATCGCGAAATCGACTCCGTTCACCGGGTGCTGCAGGGTCGGGTCGATGACGGGCAGTCCGTAATAGTGCCGCGTGGCCACTTCTCCGGTCCAGGTTTGGTTCAACCGCTGCTGCTCCTGCACGCCTTGCCACATCCCCGCGGCGAAGGTCGCGAGCAGAACCAGGCCCGCAAACACGCAGAACAGCGCGACAAGTCGAAGGGGATGCGGGCGTTCCCGCGGCGGGCGCGGAAGCAT
The DNA here is from genome assembly GCA_035473835.1 of Candidatus Dormiibacterota bacterium. Lineage (GTDB taxonomy): Bacteria > Chloroflexota > Dormibacteria > Dormibacterales > Dormibacteraceae > UBA10449. The sequence goes on along the minus strand of DATINX010000109.1, from coordinate 155 downwards.
CTCTTCTTGACAACGCTCTGCCGGAGCCGCGCACCCGCAGCCGCCTCAAAGGACGAAGTAGAAGGTCGCTCCCTCGCCCACGGCGCCCTCGGCCCACGCCCGACCCCCGTGGCGGTTGACGATTCGCCGCACGGTGGCCAGACCGATGCCGGCGC
>DATINX010000108.1:0-10516 GCA_035473835.1 Candidatus Dormiibacterota bacterium | reverse complement strand
GAAGCCCGCGGGCTCAGGCGCCTCACCGAAGAGTTCGGCCTCACGCACGACGAAGTGGCGCAGAGGATCGGGAAGCATCGCGTGTCGGTGACACAATCTCTTCGTTTGCTGGGCGGCTGCGCCGCCGTGCAGTCCTCGGTGGCCGCAGGCGCGATCGCAGCCGGTCACGCTCGCGCGTTGATCGCTCTTGACAGCCAGCAGGCCCAGGAGCACGGCCTCAAGGTCGTGATCGCAAAGCGGCTGTCCGTCCGGCAGACGGAGAACTGGGTGCGCACCTACAAGCCGCGTCGAGTGCTCCGGCATGACGTACCGGCGGAGCTGCGCGGCATCGCCGCCGACGCCGAATCGATGCTCGGCGTGCCGGTGAAGATCACCGGCAGCCTCAACCGCGGAAAGATCGAGCTCCGCTATTCGAGCCGGGAAGAGCTGGAACGGGTCTGCGCTAAGCTCGTCTCCTAAACCTAATGGCCGCCCCACAACAGCCCGCAATCGCGGCTAGCCAACCGCGCGCATCGGCCGGCTCCTCGCTCCTACGCGAGGTAGCCGAGGTCATCGTGCTTGCGGTCATCCTCTATTTCGGCATCAGCTTCGCGGTGCAGACAGTCCACGTCGAAGGCCTCTCGATGTTCACGACGCTCGACGACAACGACTACCTCATCGCCGACAAGGTCGACTACCGCCTACACGCCCCACAGCGCGGGGACATCATCATCCTGCGCCCGCCCACCGACAACTCCAAGGACTTCATCAAGCGGGTCATCGCCCTTCCCGGGGAGCGCCTGCTCATTCGCGATGGCATCGTTTCCATCAACGGCAAGCATCTGGTCGAGCCCTATCTACCCGAGGCATGGACCGTCTTCAACAACTGGCCTGTCAACGGAAGTCCGGATGGCATGGTCATACCTCCGAACCAGTATTTCGTCATGGGCGACAACCGCAACCGATCGCAGGATTCGCGCACGTTCGGCCCCATCGCGCGTGATCGCATCGACGGGCGTGCGTGGTTCCGGATCTGGCCGATCGGCCATCTCGGCGGCATCTACAACCAGCTGCCCTCATTCGCGAACGGCAGCGGCTGACGGCCGGCGGCTGGCGGCTAGGCTCCGACCGCCGCCCTGAAGGCGGCGTCCTTGGCGAACGGACCGATTACCGCCATCTGAATCGGCGAGCGCAGCACCTGGTTGGCGACGCGCCGTACGTCCTGTGCCGTGATGGCGTTCACTAGCGCCACCTCTTCCTCGATCGTCTTGATCGATCCGATCAGCAGCTCCTGATACGCCAGCCAGAACGACACGCCGTTGGTGCTCTCGAGCTCGAGCCGCAGCCTCCCTTTGGTGAACTCCTTGGCGCGTTCCAGCTCGTCCGCCGCCAGGTCCTCATCGCACATGCGACTCAGCTCTGCCACCACCGCGTTGACCGCGGCGATCGCGTTCTTCGGATCGACTCCGAGATACACGCCCAGCAGCCCGGTGTCGCGATGCTTCTGCGTGAAGCTGTGCACGTCATAGGCGATGCCAAGCCGTTCGCGGATGTTCAAGAAGAGGCGCGAGCTCATGCCCTCGCCGAGCACCGTGTTCAAGAGGTCGAGCGCGAATCGATCCGGATGCTGGTAGCTGAGGGCGCGCACGCCCAGACAGATATGGGCCTGCTCCGTCCGCCGCCGGCGCATCATGACGCGCGGCCCGCTCAGCGGATCCGGCGGCAGCGGCATCAGCTGGCCGTCGGGCTCGGCGGGAAGAGTCAAGCGTGAGCGGACCAGCTCGAGCATTCCGCCGTCGTCGAATGCGCCCGCGGCGCCGACCACCAGGTTGGGCAGCCGGTAATGGGCATTGGCATACTCGAGGATCTCGTCGCGCGTGAGCCGAGCGACCGATTCCTCCGTGCCGGCGATGTCTCGCCCCAGCGGATGGTTCGGCCACATGATCTCGTCGAAGAGGTTCTGCACGAGCTCCTGCGGCTGGTCCTTGTACATCCGCAGCTCTTCCAGGATCACCATCCGTTCGCGTTCGACATCTCCTGGCGCCAGCTTCGAGTTGGAGACGATGTCGAGCAGAACGTCGAGCCCGAGCTCCATGTGCTCGGCCGGCACCCGCGTCCAATATGCCGTCAGCTCTTTGTCGGTCGAGGCGTTGATGAACCCGCCGACGCCTTCGACCGCGTCGGCGATCTCCTTGGAGGTAGGCCTTCGTTGAGTGCCCTTGAAGAAGAGATGTTCGATGAAATGCGAGACGCCGGCGTGGCGCTCGTCCTCCAGGCGGGAGCCACCACCGAACATGAGGACCACGCTTGCTGACAGCCGCTCGGGCATCGCGGCGGTGACCAGCTTGGCCCCGCCCGGCAGCCTGTCCACTCTGTGGGGGGCCATGAGAGGTGCCAGTATAGGACCGCCTTTTTGCCGCCACCCCGGCGGCGAGCGACCCAGGCTTACGCCCCGGTCTGGCTCTCCCCCAGCGCTCCCAGCGCCGCATACAGGGTCATGGCGACGAAGTCCGCGGGCATTCCATCCGAGGTCGCATCGAGCGCTTCGCCCAGGTACTTCCGCACGTTCGACCCCTGTTCGATCTCCCTCAGCTCGAGGCAGTCCCTGATCGCCTCCGCGATCTCGGTCGGCGTGATCTCCTCGTCGCCGGCGCCGTCCGCGACCTCGTTCACCAACGCGATCGCCTTCCGGATCCGCTGCGCCGCGGCCCGGCCGGGCATGGGGTCAGCTGCTCTCCGGCTTGCGCGGTCCGACCACGACCCTGCGGTCTGGCTCTTCTCCGATGCTCGAGCTGCCGACATCAGGGTCGTCCTGCAGGGCGAGATGGATGGCCCGGCGCTCGAAAGCCTGCATGGCGTCGAGGGTGATCGCGTCCCCGGTCATCTTCACCTGGCGAGCGGCGCGCAGCGCGATCTCGCGGACCGTGTGCTCGCGTCGCTGGCGGTAGCGCTCGACGTCCACGATCACGCGCTCACCCTCGGCGAGCTGCTTGCCGAACATGACGTTGGTCACCGACTGCAGCGCGCGAAGGGTCTCTCCGCGCCAACCGATAAGCGCGCCCAGGTCGCGGCCGCTGATGTCGAGCGTGATCGGATCGGTGCCGGTGCGGACGGTGACCTGGGCTCGAACGCCCATGTGCTTCAGCAAACCCTCGACCAGAGACCTCGCTGCGTCGGCCTTGCCGTTCACCGGAGCGACCGCCCCGACCGCGGGCGTCACGCCCTGGTCGATGACGCTCACCTCGACGACCGTCTCCTCCGGTCCCTCGTTGATGATGCGGACGTCCACGTTCCGCCGGCTCTCGCCGAGCTCGATGAGCGCGGCATCGACTGCTTCATCGAGAGTGCGGCCTCGCCCCTCTGCTGATTTCATTGCGCTGACCTCATGACATCGCTCACTTCTTCGGCCTCCTGGGCCTCGATCCATTTTGAGGGGCAGGTTTCAGGCTTGGCTTGGGTCCTTCTTTTGGACCATTTTTCGGACCGTTCCCGCCCTTCGCCACCACCGCCGCCGCACCCCCGCTATTCCGCTTGGGAAGCAGGTTGCCCCACCCGACCACGAAGCTCTGCTGAATGATACTGACGACATTCCCGACAAACCAGTAGAGCCCCAGGCCGGCCGGGACCTGCAGTGCGAAGTAGCCGATCATCAGCGGGGACAGATAGACCATCGTCCGCTGCATCTGCTGGGTCTGCTTCTCCTGCTCCGTCGGGTTCACAGGTGGTGGCTGCTGGAGCATCTTCGACTGGATGAACGTTGTGAGCGCGGCCAGGAGCGGAAAGATCAGGTATTCCGGCGAAGGGATGGGGAAGCCTGCAATCGCCAGGTGCTGCATGGGGATGGCGTTGAGGTTGGGAATGAAGAGGAAAGGCTGTGGCGGATGACCCGCCTTCGCAAAACCCTGGAACACGTAGTAGAGGGCGGTGAGGATCGGGATCTGGACTATCAGCGGCAGACAGCCGATCATCCCGCCGAGCGGGTTGACGCCGTGCTCCTGGTAGAGCTTCATCATCTCCGAGTTCAGCTTCTGCGGATCCTTCTTGTACTTCTTGCGAAGGTCGGCCACCTGGGGCGCGAGCTTGCGCTGCTCGGCCATCGTCTTTCGCTGGGTGACGAGCTGGAACTGCGTGAGCGGCGAGAGCGCGAGCCGGATGGTGATCGTCAGCACGAAGATCACCACGCCGTAGGCGCCGATCGCGTTGAAGACGGGCACCTCGGACAGGTGGACGTAGAGGTAGTTCAGGAAGTGCGCGAGCGGCTGCTCGATCACCACCTGCCAGAGCTGGTTGATGGGCTTGAAGACGTCGAAGATAGAGCTCAGAAAGATTTCAGCACTCCCCCACAGCGATTAAGGAACAGGATCGTAGCCGCCCTTGGCGAACGGATGGCAGCGCGCGATCCGCGCCGCTCCCATCCAGCCGCCCCGGAGCCAGCCGTACCTCTCCACCGCTTCGTATGTGTAGTGGGAACAGGACGGGTAGTAGCGACACGAAGGGGGCATGACCTTCGATAGCGACATTTGATAGCCGCGAATCAGCGCCAGAAAGATCGTCGTCATAGATTCAACTTGGAGAGCCTGAGCGCCGCCTGTTCAACGTCGGCCTTCAGTTCGGCGAACGGCAGGTCTAATGCCGCCGGGCGTGCGATCAGGACCACGTCATATCGTATTCCCACTCCGCGAAGAGGCGAATCAGGGCCGAGGAGCCGCTCGCGGGCTGCCTCGCGAAGCCTCCGGCGGGCGCGGTTTCGGTCGACCGAGCCCTTGACATTGCGGCTGACGGTCACCCCCACCCGGCTCTCCGCACCAGCGGTGCCGGCGACCGCAAATGCGACCACCGCCTGGCCCGAATAGACGCGCCTGCCGCCGAACGCCGCTCGGAACTCGGACTGCCGGCGCAGGCGGAAACGCCTCTTCACCGGGTCACGCGCCGGCTACGGCGTGAGGCGCTGGCGCCCCTTCCGTCGTCGGTTCTGCACCACTCGGCGCCCGCCCTTCGTGCTCATACGGCGAAGAAAGCCGTGGACGCGGCGGCGGTAGCGCTTCTTGGGTTGGTAGGTTCGCTTGATGGAGAAATCCCCTGTGGCCGGTGCCTGACGGAACCGCGGTAGTGTACCGGAGAGCCAGCTCGACGAGCCTGATACCGATCGTATAACCTCATCCAGTGCCTGTGATGGCTTGCGGCATGTGCAGGCCTTTGCTACACTCCCAGCCCGGAAGCAGTCGGGGGTCGAACAGGCGCGCCAATCCAGTACGAGTAGCGCGAGCCGAACCCACAAAACAGCTCCTCTTACGATGATCTAAGCGCACATCAACGCTTCCACGTTAAGGATCAGATCGGATGGTGGATTTCGAACAGGCCGGCACCGCCCGCCTGTGGAAATCTGGTCCGTTCTTTTCCACAGGCGTCGAGAAGACGGAGCTCGCCAAGGTGAGGCTTCGATTGAACCTGTGCCGGTCGGCCCGGAATTCGAGGAGGGCCGGCGGTTTAAGGGAGCTGGAGGAAATGGGCGGTGATTTTGACCCCAGGTTGTCCACAGCATTTGCAAAATTCGGACGAGGTTTGCCCCCAGGCTTTCGGGGAGGCCCGCGCCGGTCATGAGGCTCGCGCGGCGGCGCAGGGGAAACCGTGAAGTGAACCAGGACCAGATCTGGTCGCAGGTGCAGGAAGAGCTTCGGTTCCAGCTCGCCAAACGAACCTACGACATGTGGCTGAAAAACACTTCGGTCGTGTCGGCTGACGGCAGCACGTTCCGCATCGGCGTGCCCAGCAAGCTCGCCAAGGACTGGCTCGAGGATCGATTCTCAGGCCTGATCCAGGAAACGCTACAGGCCGTCACCGGTGCGGAGGTCGACGTCGACTTCGTCATCTCTCCGAGCGGGCACCGACCTCCGCTGTCCAGCTCCGATGGCGACTTCATGGCCAACGGCGACAACGGCCACGAGAACGGTGTCGACCCGTCGCAGGACGCGCCGGTCATCACTCCGTCCGAGCTGAACGCGAGATTCAAGTTCTCCTCGTTCGTGGTCGGGCACAACTCACAGTTCGCTCATGCGGCTGCCAAGGCCGTCGCCGAAGCGCCCGGCGACAGCTACAACCCGCTGTTCCTGTATGGGGGCGTCGGCCTCGGCAAGACGCACCTGATGCACGCCATCGGCCACGAGGTTCACGACCGCTTTCCTCGCAAGCGCGTCGTCTATCTCACGTCGGAGCAGTTCACCAACGAGGTCATCAGCTCCATCGCCACCGCGCGTATGGGCGAGTTCCGCCACAAGTACCGCACCGTCGACGTGCTGCTCATCGACGACGTGCAGTTCCTCGCCGGCAAGGACCGCACCAAGGAAGAGTTCTTTCACACGTTCAACGCTCTACACGAGATCAACAAGCAGATCGTCATCTCGTCGGACCGTCCGCCAAAGGAGATTCCGACGCTCGAGGACAGGCTCCGTTCGCGATTCGAATGGGGACTTATCGCCGACATCCAATCGCCTGATTTCGAGACTCGTCTCGCCATCCTCCACTCCAAGCTCGGCGATCATCAGAACCTGGTCCCAGAAGACGTCTTGAGCTTCATCGCGCACAAGGTGCAGCGCAACATCCGCGAGCTGGAAGGTGCGCTCACGCGCGTGCAGGCATTCGCGGCGGTGCACCAGCGTCCCGTCGATGCGGACGAGGCTGCCCGACTGCTGGCCGACATCATTCCCGCCGGCACGCGCAAGCCAATCAACGTCGAGCGCATCCAGGCCCTTGTCGCGGATTACTACAACGTCACGCTCGATGACATGAAGGGCAAGCGGCGCGACAAGCACATCGTCTTTCCACGCCAGGTCGCGATGTTCCTGGTTCGCGAGGAAACGCCGTCATCGCTGCCTGCGATCGGCAAGGCCTTTGGCGGGCGCGACCACACGACCGCCCTTCACTCCATCGAAAAGATCGCAAACGAGCTCAAGGAAGACGAGCGATTGCGCTACGAGGTGCAGGCGATCCGCGAGCGCCTGTATGCACAGTGAGGTTGGCCGGGATCGCTCCGTCCACAGGTTATGCAATACGGCGCGGGAGAGGGCGGGTACGACCAGTTGGTGGACGTTTCCTCCCCAGGTCGACAACAGGCGACGTTGTCAACTCGCACGCTTGTCCGGAGCTTATCCCCCACTCCGTTCGATCTGTAAAGCCTCTCGACATCCACAGTGTCCACAGCGCTTACTGTTATCGACTACGGGTGATTTCTATTAAGAGAAACTCTTGTAACGGGGGACAACTGTCTTGAAAGCCAAAGCAATAGAAGCCCAGATGAAGGTGACGTGCAGGCCTGCGGTTCTAGGTCAAGCGTTGCAGGTCGTGTCTCGTGCCATCTCCAGCCGGACCACTCTGCCCATCCTCAACAACATTCTGGTTGAGACAACCTCGGATGGCCTGGCGTTGACAGCGACCAACCTCGAGATCGGCATCCGCAAGCTGGTGCCTGCCGAGGTTTCCATGGAAGGCAGCACGACCGCGCCGGCGCGCCTGCTCACCGATTTCGTCAGCACGCTTCCCGATCAGGATCTCGAGATGACGCTCGATGGAGCCACCCAGTCGCTCAACCTGCGCTGCGCGCGCTTCGATACGCACATCAAGTGCATCGAAGCCGAAGAGTTCCCGCCAGGTCCTCGGCCTGACGAAGGCGACCGTATCGAGGTTGCGCTCGAAGACCTGGTGAGCGCTGTCGAGCAAACGCAGATGGCCGCCTCCACCGACGAGGCGAGGCCGGTGCTCACCGGCGTGCTCGTCCAAGTCCAGGGCGGCAACCTCACACTTGCCGCCACTGACGGTCACCGCTTGGCGGTCCGCAAGCTCAGCGCCTCCGGTGCGGCCGACCTCGAAGCGAGCCTCATCGTGCCGGCTCGCGCGCTGGCCGAGCTCTCGAGGGTGTTGAAAGGGGAGCCGGGCAGGGTGGAGATGATCATCTCCAAAGCCCGCAACCAGATCTTTTTCAAGGCCGGCAGCTCCGAGCTGACCTCCCGCCTGATCGACGGAAAGTATCCCAACTACGCACAGGTTATCCCCAGCAAAAGCTCGACCACTGTCAAGGTCTCGACAGCAGAGCTCATTCAGACAGTGCGCGCCGTTTCGCTGTTTGCCCGCGACAGCGCCAACGTCATCCGGGTCAAGGCCCAGGACGGCTCGCTGGTCCTGTCGGCGACCACGAACGAGGTCGGGGACAGCCGGGCCGAGATGGCGGCCAAGGTCGACGGTTCCGACATCCAGATCGCCTTCAACGCCCGCTACGTGCTCGACGCGCTGGGGGTGATGGGCGAGGACGAGGTCGAGCTCCTCTTCGACGGCCCGCTCAGCCCCGGCCTGCTGCGACCGCCGGGCAAGGAGCACTACCTCTACGTGATCATGCCCGTGCGGGTGGCGATGACCTAGCCGCCGGAAGCCTGCGTGCACCTCCGGCGTCTCCAGCTCAGAAACCACCGCAACTACGCCCACCTGGACCTGTCGATGGAGCCCGGCGTCAATGTATTCATCGGCGCCAACGGCCAGGGCAAGACCAACCTGCTCGAGTCGGTGGCCATGCTGGCGCTGTCGGCTTCGCCTCGGGCGCGTCGGGACATCGAGCTGGTTGGACCCGCGGCGGCCGCCTCTCGCATCGAGGCGGAGGTGGAGAGCGGCGGACGGCGGATGGAACTCCTCATCGCCCTCAACATGGAAGGGGAGCGGGCTCGCCGCACGATCGAGGTCGACGGCGCTCGGCGCCGCGCTTTCGACCTGCCAGGGCACTTCCGCGTCACCCTGTTCTGGCCGGACGACCTGGGACTGATCAAGGCCGGCCCCGACCAGCGCCGGCGATTCCTCAACCAGCTCCTGGTTCAGATCCAGCCCGGGTATGCGCGAGCCTTGTCAGGCTTGCGGCGGATCCTGGAGCAGAGAAACAGCCTACTCAAGCGGATCGCGGGCGGTGACGAAGCGGCGAGCGAGCTCGAGGTGTGGAACGGCGAGCTGGTGCGGGTCGGCTCTGAGGTCGCCAGCGCCAGGTCTGAGGCGGTCCGCCAGCTCGCGCCGGAGGCTGTCCGTCTCCACGCCGAAATAGGCGGCGGAGAGCAACTCGACATCGCCTATCTGGGCCCCCCGGAGGATCTGTCAGCGGCTGTGCATAACTCTCTGGCGGAGGATCTCCGCCGGGGGGTCACCAGCGTGGGTCCGCACCGGGACGATCTCCGCGTCCTTCTCGACGGCGAGGATGCTCGCGGGTACGGGTCGCAGGGCCAGCAGCGCACCGCAGTGGTGAGCCTGAAGCTGGCCGAGGCGGAGCTCGTCGCCCGGCGCACCGGCGAGCGGCCGGTGCTCTTGCTGGACGACGTCCTGTCCGAGCTCGACCTCCAGCGCCGCGGGGCACTGCTGCGCCAGGTTTCGGGCGAGGGCCAGGTCGTCATCACATCTGTGGACGCCGGCCCTTTTCCCGCCGATCTGATCGCATCCGCCAAGGTCTGGTGCGTCACGGCCGGGCAGGTCACGCCCTGTGGATAAGCTGGGCAATATCCTGCCCCGGGTGCTGCGCAAGCAGCCGGGTGGAAGTAGGATGCTGGGCACCCAGGTCGCATCCGCCTTTCGCACCGTGATCGGCTCCGAACCGGCGCGGCTCTGCGACGAGGTCGAGCTGCGTTCGGGAACCCTGCTCGTGACCACCTCGAGCCCGGCCCTGGCGCACCAGCTGCGGCTCGACGCCGAGATGATCATCGAGCGCCTCAACAGGCTCGACCTCGGCCGCCGGGTCCGGACGCTACGGGTCCGCATCGGCCGGGCCACGGCGAGCGAATGATGCGGCTCGACCCCCAGCAGCGCGCCGCGGCCACGATCGGCCGCGGGCCGGTGCGCGTGGTGGCCGGGGCGGGCACCGGCAAGACGGCGGTCATCGCCGAGCGCTTCCGCCGCCTGGTGCTGGAGGGGGCTTCGCCGGGCTCGATCCTGGTCATGACGTTCACCGATCGCGCCGCTACGGAGATGCGTGAGCGCATCGAAGATTTGATCGGCGCGGCCGCGCCGGCGGTGGGAACCTTCCACGCGATCGCACTGTCCTGGCTGCGGGCGGACGGGCGGGCGATCGGCGTCCCGGCCGGCTTCCGGATCATCGCCGGGGCCGATCGCTGGATCCTCGCGCGCGAGCTGATGTGGCAGCTGGGCGACCTCGCACTGACCGGCGACGAACGGCCCGACGACCTGGTCGCGCCGGCACTGCAGATGCTGGAGCGGCTCAAGCAGGAGCTGATCCCGCTCGGGCGGCTGGCGGCGTGGGCGGCGACCGCTGAGGATCGCGAGAAAGCGGAGCTCATGCAAGCCTGCGTGCGCCTCTTCCGGGCCTATGAGCGCGAGTGCAGGCGGCAGCGATTGCTCGACTTCGAGGACTTGCTCACGGTGACGGTGAGGATGCTCGACCAGCGCCCCGCCCTGCGCGAGGCTTATCGCGCCCGATACCCGCATGTCCTCGTCGACGAATACCAGGACCTGAACATCGCGCAGGAGCGCCTGGTCGAGCTCGTCGCCGGCGGGGGTGAAC
>DATINX010000107.1:0-5860 GCA_035473835.1 Candidatus Dormiibacterota bacterium | reverse complement strand
ATGCCGCAGGCGGCCATTCCGAAATGCCGGCCTGCTTCCCACAGCATGTCCCACAGCTTCAGGCCCTGCTCGATGGGGACGTACAGCTCCCAGCCGAGGTCGCCCACGTACGAGATGCGCGACGCCAGCACGCGCACCGTGTCGACGTCGATGGTGCGGCAGGCGCCGAACTTGAAGCCGTCGTTGGAAACGTCGTCGCGGGTCACCGAGGCGAGGATGTCGCGCGCCCGCGGTCCCCACAGCCCGATGGTCGTCATCAACGAGGTCAGATCGAAGATCTGCGCGGACCCGTCCGCCGGCAGATGATCGGAGAACCACTTCTTGTCGGACATCCCGGCCGATCCGCCGGTGACGACACGGAAGTGGTCTTCACCGAGCCGCATGATCGTGAGGTCTGATTTGAAGCCGCCGCCGGAGCTCAGCACCGGTGTGTAGACGTTGCGGCCCGCGGGCACGTCCATCTGGCGGAGGGTGACGCCCTGCACCGCCTGCAGCGCACCCGGGCCGACGACGTCGAAGATAGCGAAAGCCGATAGGTCGAACAGCCCCGCGCGCTCGCGCATGGCGAGGTGCTCGGCGTTGATGATCGGGGACCACCAGCGCGACTCCCACTCGGCGGTGCGCCGCGTAACGCGATCGGCGAACTCCTCCAGGAGCGGCGCGTTCGACTCGTACCACTGGGGCCGCTCCCAGCCGGCAACCTCGAAGAACGCCGCGCCCAGGTCGCGCTCGCGCTCGTGGAACGGCGCCAGGCGCACGTTGCGGTTCGAGGCCCACTGCTCGCTGGGGTGGACGATGCCGTAGGTCTTGTTGAAACCCTCGGCAGCTCGCGCACGCACGTGTGCGCGCGTCTTTTGATGTTCGTGGAAACGGGCGATGTCCGAAGAGTGGAGGTCGATCTCGGACTCGCCATGGAGCATCCACTCGGCGAGCGCCTTGCCGGTACCAGGACCTTCCTTGACCCAGACCGCCGCGGCCGACCACAGGCCCTTCACGTCGGGCGACTCCCCGAGCACGGGCATGCCGTCGGGGGTCAGCGACAGGATGCCGTTGATCGCATATTTCACGCCGACTTTTTCGTCGCCGACGATCTCGGGCATGAGCTCGAGCGCGTGCTGCATCTGCTGCTCGAAATCGGGCTGTGTAAACGGGAACTCAGTCGGCGACAGCGCAGCCCGCTCGATGGGCGGGATGTCTTCGGGGTCGTAGACGATCGCCCGGTGGGCGTACGAGCCGATCTCCAGGTCGCCGCCCGCCTGGCGTTCGTACATGTTGGTGTCCATGTCGCGCACGATCGGCACCTCGATGTCGCTCTTGGCGCCGGCGAAGCGCGGCACGGGGCCGACGTCGATCATCTGGTGCACGGCCGGCGTGAGCGGGATGCGCGTGCCCGCCATCCGCGCCAGGCGAGGGCTCCATACGCCGCCGGTGATGACGACTGTCTCAGCCTCGATCTCGCCGGCTGTCGTCCGCACGCAGCGGACCGATCCGCGTTCGACGTCGATCGCCAGCACCTCGGTCTTGGCGACCACCTTGAGCGCGCCGGAAGCCTGCGCGCGCTCGCGCATGATGGTGCCCGCTCGCAGCGAGTCCACCACGCCGACGCCCGGAGTGTAGAAACCGCCCAGGATGATCGACTCGTCGATGAACGGGACGAGATCCTTGACCTCGGCAGGGCTGATGAGCGACACCGGCTCGATGCCCCACGACGCCGCCGAAGCCATGCGTCTCGTGAGCTCCTGCATGCGTTCCTTCGTCCGTGCCACCTCGATGCCGCCCGATTGGGTGAAGACCCCCATCTCCTTGTACTGCCGGACGCTGTCCATCGTGAGCGCGGTCATTTCCTTCGAGTGGTCGACAAGGTAGATGAAGTTCGACGCGTGCCCGGTGGACCCACCTGGGTTCGGCAGCGGCCCCTTGTCGAGGAGCACGACATCGCGCCAGCCGAGCCGGCACAGGTGATAGGCCACGCTGTTGCCGACGATTCCGGACCCGATGACCACGGCACGCGCGTGGGCGGGCAGGTCGCTCATCGCTCTCCTCCTCTGCAGAAAATCACGTTCGTCCGTGTGTTCAGTCCGGCTGGTAGGGCGAGCGGACCTCCTCGGGCAGCTCGTACCAGCGCATGCGGTCGCCCACCTGAGCCCGCAGCTTCCACTTCAACGGCTTGGATTGGGCTTCTACCGCCGACCACAGGGCGTCCAGCCTCGAGCGGACAAGGTCGCGATCCACGTCGAGCTCGTCCAGAGTCCCCCTCAGCTTGGCGACGTTCACCTGCAGCGTTCGGTACATGCCCCAATCGTCGGCTGCGACCTTGGCCACGTACGAGCCGTCGATGCACTCGTCGTCCGCGCGATTGGCGATGGGGTGGTCGAGCAGCAGCGCCGTCAGGTCGACGAGATCCTTGCGGTTGACCTCGTAGATCTGCAGCTTGCTCAAGAGCAGGTCCGACGGGCTCGCGCATGGTCCGTCGCCGTCGAGCCTGCCGCGGAGGTCGATGACATGGGACATCTGGATGATGTCGATGAAGATGTCGACCTGGCGGCTGTGCTCCGTGTCGTAGAAGTAGAGCCGTCGATCGCCCTGCATGAGGTTGAACCGCTCGTTCGCCTCGTAGCCGAGCGCCGGGAACAGGATCAGCGCGCCCTTGCGGTCCTTCTTCGCGATTGCGTAATCGAGGTCGCCGTACTTCCTGCGCAGCGGAGGTTTGCGCGCGCTCGGCGAGTGGAGATGGATCCCCGCCCCGCCGAGGAGCTTGGCCTTGACCCCTGCCGCCCTGGCCGCCGCGGCGACTCGTCCCGCCTCGGCGATCGGATCTTCGAGCGGCCCTTCGCTCACTACCCCCCTCCAGTCCTCGCGGCTGCGCGATTGCTCCCGAGATCGAAGGCCCTGGCGTAGATGCGCCGGTATGCGGCCGCGTCGACGTCGCGTGGGTTGCCAATGCTCTGCGGATCGGCGGCGGCCTTGTCGGCGAGCATCGGGATCTCATCCCTGCTGAAGCCGAGCTCTTCGAGACTTGGGATCTCGACGTCGAGAGTCAGCTGGTGGACGTACTCGACCGCCATTTCGGCTGCGCGCCACACCGTCGCTCCACGCACGTCGAGCCCGAAGGCGGCCGCCATCCTCGCAAATCGCTCCGGCTCGCCCGCGTGGTTGTACTCCATGACAGGGCCGAGCAGCCGCGCGGTAAGAGCGCCGTGCGGCGCGTCGTGAACGCCGCCGGCGGTCTGGCTCATCGCATGCGCGGCGCCTGCCGAGTCGGTCCCGTATGCAAGCCCGGCCAGCATCGCCGCGGCGCTCATGTGGTATCGCGCCTCCACGTTGCCGCCCTGCGAGAACGCCACCCGCAGGTGCCCGGCGACGTACTCCATCGCCAGCAGCGCCACCGCGTCGGTGAACGGCTGGTGGTAGACCATCGTGTAGCACTCGACGGCGTGCGCGAGCGCGTCCATCCCGGTGCCGGCGGTGACCTGGGCAGGGAGCTTGACCGTCAGCTCCGGGTCGATGACCGCGACCCATGACGCGATGTTCGGCGTGCCGCCGACATTGAACTTGATCTTTCGCTTCGGATCGGTGATCACGGCCCAGAGCGTCACCTCGCTGCCGGTGCCGGCCGTGGTCGGGACGGCGATCATCGGCGGGATGCGCTTGCTGATCGGGTTGTGACCCCACTCGTACTCGATGATGCTGCCGTCGTGGGCCGCGACCACGCCGATGCCCTTGGCGGTGTCCATCGAGCTGCCGCCGCCGATGGCGACGAGCCCATCGCAGCCCTGCGTCCGGTATTCGGCAGCACCGGCGTCGACCAGGTCGACTCCCGGGTTGGCCTTGACGCGATCGAAGACCACGGGTTCGCAATCCGCGCCGCGCAGCACCTCGAGGGCGGTGTCCAGCAGCCCCGCCGCCTTCACGCCGGGGTCGGTGACAAGCAGCGGACGCCGGATGCCGAGCAGTCCGGCCTCTGTACCCAGCTCGCGGATGGCGCCCAGGCGCTGCACGAGGCGGGTTGGGCTCTGGTAGGTGCGAAGTGTGTATTCGAGCATTGGTTACAAGAAGAGGCCTCCGCGCTTGCGCGCGGAGGCCGTGGAACTGCTATTCAACCGGAATTTCGTGGTGGATACGCGAGAGGTCGATGCCCTGACGGCTTCTGTAGATGCGCGCCGCGACGTAGATGACGATCGCGACGATGTATGTCGCCAGGAAGTAGTAAACGGAGTTCGGAGTCGACTGGAATGCTGTGCCGTAGAGGTTGGCGCTGTTGAACGACCACTCCCAGAGCATGAAAAGCAGGAATAGCGCGGTGATCACGGCGACGACGGTGATCGTCGGCACGCCCGCGACCTTGTAACGGGCGACCGGCGAGGCATCGTAAAGATCCTTCCGACGCCACGGCAGGATGATCGCGGCGACCACGGTGCCAAGAAACGTAAGCGCAAGAACCGCGGTGGCGTCTATGAAGACGCTCTGGAACTTCGGGACGTACGAATAGATCGCGCTGATGACGATGGAGGGCACGATCATCAAGATCAAGGAGCCGTACGGGACGCGGCGCTTCGCCGAGATGTTGGCCGCCCACGAGGGAAGCACACGATCGAAAGCGGCGGCGAAGATGACACGGGTCGACGAAAGGAAGAGGGTCCCGGCCCAGCCGAAGAACCAGAGCCCCATGACCAGGATCAGCAAAGCCTGGAACAGGTGGTTGTTCACGAGCCAGCCGGCAAACATGACCGGGTACGGCCACGTGCCGACGGGCGCGGTGCCCGCATACCATGCGGCGTTGGCGGCGTTGTAGAACTGCCAGCCCATGGTCTTGACGACCAGGATCAGGACCACGGCGACCAGGGCGATCGTCACCCACAGTCCCCAGAACATGCTCCAGAAGGGCTTGCGGATGTCCTTGGCACCGCGCACCTCGCCGTAGAGGGTGGCGCCCCAGTTCGGCCACAAGAGATAGAAGGCCAGCCAGGGCATCAGGAGGAAGACCGGGCCAAACGAGAAGAAGCTGAAATCGTGAGGCGCGTAGCCGGCCTTGGTCCCGGCGTCGATCGTCGCCTGGTAGGCCCCATCCTTGGCGCCAAAGATTGCCGTGGCCTCGCGGTTGAACGCGTTCTGGAAATCTTGCTGGCTGGCGAACAGCAGCAAACCGCAAACGACTACCAGCCCGACAAGTCCGATCCAGAAGCAGATCTTCTGGACCCTTGCATAGGTTTCCATACCCAGGGTCACGATGACGCTGACGAACGCCAGGACCACCAGGCAGCTGACGAACAGGCCGGTCTGCCCAGTGAAGAAGGTGGAGATGCCCGACCAGCCGAGGGTGTACGCCAGCGGAAGGAAGAATTGAACATTCAGGATGTTCGCGTAGATCGGCGCCCAGAGAAACAGCGTGAACCACCACCCCGTGATGGAGAGCACGAAGCCCAGCCCGCCACCGAGCACGCGGCTCTGCCAGGCATAGTCGCCGCCTGTGCGCGGCATCACGCTCACCAACATCGCGTATGTGATGACCAGGAATGTTGTGAGCAGTCCGAAGAGCAAGATCGCCGCGAGCAGCTGCCCATCCGGCACGGTATAGACGTATGACATGCCGTACAGGCCGAGCGTGATCAGGTTCACAGACCAGAACGAATAGACGAACGCATCGAAGGTCGACCAGGCCTTGACCAGCCCGGTGGCATTGCGCAAGAAGAGCGTCGGCCGCCCCCCTGCCGAGCCCATAGTCGATTCAGCCATGTCTTTTCTCCCTCTCCTTTTCGCTTATCCGTTGACCAGTTGATAGCTCTTGATGCCTTTCTTGGCGTCGAGGTTGATGACCGCCCCCATCAACATGCCTTCTTCATATGCGCTTCCAGGGTTGATG
>DATINX010000106.1:0-3813 GCA_035473835.1 Candidatus Dormiibacterota bacterium | reverse complement strand
TACGGGATCGCGATCGCGGCTGTGGCGATGCTGTCGATGACCGGGATCATCGTCGCCATCGACTCGTACGGCCCGATCACCGACAACGCGGGCGGAATCGCCGAGATGGCCGACCTGCCCGACGAGGTGAGAGGAGTGACCGACCCGCTGGACGCCGTCGGCAACACGACGAAGGCGGTGACCAAGGGCTACGCGATCGGGTCTGCCGGCCTCGCCGCTCTGGTGCTGTTCTCGTCATACACGCAAGAGCTCGCTCGGGCCGGCCATTCAACCACGTTCGAGCTCTCAGACCCGCTGGTGATCGTCGGGCTGTTCTTCGGCGGCATCCTGCCGTTCCTGTTCGGCTCGCTGGCGATGCTGGCCGTCGGACGCGCGGGAGGGCTGGTCGTCGAGGAGGTCCGCCGGCAGTTCCGCGAGATCAAGGGGATCATGGAAGGCACCGCGAAGCCGGACTACGGCACCGCCGTCCGGATCGTGACCGCCGCCGCTCAGCGCGAGATGGTGCTGCCCGGGATCATCCCGGTGGTGGCGCCGCTGGCGGTCGGCTTCATCCTCGGCCCGAAGGCTCTCGGGGGCATGCTGCTAGGCGCCATCGTCACAGGTCTGTTCCTGGCCTTGATGATGACCAGCGGCGGCGCCGCCTGGGACAACGCCAAGAAGTACATCGAAGAGGGCCACCTCGGCGGCAAGGGCTCCGAGGCGCACAAGGCCGCGGTCACCGGCGATACTGTCGGAGACCCCAACAAGGACACGGCCGGCCCGGCGATCAACCCCATGATCAAGGTCGTCAACATCATCGCGATCCTGATCGCCGCCTCGGTCGCCTCGAACTACCTGATTCACTAGTAAACTCGGTCACGAGGGTCGTGACGGTGAACGACTACATGAAGGAGATCGCCGACCTTGAGGCCCAGATCGACCAGCTGGTCGAGGCTGAGGGCGACCCCAAGACGATCGCCGAGCTGTCGATGCAGCTCGAGATCCTGAAGGCGATTTACACGCGCGCGCTCGACCTGTTGGAACGCGGCACGAAGGACCGGGGGCTGGCCTACGGGCTGCGCATCCAGGGTTATGGCGACTGGACCCTGGACAACGTTTACGCGTTCGTATACGAGCGGGCGGTCGAGCTGGAGCCCAGGGCGCATGGCGCTTTCGTCGGCGGCATCCAGACCGCCGACTTCGCACTGATGCTGAACTCATAATTTCTTCGCATGGAAACCCCCCTCACGCCGCTGGAGTTCGGCCGGCGGGCGCGGAAGCTGTACGGCGACCGCGAAGCGGTCATCGACGGCGACCTGCGTATGACGTACGAGCAGTTCCTCGGTCGATGTGACCGGTGGTCGGCGGCGCTTCATGGACTGGGGGTTGAGAAGGGCGACCGGGTCGCGTACATCGCGCCCAACACTCACGAGCAGCTCGAGTCGTTCTACGCGGTGCCGCAGATAGGTGCGGTTCTGGTGCCGATCAACTACAGGTTGACACCAGACGACTTCGTCTACATCACCGAACACTCGGGCGCCAAGGTCCTGTGCGTTCACCCGGATCACATGGAGGCGGTAGACAGTATTCGCGGCAAGCTGACCGGAGTCGAGCACTTCGTCGCGCTCGGCGGCGCCGTCGGCCGCAAGGGGTGGATCGAGTACGAGGGCGCATTGGCCACCGCGGGGCCGGACTTCAAACGGCCCGACATCGCCGAGAGCGACCTGCTGTCGCTCAACTACACCAGCGGAACCACCGCCAAGCCCAAGGGCGTGATGATCACGCACCGAAATGCGTGGATGAACGTCGTGGGCACTCTCGTCCATCTTCACCCCAGCGTTGACGATCGCTACCTGTGGACGCTGCCGATGTTCCATGCGAATGGTTGGACGTTCGTCTGGCTCGTCACAGCGGTCGGCGGGACGCATGTGTGCCTGCCGAAGGTGGAACCGGCGCGGGTCTTCGAGCTGATTCGCAATGAGCACGTGAGCTGGCTCTGTGCCGCGCCGACGGTCTTGATTGCCCTCGCCAACGCGCCGGCCGCCACGCGAGGCGAAGTGCCGCGTGGGGTCAATGTCGTGACGGCGGGCGCGCCGCCGGCGGCGGCGACCATCGAGAGGATGGAGGGCGAGTTCGGCTGGGAGGTGACGCAGGTCTACGGGCTGACCGAGACCTCACCCTTCCTGACCATCTGCGAGCCCCGTCCCGAGCATCGGCGCCTGGCGCCCGTCGACCGAGCGGTCATCAAAGCGCGTACCGGGGTCGAGCTGATCACCGCGGGCGAGCTGCGCGTGGTGGACAGCGCCGGCAAAGACGTGGCCATGAATGGCCAGGAGCTCGGAGAGATCGTGTTCCGCGGCAACGTGATCATGGAGGGCTATTACCGGGATCCGGAAGCGACCAAGAAGGTCATGGGCGACGGGTGGTTCCACACGGGCGACGCGGCTGTGATGCACCCCGACGGCTACGTGGAGATCCGCGACCGGATCAAGGACGTGATCATCAGCGGCGGAGAGAACATCTCGTCGGTCGAGGTGGAAGGGGTGCTGCTGCGTCACCCGTCGGTCCAGGAGGCGGCCATCGTGGGGCTGCCGCACGAGAAGTGGGGGGAGGCGCCGCACGCATACGTGGTGCTGAAGGCAGGGGCGACCGCGACGCAGGAGGAGTTGATCCAGCTCTGTCGCGACCGCCTGGCTCATTTCAAGGCGCCGCACAGCGTGACGTTCGTACCGGAGCTGCCGAAGACCGCGACGGGCAAGATCCAGAAGTACGTCCTGAGGAAAGGCGCCGCGGCGATCGTCCGCCAGTAGCCGGCCTCTGCGGTTAGGCCCAGACCTCCGTTCGAAGCCATGTCAGCCCGTCGCGACTGACCCTGGCGGTCACCAGTGTGCCTGGCGACAATGAGAGTTCGTCGAAAAGCTGCATGGTGCGCGGTCGAAACCGATACAGGCGAAGCGAGTCATCAAGCCCGCCATAGCTCTTGAACCGCGCCGCATAGACCTTCTCGGCATCGCGTGCACGACCTCCGTCGACCTCGGCTGCGACGCCGAACAGACGGATTCCGCGATCCAGACGCCCCCAGGTCTGCCGGGAGTCATAGACGGTGACCGCCGCCGAGCGGTTGGCGACGAGGTTGCGCGAGTGCTGCGAATCGGGGTCGGAGATCCAGATGACTTCATAGGAGTCGGCCCAGGCGAAGTAGACGTGGCTGATATGAGCCTGCCCGCGAGGCGTGACAGTCGCGATGGCGCAGAGGGTGGAGGCATTCATGAGCTTGCGAGCAACCACCTGCAGGCGGGCGGCGGACCAGCGCGT
Organism: Candidatus Dormiibacterota bacterium; assembly: GCA_035473835.1. Classification (GTDB taxonomy): domain Bacteria; phylum Chloroflexota; class Dormibacteria; order Dormibacterales; family Dormibacteraceae; genus UBA10449. The sequence goes on along the minus strand of DATINX010000106.1, from coordinate 519 downwards.
CCCCTTGCGCTCGATCGTCACAAGCTGAGACTACGCCGCCATCGGGTCTAGTCAGGCCCGCGTGCCAACCGTTGGAACGGAGTCGCCGGCGGGACGAGCAGCATGCGGCCGTCGTCCCCGCGCACCAGCTGACAGCCGCCCTCGTGGACCATCCCGTGGTGGCGGTAGCAGAGAAGAGTGAGATTGGAAAGGTCAGTCGCACCGCCATGGATCCAGTGCACCACATGGTGGGCTGAGCTCCACCTCGCCGGGCGATCACAGCCTGGTACGACACAGCCGCCGTCCCGAACTCTGAGTGCTTTGCTCTGGGCGCCCGACACCACCCGCTTGGCGCGCCCGACGTCGATGACCATGGAGTCGGCGTCGAGCAGGATGCGAGTGAGGCTGCAGTCGCAGGCCAGTCGCTCGACCGCTTTCGACGAGATGGGGAGTGCGAACTCCATCTCCGCCGCCGGCGCCCCCGGCAGTCCGAGCAGGGTCTCCAGCGAGGTGGTGACCTGCATGTGCGTGCGCTGCGAA
>DATINX010000105.1:0-10855 GCA_035473835.1 Candidatus Dormiibacterota bacterium | reverse complement strand
CCGCTCTTGACGTTGAGTGCGACCGAAGTCGGCAGCGAGTTCTCGAAAGCAAGCACGCCGCCGCCCGCCGTCAGGGCGATAGCCACGAGCGCGCCCAGGGCGATCCAACCTCTGCGTGCGAACCGGCCTCTGCGCCTGGTGCGCCTTCGAGTTGGGGCCGCGGCAGCCCAAGGCTCAGTTTCTTGAAACGACGTAGGCAGCGACAACGGAGCGCGGGGATTATCCCATTTTCGCGTCCCGGAGCCGGGGTTCCTTGCATCTTCGCGTCCTAGGCGGCCGGGCGCCTTCGGCGCTGAAGCCGGCGTCATGGGGCCCGGCGCCGCGTCGTCACGCATCAACGGATGCGCTCCTCCTAGCGCCACCCTTTCCTTGGCTCCGGCCGCCGATGCCGCGAATATGCCGCGGACCCCCGGCTCCGGGACGCGGCCCGGGTGAAGACTAGGCGGTCGACCGCCGCGCCCGGCACTCCGGGCAATCGCACATCGCACGGAGCAAAGAGAAGGTGTACAGGCCGGTGGCGTGGCCGCTCTCGAATGCGATCTGAAGCGCGTACTGCCCGACAAGCGCGACGTCTTTGACACGCAGCTCGTTCGGCTCAAGCGTCTTCAAGCGCGCGAGGCGGCCGGGGGCGCCGGCTTCGCCCCGGCACTCGGCGCATGGGCACGCCCAGCGCAGACGCTCGCCCGAATAGCTGCTGCGATGCCCGTCCTCCCAGGCGATGACCATGACCTGGCGTTCACGGTCGACGTCGACGTTGAGTGGGTAGGGGTCAGGGTCTTTCAGAACGGTCTTACCGGACGTTGATGACAGGCAGCTGCCGGAACGATTGAATCGATGTGCGCGCGGCGACCTGCGAGGCGATCTCGACGAAGGCGCGCGCGCCGGCCGACTCGGGCCGCGAGATGACGACCGGCGTGCCGGCGTCCGCGTCCTCGCGGATCGACTCCTCGAGCGGCACCGCACCGAGGAAGGGCACACCCAATCGCTGTGCCGCGGCCTCGGCGCCGCCATGACTGAAGATCTCGTGCCGGTGGCCGCAGCTCGGGCAGATGTACCAGCTCATGTTCTCGATGAGACCGAGCGGCGTGACGTTGAGCTTGCGAAACATCTGCAGGGCTTTGACCGCGATGTCGGTGGCGACGTCCTGCGGGGTGCAGACGATCGCGACGCCTGTGAGCGGCACGGCCTGCGCGAGCGTGAGCGATGCGTCGCCGGTGCCGGGCGGTAGGTCGATGACGAGGTAGTCCAGCTGGCCCCAATCGACCTGCGTCATCATCGCCTCGATCGCCTTGCCGACCATCGGGCCGCGGTAGATGGTGGGCTGGTCGCCGGGATATATGTGGCCGAACGACATGAGCTTCAGCCCGTGAGCCTCGAGGGGCTTCAGCTGGCCGTTGACCTGTTCGGGCACGCTGTGTGAGCCGGTCATTGCCGGGACCGACGGCCCATAGATGTCCGCGTCGAGCAGCCCGACGGTGGCGCCGGCCTTGCTCAGCGCGGCGGCGAGGTTGACGGCCACGGTCGACTTGCCGACCCCGCCTTTGCCCGAGGCGACCGCGATGGTCTGCTTGACTCCGGGAAGGACCTCCGAGGGTTTGGGGCGCATGAACGCCTGGCGCACGTTCGCGGTCATGCGCACCTCGACCTCGCTGACGCCAGGGATGTCGCCGACGAGATCCTGGGCCTGCGTCTTGAAGCGGTCGCGCACTGGGCAGGCCGGTGTGGTCAGCTCGAAGGTGAAGCTCACCTTGCCCTGCGGGCTTACGTCCAGCTCCTTGATCATGCCGAGGCTGACGACGTCGCGGCCAAGGTCGGGATCCTGGATGTGGGAGAGCACGTCGAGAACCTGCTGGGGAGTGGGGCTCATCGGCTGCGATGTTACCGGGCCTGGCAACTCGACCTCGAGGCGGGCGAGGCGATCCCGGGATGTGATGTAGCGTCGGCTCCATGCCATCTCGTGGGCCGGCCGCACTTCGCGCCCTCCAGGGGGCCTGCCGAGCCTGCCATGTTTGCGTCGATGCGGGCATCATCCCCGAGGCCAATCCCACGTTCTCCGGCGAATGGGGCGCACCCTTCTTCCTCATCGGGCAGGCCCCCGGGCCGGCCGAGCGCGAGAAGCGCCGGCCTTTCGCTGGTCGCGCCGGCAAGGAGCTCGACCGCTGGATGCTGCGGGCCGGTTTCGCCAGCGCCGAGGAGTTCCGCCACCTCACCTACATCGCCGCGCTCATGCGCTGCTTCCCAGGCCGCAACCGCACAGGCACAGGCGACCTGCGCCCGCCGCCCGCCGCCGTTGCGAACTGCTCGTACTGGCTCGATGCGGAGCTCGACCTTCTCAGGCCCAGGGTCATCGTCCTGGTCGGCCAGCTGGCGATCACACGCTTTCTCGGGCGGGGCTCGCTGGAAGAAAGAGTGGGACGCACCTATGGCAGTGAACCGGTGATCGTGCCGCTGCCTCACCCCTCGGGCCAGAGCCGATGGCTCAACGACCCGGCCAACCGCGAGCGCCTGGCGAACGCGCTCGCGCAGCTCGCGGAATTGAGGGCCGAGGTGCTCGCCCAATCGACTAGACGACATACGACCAGGCATCGGCTAGGCTGACGGCGACGCGTCAACGGCACTTCCGGGAGGGATCGAAACGGTGAAGTATCTCCTCGTCTTCTACGGTGGCGGCATGCCCGAGACCCCGGCTGCGCAGGCGCGGGTGATGAAGCAGTGGGGCACGTGGTACGGGAAGCTCGGCGCCGCGGTCGTGGACGGCGGCAACCCGTTCTCAGGCGCGGTGAACAAGATCAAGCCAGACGGCACGGTCGCCAAGGGACCAATCGGCCAGCGGGCGACGGGATACAGCATCGTCGAGGCCGGCTCGCTGGACGCCGCGACCAAGATGGCGAAGGGCTGCCCGATCCTCAAGAGCGGTGGGTCGATCGCCGTCTACGAAACTTTCGATGTGATGTAGGCAGGCTCTCGCAGGGCTTTGCCGTCGTTTTTCGCGAGACGAGAGGGCGGGCGAGCGGTCATCATCGGCGGCGACGCCCGACACCTTGCCCGCTCGCTTCGGGCCCGGGTGGGAGAGGACATCGAGGTGGTCGATCCGCAAGGATTCCTCCTCACGGTGCACCTGGACCAGGTCTCGCCCGAGCGCGTCGAGGGCGTGATCGTCGCCGAGCGGGAGCACAGGCCCGAGCCCGACGCGCAGATCGCAGTCGCCATCGCCAACCTCCCCGCACCTGCCCTCGAGCTGGTCCTCTCGCGGTGCACCGAGCTGGGCGCGTTCGCGTTTCACGTCTTTCAAGCCGACCGCAGCGTCGCGCGCGGGGCCAAGCTCGAACGCTGGAACACGATCAGCCGCGAGGCGGCGATGCTCGCGGGACGCCTGCGGGTACCAACCATCGAGGCGCGCGCGTCGCTCGACGCGGTGGTGGCCGCCGCCGAGCATCCCTTGATGCTCGTGCGCGGCGCGTCCATCGACCTGGCGGACGTGCGCGAGCCCCGCGATGTCACTCTTCTCGTCGGCCCTGAAGGCGGCTGGACTGAGCGCGAGCTGGGCCTCGTCGCCGGCAAGGCCGGCCTGGGCCCGCGCAACCTGCGCGCAGACACGGCTGCCATGGCCGGCCTGGCGATTGCGCTGGCGGTCCGCCGCCGGCTCTAGCGCTTCAGGCCGCGGTAGGTTTCCACCTCGCCTGCGATCGCGATCACCGAGGCACCCGCGAAGGTGATCCCCCCGAGCACCATCAGGCTGGTGCCGACGGAGACGAACGATCCGGCGATGGCGAGGCCTACCGCGAACACGCCGATCGCCGTGATCAAAGTCGCGTAGACGTTGAAGCCGCGGCGCGTCGCGGCGTATCCCGGAGCGAGCTCGCCCAGCGATTGAGAGGTCACGCGCTTCATGACCACGTCGGCGGCGCCGCCGATGTTCAAAAGCAGGACGAAGCCGACAAGGCAGAGCGCGACACCTATGGCGAGCACCATGACGTGGGCGAATGTTCCCACGCCGGGTCGTGTTTCTCACCCCACTACGATTTGACCGTGCCCACAGCCACCCAGGCGCGCGTGCGCAACTTCTGCATCATCGCCCACATCGATCACGGGAAATCGACGCTTGCCGACCGGCTGCTCGAGTTCACCGGCTCGATAAGCCAGCGCGAAATGCAGGACCAGGTCCTCGACAGCATGGACCTCGAGCGCGAGCGCGGGATCACGATCAAGCTCCAGGCGGTGCGCATGACGTACCCGGCGCGTGACGGCCAGAGCTATGAGCTGAATCTCATCGACACTCCAGGCCATGTCGACTTCGCCTACGAAGTCTCGCGGTCGCTCGCCGCGTGCGAAGGCGCGATCCTGGTGGTCGATGCGGCCCAGGGCATTGAGGCTCAGACACTCGCGAATCTCTACCAGGCGGTCGAGGCCGGGCTGACCATCATCCCGGTCGTGAACAAGATCGACCTCGAAGCCGCCCAGCCTGAGATGGTCGCCGAGGAGATCTCCGACGTCACCGGCATCCCGCGCGAGGAGGTCGTGTTCGCCTCCGCCAAGCAGGGGATAGGAACGCAGGAGATCCTCGAAGCCGTCATCGCGAAGGTCCCGCCGCCGCGCGGCGATCCGTCGGCGCCGCTGCGCGCGCTGATCTTCGACTCGCATTACGACACGTATCGCGGCGTGATCACTTACGTCCGAGTGGTGGACGGCGAGATCAAGCCGCGCTCGAAGATCCGGATGATGAACACGGGCAAGGTGCATGACGTGGACGAGGTCGGGTGGTTCGCGCCTCATCCGCGGCCGGCGGAGAAGCTCAGCGCAGGCGAGGTCGGCTACGTGATCGCCGCCATCAAGAACGTGACCGATGCCCGCGTCGGCGACACGATCACGACCTCGGAAAACGGGGCGTCGACCGCACTGCCCGGCTACCGCCAGGTCAAGCCTATGGTCTTCGCAGGGCTCTTTCCCACCGACTCCGAGCAGTTCCCCGACCTGAAGGAAGCGCTCGAGAAGCTGCAGCTCAACGACGGCGCACTGTCATTCGAGCCCGAGAACTCGGCGGCGCTTGGTTTCGGCTTTCGGTGCGGGTTCCTCGGGCTGCTCCACCTCGAGATCGTGCAGGAGCGGCTGGAGCGAGAGTTCGAGCTCGACCTCATCACGACCGCGCCGACGGTCGAGTACAAGGTCATGCTCAAGCGGGGGGAAATGGTCGACGTCGACAACCCGGCGCTGCTCCCTGATCCCACCGCGATCGAGTCCATCTCGGAGCCATTCGTGAAGCTCTCGCTGATCGTTCCGTCGACGTATGTCGGTCCGATGATGGAGCTGAGCCAGGAACGCCGCGGCGTGTTCAAGAAGCTGGAGCACCGTCCCGGCGACCGTGTCGTGCTCGAGTATGAGATTCCGTTGGGCGAGATCATCCACGACTTCTACGACCAGCTGAAATCTCGATCCAAGGGTTACGCGTCGATGGACTACGAGATGATCGGATTCCGCGAGGGTGACCTGGTCAAGCTCGACGTCCTGGTGGCCGGCGACCCGGTGGACGCGCTTTCATTGATCACCCATCGCAGCAAGGCTCAGATCCAGGGTCGCAAGCTCGTCGAAAAGTTGAAGTCGATCATCCCCCGGCAGCTCTACGAGGTACCGATCCAGGCCGCCATCGGAGGTAAGGTGATCGCTCGAGAAACCGTATCGGCGATGCGCAAGGACGTCCTGGCAAAGTGTTATGGGGGAGACGTGACCCGAAAGCGCAAGCTCCTGGAAAAGCAGAAGGAAGGCAAGCGAAGGATGAAACGGGTGGGTTCGATCGAGATTCCGCAGGAAGCGTTCATGGCGGTGCTCAAGCTTGACTAGAGGCCTTCGCCTGCTCGCCCTGGCCGCTCTTGGGTTGCTGATCGTGACGTCCTGCACGCGCGCGACCACGACCACTAAGCCCGGGGACGTCTATGCGGCCGGCCCCACGGTGAGCGACGTTCGGACGCTGTTCGGCGACAGCAACTGGTGGCAGGGGCCGCCTTCCTTCGGTGTCCGTCCGCTGGATGCCGAGACTACTTCTTACACCCAGAAATTTTCGATCACGCAGCGCTACATACATATCGGCACAGCTGAAGAGTTCTTGGTCGACTACACGGTGTTCGACACCACCTCCTCCGCGACGGCGCAGATGACCAACATTCAGAACACCTACGGCACCTCACCCTCCTCGCCGAAGGTGGGCGATCAGGTCCTCTATTACGGTGTTGCCGGCAGCGGTGGCGCCCCGTATGTCACGAGGACGTTCGTCCGGCTCGGCCAGATCGTGGTCACGATCATCTGGTCCCAGAAGGACCAGACGGCAAATGTCCAGCTGCTGGCTCGGAATGCGACCAAGGTCGTCGACGGGCTCAAGAAGGCGACGGCGGCCAAGGCTCGGCCCACGCCCCAGGTGATCGACAAGAAGCTGCTGCCGCCGCCTGGGCTCGACATCACTCTGCTCGGCGCGACGCAGCTCCCAATCGAGGCGTGGCTGGTGATGCTGCACGTGGCGATCCCGGATGCGGCGCTCCAGCTGCTCCAGACCGCCGGCGTCACCGATTTCGTCTATGGCGACTACGCGCTCAACGGCGACACGCACATGGAAGTCCGATCCTCACTCCTGAGCTTCACAACGGCGACGGCCGCGAATGATTGGGCCGGCACGTGGAGCACCGGCACGCCGGACCAGAGCGGAATCGCGAGCGCCTACGTCCCCCTGTCAGGAAATGTGGAAGGCGCCGGCGAGTACCACTACTTCTTCGTTTCCGGCACCTATGGCGCGATGCTCGTGTGCCGGCCGTCGATCGAAGGCGAAGCCGCATCGCGCGCGTGCGAGGCCCCGTTGGAGCGGACCGCGATCGACTGGAAGCTCGCGCTGGGCGGCTAGGGCTAGTTCTAGTCCCTCGCCGGCGGCTTGGCGCCGCGCGTCTCCAGGAACCACTCCCACTGCTTGGTCAGGCCTTCGCGCAGCGAGATACGAGGCTCCCATCCCAATCGCTCGCGTGCGAGGTTGATCGAAGCGCCCGTGTGGCGCGGGTCACCGGGCGCGGCGGGGAGATTCTCTCTGTGGACCTCGAGCTTGCTGATCTCCTCGAGAGTTGCCAGCACCTTGTTCACTGTGACGCGGCTGCCGCCGCCGAGGTTGAACACCATGCCGATGACATCGGCGCTCGCCGCCTTGATGGTGCCGTCGATCGCATCGGACACGTAAGTGAACTCACGCGTCTGCTCGCCGTCGCCGAAGACTTCGATCGGCTGGCCGGCCGACAGCGCCTCCATGAAGCGCGCGAATGCCATGTCCGGACGCTGGCGCGGCCCGTAGACCGTGAAATAGCGAACCGACACGGCCGGGATGCCGAAGTTTCGCGTGTAAAGGTGCGCCAGGTGTTCGGAAGCCAGCTTGGTGACGCCGTACGGCGAGACCGGGTGGGGGACCGCCGATTCGCGCGTTGGGAATGCCTCGGCGTCGCCGTACACGGACGAGCTGCCGGCAAAGACGAGTCGCTTGAGGCGGCTTCCCTTCAGGTGCTCGAGCAGGCGCTGGGTGGCGAGTATGTTGTCGCGCGCGTAGCGGTCGAACTGGTGCCCCCAGCTCGGCCGCACACCGGGCTGGCCGGCGAGGTGATACACGACGTCCGCGTCTTCCAGGGCGGCGGTGAGGTCGGCGTCAACCAGATCCAGCTCTTCGAAGGAGAAGTTGCGATGGCTCCGAGCCGCCTCCAGGTTCTGCTCCTTGCGGTTGCGGCGGTAGTAGTCGGTGAAGCTGTCGATCCCGACCACCTCGTGCCCATCAGCCAGCAGGCGATCAACCAGGTGCGAGCCCACGAAGCCCGCCGCTCCGGTCACAACCGTTTTCATATCTCGCAAGCCTGAGGGGTCGCGGTTGCCATGTGCAACTGACCCTATCCTCTGAATATGTCGAGGTTCGAGTCCTGGCTTGCCGATTCGGGTATAGGACTGTCCGTGAAGCAGTTCCCTGCAGGGACTCGGACCGCCGCGGACGCGGCGCGCGCGATCGGCTGCAACGTGGGCCAGATCGTCAAATCGCTTGTGTTCGTGGCCGCCGGCCATCCAGTGGTCGCGCTGGTCAGCGGCGCCAATCGGCTCGACGAGAGCCGGCTCGGAGCCGCCGCGGGCGAGCCCGTCACGAAGGCGGACGCCGAGGTCGCGAGGTCCGCGACCGGTTACTCGATCGGAGGCGTGCCGCCTTTCGGCCACGCCACCGAGGTGCCGATTTTCATGGACCGCGACCTGCTAGGCCATCGCGTCGTGTGGGCGGCGGCGGGCAGGCCCGACTCGGTGTTCGAGATCGATCCCGGCCGGCTTCGCGAGCTCAGTGGAGCAACGGTGACGGACCTGAAGGCGATATGAGCAGCATTCTCATCTTCTGCCGTGACTGCGGAAAGCAGGTGCCCAGCTCGCAAACGCGGGACGGACGCTGTATAGACTGCCGCGTCCGGCGGTCGGTCGCCGACCTGCGCGACGAACACGCCCGGCTGTGGCGCAAGCGCGAGCGTTACCGCAGCCAGAACGCCAATGTCGAACAGATCGGACGGCAGATCTCGCGGGTCGAGGATCGTATGGGGCAGCGCATCAAGGAGCTCGTCTCGAACGAACGGGAGGCCACGGACCATCTGCGCAACGAGCTCGAGGCCGCCCGCGGCCAGCGCTACACCATCAAGGGCGCCTGAGTTTGAGCGCCCCAGCTCAAGAGCACTTCCCCACCCGGCCTGCGGCCGACCTCCCGACGGCGTGGGGAGGGGCTTTTTCGCATTTATACATCCATCTCCCGTTCTGCAAGCACAAGTGCGGCTACTGCGATTTCAATGCCTACGCCGGGATGGACAGGCTCATGCCCGACTACGTCGACGCGCTCGAGCGTGAGCTCGCGGCGGCGCGGGAGCAGCGTGAGTTCGCCCGGCTGCAGACCGTTTACCTGGGCGGAGGCACGCCCAGCCTCTTGCCCGCGGATCTCATCGCGCGGCTGCTCGCTTTCATCCGCGGGACGTTCGATGTCGCTACGGATGCCGAGGTCACTCTCGAAGCCAATCCGGCCAGCACTGACGCGGCCAGGATCACGGCCTGGCTCGAGGGTGGCGTCAACCGCCTCAGCCTGGGTGTGCAGGGATTCGAGCCCCGCGCGCTCGCGGTGCTCGAGCGCAAGACCGACGCCGCCCAGGCCACGCGAGCTTTCGAGCTGGCCCGCTCGATGGGCGTGTCCAACATCAGCATCGACCTCATCTACGCCGTGCCGCATCAGAGCCTCGAATCTTGGGTCGAGACCTTGAAACGCGGGCTGGCGCTCGGACCTGACCATGTTTCGACCTACTGCCTCACGTTCGAGGAGGGCACCCTCCTTTTTCGCCGGCGCGCCGAGGGCAAGGTGCCAGAACTCGATCCCGACCTGCAGTGGGACCAGCTGGATGCAGCTTGCGCAGAGCTGGACGGTGCCGGGTTTCGCCGCTATGAGGTTTCCAACTGGGCTCGCCCGCGCTACGAGTCGCGCCACAACCTCGCGTACTGGCGGTGCCGGCCTGTCTACGGCGCTGGGGCGGGCGCCCATTCGTATACGACCGATGGCTCCCGCGCCTGGCGGTCGTGGAACGTCGCCCGGCCGCGCGATTACATCGCCGCGAGCCCCGCCCCCCGGGCTGACGGCGAGGAGCTGTCCGAGCGCAAGGCCGGGGCCGAGGCGCTGATGCTCGGCCTACGCACCGCCGAGGGCATCGTGGTGCCTGGAGGCTTCGAGGCCGAGCTGAGAGAGCTGGCCTCCGCCGGCTTGATCGAACGCGTCGACGGGCGGGTGGCTCCCACGCGGCGCGGCATGGATCTGCACAACCAGATCGCCCTCGCGGTACTGTAGTCAGCACTCTCGAAGGGAGAGTGCCAAAACAGGATGGAAAACAGGAAGCGAGAGATCCTCCGCGCGGTCGTCCACGAGTTCACCACCAGCGCCGTGCCGGTGGGATCTCAGTCGCTGCACAGCCGGTATTTCGTCAACCTCTCGTCGGCCACCATTCGCAGCGAGCTCGCCGACCTCGCCGACCTCGGCTACCTGACCCAACCCCACACGTCGGCGGGACGCATCCCGACAGACTCCGGCTACCGGTATTTCGTCGATTTCCTCATGGACCTCGAAGAGGTGCCAGAGCGCGTCGGTGCCTTCATCCACGACGAGCTGCTCCAGGCGACTGCCGATGTTCAGGGCCTGGTCGAGCGCGTGGCGATGACGACCGCGGCGGTCACGCAGAACGCGTCGGTCGCGAGCGCCCCACATGGCTCCCAGGGCCGCATCAAACATGTCGACCTGGTCTCCCTGGAGCCGAAGGAGGTGCTGCTCATCCTCCTGCTCGAAGGCAACTTGCTGCGCCAGCAGGTGGTGCAGGTCACAGAGGCTGCAAGCCAGCCGGCGCTGTCGACGCTGGCCGCGAAGCTGAACACCACCCTTGCCGGCAAAGCGGGCGAAGAAGTTCGCAGGCACTACGAGGGGGCGGCGCTGGGCCTGGAGAAAGAGCTGCTCGGACGCGTGGTGGCCGCGCTCGACCAGTACGAGCGGGGCGCCGAAAACCTGGTCGTCCATGACGGGGTGCGCAATCTCCTGCGGCAGCCGGAGTTCGCGGAATCCTCGCGGCTGCACCAGGTTCTCGAGGTGCTCGAGGAGACCCGCTACCTCACGGTGCTCCTTCGCGAGCTGATCGGGAACTCGGACCTGCAGATCGTGATCGGCTCAGAGAACGCTTCGAGTCAGCTCAAAGGATGCACGGTCGTGCTCACGACGTACGGTCCGTCCAACCAGCTCAAAGGGGTGCTGGGCGTCATCGGGCCGACCAGGATGGCTTACAGCCAGACGGTGGCGCGG
>DATINX010000104.1:0-6982 GCA_035473835.1 Candidatus Dormiibacterota bacterium | reverse complement strand
GGCATGACCTGGGCGCAGATCGCCGCCGAGCTGCGGCAGCCGGATTCCGCCCAGGCCAAAGCGATCCTGGGCTCCGCCAATTTGATCACCGCCGCCGTCTGCCAGATCACCGCTCAGCAGCCGGCTTCGGTCTGCTCCAGCTCGACGATCCAGGCGATCCAAGCCAAGCTTTAGTGGACCGTACCGGCCATATCTGGAGCATCCGACGTCCCAGACGGCCGGGCGCCCTGCGGGCGCTGATGCCTACGTTGCGGGTCCCGGCGATCGTCGTCAGGCATCGAAAGATGCCTTCCTCCTCTCGCCACCCGCGCCTTGGCACCGGCCGCCTGGAACGCCGGTCTTCGAGCCTGCGGCCTGCTCCAGTTCTGGCCGTTACAGTCCACTAATCCTCGAGGAGGAAGTCGAGGACCATCCGGTTGAACTCTTTCGGGTGCTCGAGGTTGGGCAGGTGCGCCGCGTCGTGGATTACCGCCTTGCGCGCGCCTTTGATCGACGATGCGAGCATGTCCGCGGTCTCGCGTGTCGGCTCGAGGTCTGCGTCGCCGACGATCACGAGCGTCGGGGCGTTGATCTCGCCAAGGCGACTCACCGCGGGCGGCTCGAGGTTCTGACGCGGAGCGGTCGCCCAATCCGCGTGCATGTTCTTGCCGTTCATATCGAGGAACAGCTCTCGTAGCGGTGCTGCGACATATCCGCGCGGACGATAGGGGCCGTCGAGCCACAGATACATCTCGGCCTCATTGACGGCATTCATATCGCCGCGCTCATCAGCGGCCATCACCTCGGCGTAAAGCCCTTCGTGGCGAGGGTCCTCCTTCTGGCCGCTCACGCCGGCGCCCACCAGGACCAGCTTCGATACGCGCTCGGGATGGTCGATGGCAAAGTCAATGGCAAGCGAGCCGCCCATCGAACACCCGATCACGTGCGCCGGCTTGAGACGCAGCTCGTCCATGAGCCCGATCAAGTCGCCAACCGGCGACCACTGCCGTGGCGGGAGCTCCGAGTCACCAAAACCTCGCATGTCGGGCCTGATGACGTCGAAGTGTTTGGCGAACGAATCCACCTGGGGCTGCCACATGCGGGAATCGGCGACGCCCGCGTGCAGCATCAGGATAGGAAAGCCGTTGCCCTCGCGACGGTAGTGGATGAGGGCGCCGTTGATCTCCGTCTTCATGTGAGCGCGGTGAGCAGGGCTTTGAACTTCAATTCCGTCTCGTCCAGCTCGCGCGCTGCATCTGAGTCGGGCATCACACCGACGCCGGCATAGAGCCGAGCACCGTCCTCCCAGAGCAGGCCGCAGCGCAGGGCCACGGCGAACTCGCCGTCCCCATGCGCATCGATCCAGCCCACCGCGCCCGCATACCAGCCGCGGTCCATCGCCTCCAGCTCGTCGATGAGGGCGTCGGCCGCCGCTCGAGGCCAGCCTCCGACAGCGGGGGTGGGGTGGAGCGCAGCAGCCAGCTCGAGCGCATCGGCTGCTGGTTGCCGGAGCTCCGCGGTGACGGCCGTCGCCAGGTGCTGGATGTTGGTGAATCGCACGACCTCGGCCGGCCGAGCGGAGACCGTGACCGAATACGGCTTCAGGGCTTCGACGACAAAGCTCGCTACGAGCCGATGCTCGGTGCCGTCCTTGGCGCTCGCCTCGAGCTGGTGTGCGAGCCTCTCGTCATCCGCCTCGGTCGCGCCGCGCGCCACCGAACCTGCCATCGGCTGCGCGAACGCACGGCCGGCTGAGCGCCGCACCAGGAGCTCGGGGGAAGCCCCGACGAAGGCTGTGCCATCCGCGCCAGTCATCAGGTAGATGAAGCAAGAAGGGTAAGCCGAGCGCAGCGAACGCGCGACCATCGCCGCCGCCACGACGCCGTCGCCACGCGCCATCACCTCGCGGGCGAGCACCACCTTCTCGGCATCGCCCGCCCGCAAGCGTGCGGCCGCGGCCTCGACCGCTGCGGTCCAGGAAACCGCGTTGCGAAGCGCCGTCACCTGGAGCCTTCGCGCGCCGGGTGCTTTGGCTTGAGGCGGCAGGAGATCCAGGAGTTCCGCAGCGTCGGGGGACGCCGACGTGGCAAACGTGCGTCCTCTGACCCTCATCACCGCCAGAGCGGGGACGCGCATGAGAAGGGCGGGGAATCCGGCCCATGGTCCGCTCGGGTCGCGCTCGGGCCGGTAGGCAAAGCCGCCGACGGCCATCGGCTCCGCGCCTACCCCGCCGGCGACAAGGGAGGCGCTGAGGCGTCGCCACATCCTGGCCGCGGCGAGCAGCCGGCTCTCACCAGGCTCGAAGTCGATGACCGTGCCGTCCGCATCCTCGAGATCGACGCCGCCGGCGGCGGCCACGATGTCGAAGGCGCGCCCGATCGCGGCCACGCTGACGGCGTCCGGCATGGGACGTTCGACGAGCAGCACCTCATGGCCAGCATCACGCGCCGCGCCCACGAGGTCGACCAGGTCAGGTGTGCGCTGGAGCTCCCATGTTCGCACCGGGACCGCGCCTGCGATCACCGCTTCTCGATGTGCTCGCGAGCGGCGCGCAGAAGTGTCCGCTCGAAGTGATGGCGGACCAGCGTGCCGCTGGCTTCCAGCAGCTCGGTGAAAAGGGCGAGCAGCCTGCGCTCGGCCGCCTCGGTCTCGCCGCCCTCCGACTGGATCCGCTCGCGCACGTGATGGTCGAACAGGTCCACCGCCTGCCTGGCGGTGCGGTCGATGTTGGCCGCGTGCTCCTTGCCGAGCTCCAGCAACGAGCCGAGCGGGATCCCGGCTGCGATCAGCTTCATGCCGGCCTCGATCGCCTTGAGGTCGTCAGCGGGGTAGAGAGGCGCATCGCCACCCTCGATTGGCACCAGCAACCCGGCTTGTTCGAGGCTTGCCAGCAGCGGCTCGGCCACTCCACTGCGTTCTGACAGCTCGGCCAGCGTCAGAGTCTGCGGTGCCGCGGGCCGGGTCACCGCTGCCACCAGACCCTCGTCGGAGGGCTCGAGCTCGCCGGCAAGGAATCGCTGGATCACGGTGAGCGTGAAGCCTCTCTGCTGCAGGTCTCGGATGCGCCGCAGCCGCTCCAGGTGCCCGTCCCCGTACCACGTGACCCGGCCTTCACGGCGCGGAGAATCGAGCAGGCCCTTGCCCTGGTAGAAGCGGATGGTGTCCACCGCCACGCCCGCCGTCCGGGCCAACTGTTCGATCCGATACTCCACGAGTAAATACTCGCACATTCAGTTCAGAGCCTTCGGCGCGAGAGGCTCTGTTTGACCCTGGCCCGGTTGCTGGATCCCTAGCCGGTCGTGTTCCAGTAGTACATGCGGTCGAGCCACTTGGGGTCGGCGCGGTAGGCGCGGGCGAAGAACTCGACCGCGTCCACGTAGTCGTAGTCGAAGTTGTAGTGGAAGATCGCCTGGCGCATGTTGCTTGGCGCTCCGTAGTGGTTCAGGTAGCGGGCCGCGGCGAGGATGGCGGCATGCGGATCCATCACGTTGCCGCCGTTGCCCCAGTTGGCCCATGTTCCGGGCAGGAACTGCATGGGTCCAAGCGCCCCCGCCGATGAGGGCCCGTTGACCCGCCCGAAGTTGCTTTCGATGTAGTTGATGGAGGCAAGGTAGCTGGCGTCCACCCCATAAAGCTGCTGCGCCTCGGCGTAGTACGAGCGCAGCGACTCGACAGGGGCCGCATCCGTATAGGGGTGGGTGAAGTGGACGTTGACCAGGTAGTACTGGTCGATGCCGGCGAGGGCGTAAATGGAATGCAGGCCGGCGATCGCATCGTCGAACGGTCGCGACACCTGGGCGGGCAGGAGGGGGATCACCGATGACTGCACGCTGGAGTAGCTGGCCACCTCGTAGAGGCGCAGCTCCTCCTGCCGGGCGGCGTCGCGATACGCGTACGAAGCGGCCTCGATCGCGAGCTCCCAGCGGACGCGGTCGAGCAGTGCGGTCGGGGGCGTCTGCGCGCTGAGCGCCGTCAGCTGCGCCTGCGCCTGGGCCATCGCGACCTCGGCGCTCATGATCCTCGCCGCCTCATGGTGGCCGGTGGGCGGGACCAACGGATCCTGCGCGAAAGCAGCTCGCGCGGGCAACGCGATCGTCAGCGCGGCGACGGCCGCCGCGAGAAACCTTCTCAGGCGGACTCCGACTTGGTTACAACCGCTGGGCGCTGCTGGTCCGGAAGCTGAGGCAGGTCTTCGGGATAGGGATCGCCGGCCATCGGTTCGCGCATACCCACGGAGTCGAGCAGCCCGCTGATCTCGTCGCCCACCAGCTCGCCCTGAGCGATCAGCGCCTCGGCGGCCAGGTCGATGCCCTCCTTGTTCACGTACATCAGGCGCCAGTCGTCGATGTACGCCGCACCAAGCAGCTGAGCGACGGTGCGCCGAGCCGTCGGGTTGTTGAGCACAGCGCCGGACGGGGTGCCCTGTTCATGGACGCCTTGCGTCACCTGCACGACGGAAATGAGCTGCTCCCCGATGTTGATGGCTTTGCGCGACATCTCCGGCTCGAGTTTGTCGGGCCCCATGCCGACAATTCCGACCATCCTGCTCGCGGTGGCAGTCGCCTGGATGAGGTCCATGGTCACGCCGGTGGTGTTTTCCCCGTAGAAGACGTGCTCGCACGCCAGCGATCCCAGGGAGGCTCGAATTTCCGCGGCGAGCTGCGAGCGGAACTCCAGCCACTCCTCCTCCATTGGTAGGGATTTGTGATAGCCGCCGATCTCTCCTATCTGAGGGTTGGCCCGGCGGCGAATCGAGAGCCGCACGTGCGAGTGATCCTTTTGGAAAAAGTGCGACGCGACGGCATGTCCGAGCTCGTGACGCGCGACGGCAATCTTGTCGCGCTCCGTGTACTCGACCGGAATCGCCAGACCCGCCTCCACGTTGCCCATGGCTTCTCGGATGTCTTTCCAGAAAAGCGAGTCGCGGCCGTCCTCGAATGCGTAGAGGAGTGCGAGCGATAGGACCTGCTCGATGTCGGCCGGGGAGTAGCCATCGGTGATGCGTGCGAATTCCTCTCGCCGGCTAGGCGTGTCTAGTGCCGGGTCGTGCTGCTTCTTGTCGAAATAGAGCGCCGCGATGTCTTTGCGATCCTCGCGGTTGGGCAGACGAAACACGATCTGGCGTCCGAATCGGCCGGGCCGCGTGAGAGCTTCGTCGAGGACTGATGGCCGGTTGGTGGCGCCGATGAAAAGCATGTTGTAGTTCGGAGCCTTGAGGGCCGGAATGCGCAGCTGGATGCGTGTGCCGTTGAATGCGATCACGCGCGGCAGGAAGAGGCCATCGAGGGTCAGGTTCACGAGGCCGCGCAGCTGGCGCACGATCATCCCCGGGTTGTCGATGCCGTCCATCAGGACCAGCAGCATGTTCAGCCCGAGCTGGCCGCCCCCGAACATCCCACCCATGCCGCCCATCATTGGGCCGCCGCCACCGGTGCCCGAGCGCCTCTGTCCAAGCGCATCGATCTCATCGATGAACACGATGCAACCGCCCCACGTCTTCGCCTTCTTCCGTGCCGCTCGAACCATGAGGTAGACGCTGAGCGCGTCGATGCCGAGGAACATGCCGGCGAAAGATCCGCCGGCAGCGATGTAGATGGGAACGTGGAGGGTGGAGGCGATCGCCTTTGCGAGCATCGTCTTGCCGGTGCCGGGAGGGCCGACCATGAGCACGCCGCGCTCGCGCTTGCCGCCCGCCTTCACGTACAGCCTTCCGTGCTCGATGAGCCTGAGGATCCGGCGCATCTCGATGACTGCGCCCTTCTGGCCCCTGACATCTTCCATGTTGACGCCGAAGTTGGCGTCGTCGGGGTTGATCATCGTCTTGCCGATGCGCGTGTAGATGTAGAAAGGGCCCAGGAAGAGGACGAAGTTCGCGGCCAGCAGGAACAGCACATAGAGGAGGTTTGTGAGGCCGGAGACGATCGCGCCCGGAAGCGCGTCCAGCGCGTCCTGAGGGGCGAGGCCGGCCAGGTAGTACGCGCCTGCGAAATAGAGGATGGGTATCGCAGCGAGGAAGAGAGCCCGACGCCAGAAGATGGCGCGATTGGTCTCGACCGTGCGCGTGAGGGTGTCGGTCTCTGGCGACATACGCTCGCGGAGGATCAACCAGCGCCTCGCCATGCTGAGAATGCCCCTGCACACCAACATCAAAAGGAGTGCGTAGCCGAGTGAGTACAGAACCCCTAGCTGAAGAAAGATGTAGGCGAACGCGAAAGCGGAAGCGCCGACGAAAAGGGTGAAGATCCAGAAGATGATCACTGCGGGTATCTCCCAATACGGCCCGTGGTTTCATCCAGCTTAGTACCTGACTCGGGACGGTGGACGGTGCCCAGGAGGATCACGATGCCGATCCCGATCGCCACCACGAGGTCGCCTGGGCTGTAGGCGCCCGGCACCGGCCACGGAAACACGATCGAGTCACCAAGCCAGTTGAGGTTCGTCCCCGGTCCCATCAACACGTACTGAGCCACATGGCCGCGTTGCGCAAGCACGCTCGTCGCCGACGCGGTCGCCGGCATGCGCCCGCCATTGGCGAGGATGGCGACCAGGTTCATGGTCGCCCCGATAGTGACCAGCCACACCCCGGGCAGGCGCTTGATGTGCCACGCGGTCCACGCCACCAGCCCGGCCTGCGCGGCCACGTAGACGTACTGGATGCCTTCGATGCGATTGAACGGGGGGAAGAGGACGCCTTCACGGATGACGAGGACCAAGAGCACGAGCCACGGCCACCGAAATCTCAGATAGGCGAGGTTGCCGAGCTTGCCGCCGGCGGCGACGCCGATGACAAGTCCGAGGACAAGCGGGACTAGGACCAGCACGAGAAGAGTCGCTACTCGGCGGCGAGTCGCGACGCCGAGCCGGCGAGCACCTTCACCCCGATCTCGAGCGAGCTTTCGTCGATGCGAAACCCAGGCGAGTGGTGCGCGGGAGGAATTTCTCCAGGCGGCATCGCACCGAGCATGAAGTAGCAGCCCGGGATTCGCGTCAGGAATTCGGCGAA